>JANQNZ010000286.1 GCA_028279315.1 Rhodophyticola sp. | reverse complement strand
GCCAAGGACGTCCAACAATCGCCTCCCCCATGACCGCGTCGGCGCGCCGGTCGGCGGCGGGCTTGTGGCGGGGGCGGTTGGGGAGGGGTGGGTCAGGTTCGCGCCGGGCAGGTGGGGGAGGGGCGCCCCCCAGATCCGGCCCGAAGGCGGTGAAGGAAAAGATCAGGGCCCCGCCGATCACCGCGCCAAGGGGCAGGGGCATGTCGAACATGTTGCTGTCCACCCCGTCGAAAATCAGCACACCGATGACGTAAAGACCAACCAGAATCGTTGTTGAGATGAGCACACCCATCGCAAACCCCCCCGCCGTTCCGGCGGAGGATAGCAAATTCAGCACCGTTTGGGGACTAGAGCGTTTCGCCTTTCACCTGAGACATCAGCGAAAGGTGAAACGCCTGCAACGATTGGCGGGTGCGCTTTAGAGATACTTGCCCATCTCAACCGCCGTATCCAGCATCCGGCAGGAGAAGCCCCATTCATTGTCATACCAGGTCAGGATGCGGCACATATTGCCATCCATCACCTTGGTCTGATCGGTCGCGAAGATCGAGGAATGGGGATCGTGGTTGAAATCCATTGAGACAAGCTTGTCGTCCGTCACGCCCAGGATGCCCTTTAGCGGGCCATCAGCGGCGGCGTGGATCGCGGCGTTGATTTCATCAGGCGTGGTGTTGCGGGTGGCCTCGAAGGTCAGGTCCACGACCGAGACATTGGGGGTTGGCACCCGGATCGCCACGCCATCGAGCTTGCCGTTCAGTTCCGGCAGCACCAGGCCCACGGCTTTGGCAGCACCGGTGGAGGTGGGGATCATGCTCATCGCCGCGGCGCGGGCGCGGTAGAGGTCGGAATGCATGGTATCGAGGGTCGGCTGATCGCCGGTATAGGAGTGGATCGTGGTCATGAAGCCGCGTTTGATGCCAATCGCGTTGTTGATCACGAAGGCGGGCGGGGCCAGGCAGTTGGTGGTGCAAGAGGCGTTGGAGACATGGACATCATCGCTCGTCAGAACGTCTTGGTTCACCCCATAGACAATGGTCTTGTCCGCGCCGGAGGAGGGGGCGGAGACCAGGACGCGAGACGCGCCGTTTTCCAGATGCACCTTGGCTTTGTCGCCTTTGAAGATGCCGGTGCATTCCAAGACGATATCCACGTCGCCCCAAGGCAGCTCAGCCGGGTTGCGGATGGCTGTCACCTCAATCGGGCCACGGCCCACATCGATGGTGCTTTCGGTGGTTGTGACCGTGCCCGGGAACCGGCCATGGACCGAGTCGAAACGGAGCAGATGGGCGTTGGTCTCGACTGGCCCGAGATCGTTGATCGCCACAACCTCGATATCGGTCCGCCCGTTTTCGACCAGCGCGCGCAGGACGTTACGCCCAATCCGCCCGAACCCGTTGATTGCAACTTTGACGGCCATTGTCGATCTCCTCACCCTGGTGTTGGCTCTGGTTTTGCCACTATGGCGGCCCCGGCATCCGATTGGGACCTGTTAGCGTTAACGCACGGGCGTTGTAACGGGCGTGTGTCAGGATGGGAAGCGCGGCAATTCACCGCCAGAAGGCCAACCATTCCAGAAGCCGCAGAAGCTCGCGGCCGAGGATTAGATGCAGGTCCCATCCGAAATAGAAGAGATCGGCGGCGACAATGCCTATGATGATCAGCGCCAGCCAAGCGGCGATGGTGTTGGTCATGTGCTGCGCCCGTTTGTGATCCGCCCCCATGGAGAGTGCGGTGGAGGGCCGGAAGGTGCAAGGGCGCACGCGGATTTTGCTTGGGGGTGCCGCGTGAATGCGCCAGGTTGGAACGGTGGAGGTGCAGTATGCGAAGACGGACGGTTTTGGCGGGGATGGCGGCGATGCCGATGATGCGGGCTGGAATGGTTTTTGGTGAGGCGCCGGACGGGTTTTATGTGCCCGCGGAGGAGGGGCCGCAGACCCAAGCCTTTCTGCAATGGCCGGTCAGCCGAGCGGTCCATCCCGACAGGGCGTTTTTGGAGATCCTGCAAGAGACCATTGCCGATATCGCCAATGCCATCGCGGAGTTTCAGCCGGTGGTGATGCTGGCCGGCGCCGAGCATCACGGGGGTGCCCGGGCGCTGCTGTCGGAGGCCGTGACGCTGTGGGACGTGCCGACCGAAGACCTCTGGACCCGGGATTCCGGGCCGATCTTTGTGGTGAATGGCGCGGGCGATCTGGCCGTGCGCCATATCCGGTTCAATGGCTGGGGCGGCAAACAGGTCCACGAGGCTGATGGCCGGATTGCCGAGCGGGTGGCAGAGCGGTTGGGTGTGCCGCTTTTGCCGAGTCCGCTGCAAGGCGAAGCGGGCGGGGTGGAGCAGGATGGGCATGGGCTGTTGATGGCCCATGAAAGCTCTTGGGTGATTGCCAATCGCAATCCAGGGATGTCGCGGGCGGAGGTGGAGGCGGCGCTGCTGGCGGCTTATGGCGCGGAACGGATGATCTGGGCGCCGGGTGTCGTGGGTGAGGATATTACGGACTACCATATCGACTCGCTGGCGCGGTTCACGGGGCCGGGGCGGGTGCTGATGAACCTCCCCGATGAGCCGGATCTGTCGGACCCGTTTCACCGGTCCGCTTTGGAGACCCACGATATCCTGGAGGCGGCTGGCCTGGAGATAGAGGTGATCCCCGAGCCGAACCGCCGCCGGGTGCAGAGCTATGACTTTGTGGCGTCCTATGTGAATCACTTTGTCTGCAATGGGGCGGTGATTGCAGCGGAGTTTGGCGACCGGGAGACAGATGAGATCGCGATAGATGCGCTGAGGCGGCATTATCCGGGGCGGGAGGTTGTGACCTTGAATGCCGATGCCTTGGGGGAGATCGGGGGCGGCATTCATTGCGCGACGAAGGAGATGCCGGCGGTTTGAGGGCTCGCCCGGGCGGGCGGGCCTCGTCAAGCTCCGTTGGAGCCCTCCTCGGCCCGCTTTGCCTCCGGCGGGAGTATTTTTGAAGCAAAGACAGGCAGGAGCGCCTTGGCGGTTGGCGTAGGGCGGGACTTGTCCCGCCATTCCTTGACGTCCGATCCCCCTGGCGCGGCGGGACAAGTCCCGCCCTACGCTACCTAGTGCAACAACCGGCCCATGGCGCCCGCGACATCAGCCATGCGGACCGAAAAGCCCCATTCATTGTCATACCAGGCCAGCACCCGCACCGTGCGCCCGCCGATGACCTTGGTTTGATCGGGGGCGAAGATTGACGAATGGGTGGTGTGGTTGAAGTCGATGGAGACCTTGGGCTCCGGATCATAGGCCAAAACCGCGCCCATATGCCCTGCGGCGGCCTCGGCCACCACGGCGTTGACGTCCTCGACGGTGACGGTTTTGGCCGCCTCAAAGGTCAGGTCCACGGCGGAGACATTGGGGGTCGGCACGCGAAGCGCGGTGCCGTCGAGCTTGCCCTCCATCTCCGGCAGGACCTCTTTCAGCGCCGCGGCAGCGCCCGTTGAGGTCGGGATCATCGCCATGGCCGCGGCGCGGGCGCGGTAGAGGTCTTTGTGGCGCCGGTCGAGCGTCGGTTGATCGCCGGTATAGGAATGGATCGTGGTCATGATCCCACGTTCGATCCCAATCGCGTCATTCAGGACTTTAGCAAGCGGCGCCAGGCAATTGGTGGTGCAGGAGCCGTTGGAAACCACATGGTGTTCGGGTCTGAGCTCCCGATGGTTCACGCCATAGACGATGGTTTTGTCGGCATTGGTGGCGGGGGCAGAGACGAGAACCCGTTTCGCGCCGTGGTTTAGATGCACCGCCGCCTGATCGCGGTCATTGAATTTGCCGGTGCATTCCAAGACGACATCGCAGCCGGACCAATCCAGTTCCGTCGGGTCATAGGTGGAGAAGACCTGCATCGGACCGCGGCCCAGATCGAGCGTGTCGCCGTCGACCCGGACATCACCCGCAAACCGGCCATGCACGCTGTCATAGCGCAGGAGATGGGCGTTGGTTTCAATCGGCCCGGTCGCGTTCAGCTTCACCACCTGCACATCGTTCCGACCGCTTTCGGCGATATGGGCCAGGGTGCAGCGCCCGATGCGGCCAAAGCCGTTGATTCCGATGGTGACGGTCATCTGCCGGTCTCCTATGACGCCTGTCGTTGTCGCCCCTGCCTTGGGCGGAGTGCATACCGAAGTATTCCGATCTCGGAAAGGGAAATCCTGTGGGTTTTCGGCATGTTAGCGCAAACCGCACCTGTTTGCGCTAACGGTTGGAGGCGCGCGGAAAGCGGGCTAGAGTGGGCGCCAAAGACGGAAGGCAGGGCATGAGCGGGTTACTGGCGCTTCTCGATGATGTGGCGGCGATTGCGAAGGTTGCGGCGGCCTCGGTCGACGATGTGATTGGGCAGGCATCGAAGGCGGGCGTGAAGGCCGCCGGTGCCGTGATCGACGATGCGGCGGTGACGCCGAAATACGTCCATGGGTTTTCGGCCGACCGAGAGCTGCCGATTGTCTGGAAAATCGCGCGCGGGTCGATCTTCAACAAGCTGGTGATCCTGTTGCCCGCGGCCATGGTCTTGACGGTGTTTGCGCCTTGGATGATCCCGCCGCTTCTGATGTTGGGGGGCGCATATCTCTGTTTCGAAGGCGCCGAGAAGGTGGCCCATTGGTTGGGGCCGAAACACGAAACCCATGCGGAGGCGGACGCCTCCGGCCCGGTGGATGATCCCGCCCATCTGGAAGAAGAGAAGGTGAAAGGCGCGATCAAGACCGACTTCATCTTGTCGGCGGAGATCATGACAATTGCGCTCGCCGCGCTGCCCGAAAGCGGGCTGGCGTTCAAGGCCGCGGCGCTGGCGGTTGTGGCGGTGGGGATCACGGTGCTGGTCTATGGCTCGGTTGCGCTGATTGTGAAGGCCGATGATGTGGGGCTGCATATGGCGGGTGAGGGGCAGTCTTCGGTGGTTCGGTCGATGGGCCGGGCGATTGTGCGCGGCATGCCGGGGTTTATGCGCGCGCTGACCATCGTGGGGACGGCGGCAATGCTGTGGGTCGGGGGGTCGATCATTGTGCATGGTCTGGCCGAGATGGGCTGGCTCGGGCCGGAGCATCTGATCGAGGGCTGGGCCGAGGCCGTGGCCCATGGGGTGGCGGTGGCTGAGGGGTTTGTGAAATGGGCCGTCAAAGCCGTGGTTGATGGGATTTTGGGGCTGGCCGTGGGCTTGGCGCTGATCCCTGTGGTGACAAGGGTGATTGCGCCGGTGGCGCAGGCTGTGGGGTTAGGTGGCGCGAAGGGTGGGCATTAGGTCGAAGAATCATCCGGCTGGCAGCCCGCTGAGACGGAGTCGCGAAGAGGGTCCGTTCGGCCAAACCACGGTCATTCGTCTTCCCCTGCCCGAATAGTGCGCCGAAGGCGCCGGGCATCGCCAGGCCGTCCCGCGGCCTGGCGATTTGGTTGGTCTTTGTGCTGAGATCGGGGCGAGGCCGGACTTGGCTGGGATAAAGCGCACCCGCTCAGCCGCAGGATCGCCAGTCCCCGGCCTGTCGATGCCCGGCTTGTGTCACGCTAGAGGTGACAAGGGCGGACAGCGATATCGTCCGAACCGGATTGCATCTTGGTCTCGATTTGCAACGAGCAGATGTGAACCAGCAAGGAGAAGCCCCGCGCGGACCGCACCCATTTGACCTGCCTCAGCCAAGAAGTGCCTTTGCCTTCTCGGCCACCGCCTCACCGGTGATACCGAAATGGGCAAACAGATCGCCGGCGGGCGCCGAGCCGCCGAAGCTTTCCATCCCCACGAACCCCGCTTTCGCCTCGCGCCCCCGTTCGCCCAGAAGCCAGCGGTCCCAACCTTGGCGCACGCCAGCCTCCACTGCCACGCGCACCGCGCCGCCGGGCAGAACCCGTTTGCGATAAGCCTCGTCTTGGGCCGCAAACAATTCCCAACAGGGCATGGAGACAACGCGCGTCCCGATCCCCTCGGCCTGCAGCAACTCGCGCGCAGCCATGGCCACGGAGACCTCGGAGCCGGTGGCCATCAGGATCACCTGGCGTTTGCCCTCGGCGTCCGCCAGGACATAGGCGCCCTGGGCGACGAGGTTCTTCGTCTTGTGCTCGGTGCGGACCGTGGGCAGGCCCTGGCGGCTGAGCG
>JANQNZ010000274.1 GCA_028279315.1 Rhodophyticola sp. | reverse complement strand
CTTCGGGGCTGCCCAAACGCTCATAGGTCTCCCACGCATCCAGGCAGACCCGCTGCGCTTGGGGATCGGCCAGGCCGATATCCTCCACGCTCATCCGGGTGATCCGGCGGGCGAGGAACCGGGGGTCCTCACCCCCTTCCAGCATCCGGGCCAACCAATAAAGGCTCGCATCGGGGTCGGACCCGCGGACGGATTTGTGCAAGGCGGAGATGAGATTGTAATGGGCATCACCCGACTTGTCGTACTGCGCCGCACGCCGTTGCAGGCGGGTGGAGAGCTGATCAACAGTGAGTTGCCCGGTGACCTTCCAGGCCGCGACTTGCTCAGCCAGGTTCAGAAGCGCCCGGCCATCGCCATCGGCCATCTGGATCAGCGCCTCGCGCGCTTCGGGGCTAAGCGGCATGGGGTGGTGCAGGTCCAACTCCGCATGGGCCAGAATTTTCTCCAGCGCGGCCTCATCCAACCGGTTCAAGACCAGCACTTGCGCGCGCGACAGAAGCGCGGCGTTCAACTCGAATGACGGGTTCTCGGTGGTCGCGCCGACCAGCAGGATCGTCCCGTCCTCCATATGCGGCAGGAACCCGTCCTGCTGCGCCTTGTTGAAGCGGTGAATCTCATCGACGAAAAGCAGCGTGCCCTTCCCATTGGCATGGCGCAGCTTTGCGGCCTCAAACACTTTGCGGAGGTCCGGCACCCCAGTGAAAATTGCGCTGATCTGCACGAAGTGCAGGTCCGTCTCATCGGCCAAAAGGCGGGCAATGGTGGTCTTGCCAACCCCGGGCGGCCCCCAAAACACCAGGGAAGACAAGGCGCCGCTGTCGAGCATGACCCGAAGGCTGCCCTCAGGCCCCAGAAGGTGGTCTTGACCAATGACGTCGGAAAGCGACCGCGGCCGCAACCTGTCGGCTAGGGGGCGTGGGCCAGTGGCCTCCCCCGCCTCAGGCCTGGGCGCGGTGTCGAAAAGATCGGGCATCGTAGGCCCAATCTAGGGATGCGGCGGGCAAGTGCATAGACCCTGCCCACCGCCTGTTTGCGCGCGCTTGTTTTTCGATCGGCCTCATGGGTCAATGCATCTTCGAGGCCATCGAGACGAAATAGCAGCGGTGCGCGACCCCGCCGATCTTCATGATCGGGCCGCCCGGCTCCATCGAAATGCCAAGGCGCCGACCAAGCCGCGGGATACCGATGGGCAACAGCCCAAGAAGCGTTGTCGCCCCCAAAGCCCGGGCTGAGCGGACCATATGGCCCATCAGCGACATCTGCACCTCACGCCGGATATCCGTGCTGACCCCATCAGCCACGAACAGCCGGTTGGCATCCCAGATATGGCTGGCGATTGGCGCCTCATCGTAAAGCAGGTTCGACGGGATCGCGTCGAGCAGCCCGCGTTGTGCATCGCGGACCATGTAGGAATAGACACCGCAGCGCGCCGTCGTCGGGGTCAGCCGGACACCCGCCAGCACCTTCCCCAACTCATGCACGCAGACCCACCGGCTTTGCGGTGTGTCGTATTGATCAAACTCCATTCCATCGGCATTGGGCAGATCCCAATGCATATGCTCAATAAACGTCGAATGCCGCGCGCGCAGCATATTGGCGAACAGCTCTCCGTAATTGTGCATATTGTCGAAAGACAAGGTGGTAGACTGCATAGATCGGCCTCCTTTGGCTCGGGTCAAAAAACCTTCCCCGCGGAGGAGCGCGCCATTGCCTCACCATGTGCCTGTCCTTCAAATCAATCCATATTCCTTTGCGCGCTGAACAGCTTCGGCCGTTGTCCGGGCCATAAGCTTCTGACGAGCAGAGGTCAGGCGTGCCTTGAAGGCACTTTCAGAGATACCAAGTCTGGCGGCGGCAGCTGCATGGCGGTCCCCATCCGCGATACATCTCAAAGCTTCAATTTGCGCCCGTGACAGCTTTGTGGGCGGGATCGAAAGATCATGCATACGCTGCACGATCCGCTGAATGTGTTGCATTTCTTCGTCGGAATACTCTCGATCCGCCCGGGACGCGCCGCAAATCGTGCGCGAAGACAAAGGCCCCGTCGAGCAGATCATTCCAAAAACCAATCCGTACTCTGCCGCCTCTCTAAGAATACCGAACGGATCGGGGAGGCCAATTGCACTCCACCGCCGGACACCGATATGGCTCAAGCCCCAAGCCAGGGTCGGGTCCCGCAATCCGTAGACCTTTGATGTGTAAATCTCCTGCCATTCTTCAGGATAGGTGTTCACCATTATCAGCGGTGACACATACCGAATGTGCAATCCAATCGCATAGCCACCTGGCGTGGCCAGGGACAACTCATGAAGCAGCAGGTCGAGCGCAGGTGTTTTCGACATGTGACCAACAAAAAGACATGTCTTTTTAGATAGGTTGCCGGATTTGGGGTCAACCATAAACTCCCCGCCCAAAATCCAAAGGGGCGTGCTATGTCCGAAAAGATCGACCCCGATCTTTTTGCGCAGTTGATGAATCTACCGGGCCCTGCGCGCCATGATCTGCTTGAATTTCTGGGGCAAACACCGGTCGCGGATTCCGAATTGCAGCGTTTGATCGACGATATGGCGAAACGCGATCAAGCGGCGGGATCGACGCCGAAACCATCCTAGGCAAAAAACCCCGCATTGCTGCGGGGTTTCGTGTTTCTGGAAATCGTGGCCGCTTGGCTGCTTATTCCTCAGTCGCCTCTTCGGCCTCCAGGCGGGCGCGGTCCGCAGCACCTTTGGCATCCACGTCGCGATCAACAAATTCGATGATCGCCATCGGCGCCATATCGCCATAACGGAAACCGGCTTTCAGGACACGGACATACCCGCCCTGACGTTCGGCATAACGCGGGCCGATCACGTCGAAGAGCTTTTCCACATGGCCGTCTTGGTTCAGTTGCGCCGCTGCCTGCCGGCGCGCGTGCAGATCGCCCCGTTTGCCCAGGGTCACCAGCTTCTCCACCACGCGGCGGAGTTCCTTGGCCTTGGGCAGCGTTGTTTTGATCTGCTCATGCTCGATCAGCGAGCCTGCCATATTGGCAAAGAGCGCCTTGCGGTGCTCATGGGTGCGGTTCAGGCGGCGATAGCCTTTTGCGTGACGCATTGTTCATCTCCTTCTTTATGCTTTGTCTGGGGCCCCATGCGCGTGGGGCCCTCTCCTTGGGGCATGTGCCCGAATAATCCCCGCCTAAAGCGGGCATTTATGGGTCCTGAGGCGCGCGGCCTCAGAAATTGTCTTCGTACTTCTTGGCCAGTTCCTCGATGTTATCGGGGGGCCAATCGATGATATCCATACCCAGATGTAGCCCCATGCCGGACAGCACTTCCTTGATTTCATTCAAGGATTTGCGGCCGAAATTCGGGGTCCGCAGCATTTCAGCCTCGGTTTTCTGGATCAAGTCACCGATATAGACGATGTTGTCGTTCTTCAGGCAGTTGGCCGAGCGGACGGACAGTTCCAACTCGTCCACTTTCTTCAAAAGCAGCGGGTTGAATTCCAGATCGTCCTCATCCTCCTGACGGCCAGCGGCTTCCGGCTCATCGAAATTCACGAAGATCGACAGCTGGTCCTGGATGATCCGCGCAGCAAACGCCACGGCGTCGTCCGGCGTGACGGAGCCATCGGTTTCCAGCTTCAAGGTCAGTTTGTCATAGTCGAGCACCTGACCTTCCCGGGTCGGCTGCACGTCATAAGACACTTTCTTGACCGGGGAATAGATCGCGTCGATCGGGATCAGGCCAATCGGTGCATCTTCGGGGCGGTTCTTGTCCGCCGCGACATAGCCTTTGCCGGTGCTGACGGTCAGCTCCATGTAAAGGTCCGCGCCCTCATCAAGGTGGCAGATCACATGGTCTTTGTTCAGCACTTCGATCCCGGCGCTTTCCGAGATATCGCCCGCGGTTACAACCTTCGGACCCTTGGCCGAGATCGAGACCCGCTTCGGCCCGTCGGCTTCCATATCGATCGCAACGCCTTTGAGGTTCAGAACCACATCGGTGACGTCTTCCCGGACACCGGCGATGGAGGAGAATTCATGCAGCACATTGTCGATCTGGACGCTCGTGATCGCAGCACCTTGCAGCGAGGACATCAGAACGCGGCGGAGCGCGTTGCCAAGCGTCAGGCCAAAGCCCCGCTCCAGCGGTTCGGCCACAACCGTGGCCTGCGACGCCGGGTCATTGCCGGGGTTCACGACCAGTTGGGTCGGCTTGATCAATTCTTGCCAATTCTTATGGATCATCGTGTCGCCTCCATTCTTGTTCCGGGCGGGATCCGTCGCCTGGAACGCTCGAGGATCAAAATGACGGGTGCGTGGGGCCTCACCGATGGCGGGCCCAACGCGGGAATAACTCAGCCTTAGACGCGGCGGCGCTTGGGCGGACGGCAGCCATTATGGGCAATCGGCGTCACATCGCGGATCGAGGTGATTTGGAAGCCGACGGCGGCCAAGGCGCGCAGCGCGCTCTCCCGGCCAGAGCCCGGGCCCTGAACCTCAACCTCCAGCGTCTTCACCCCATGTTCCTGCGCCTTCTTGCCCGCATCTTCAGCGGCCATCTGCGCGGCATAGGGCGTCGACTTCCGGCTGCCTTTGAACCCCATCGTCCCGGCCGAAGACCAGGCAATCGCGTTGCCCTGGACATCTGAGATCAGGATTTTGGTGTTGTTGAAGGACGAGTTCACATGCGCAACGCCTGCGGCGATGTTCTTAGAAACCTTGCGCTTCGTGCGGCGGGTATCACGTGCCATAGACCTGCCCCCTTACTTCTTCTTACCGGCAATGGGCTTTGCGGGCCCTTTGCGGGTGCGTGCGTTGGTATGGGTCCGCTGCCCCCGCACAGGCAGGTTCCGGCGATGGCGCAGCCCGCGGTAGCAGCCCAGATCCATCAGCCGTTTGATGTTCATCTGGGTGTCGCGACGCAGGTCGCCTTCCACGGTGAAATTGGCGTCGATATGCTCGCGGATCTGCAAGACCTCGGCGTCGGACAATTCATTGACCCGGCGCGCGGTGTCGATGCCGACGGCTTCGCAAATCTGGTCAGCCGAGCTGCGGCCAATTCCGGTGATATAGGTGAGCGCGATTGGAACGCGCTTCGCGGTGGGGATGTTCACCCCGGCAATACGTGCCACGTATCGTATCCTCTTCGTTGCGAGCCCGTCATCCCAGGCCCTTTTTTCACAACCAAAGCCCGGGAGGATTCCCCGGGCTTTCTCAAGCCTCAGAACGGATCTCGCGATGCCGAATCCGTTCGAGATGGCGGTAGCTATGCCTTAATCCCCGGGTCGTCAAGACCCCCGCCCGTCGAAATCTCCGAAATCCGCGCAGACGGTCTCGAAACCCACTTCCGCCACCGCATTTCGCTGCTGAAGCAGATAGCAGATGTGGTCTAACGCCCTTTGATACCCAAAGAGATCGCCGATGAGGTAGCCGAGGCCGCCACCCAAAGCCATTCCCAATACGGCGACCGCAGCCAGGCGCAGGATCATCAGCCGTCCAGGGCCGCCGAAATCTCTTGCGCAACGGTGTCGATTTCACCCAACCCATCCACGCCGCGCAGAAGACCCTTGGCATAGTAATAGCCGATGAGTGGCGAGGTCTTCTTGTAGTATTCCAGCAGGCGCTGGCGCAGGCTCTCGGCATTGTCGTCGGCGCGGACGGGTTGCCCGGCGGCCGCGGCCTCCTTCGCACGGTTGAGGATGCGCTCGACCAGAACCTCGTCATTGACCTGAAGTTCGATCACCGCGTCAAGACTTGCGCCATGGCGGGTAAGCAGCTCCCCCAACGCATCGGCTTGGGCAAGGGTTCTGGGAAATCCGTCGAAGATATAGCCGCCCGAAGCCCCGCCGCTGGCCAGCTTCTCCTCAATCAGCCCGATCACGATCTCGTCGGTCACGAGATCGCCACGCGCCATCACCTCCGCCACGCGTCGACCCATCTCGGTGCCGGAGGTCCGCGCCTCTCGCAGCATGTCACCCGTGGACAGCTGGACCATGTCGCGTTCGTCCACCAACCGGCCCGCTTGGGTGCCTTTACCGGCGCCCGGAGGCCCCAAAAGAATGATGTTCATCGACGTGCCGGTCCCTTCCGCGCTGTCCCACGGCCTTTCTTGCCGCGCAACTGCGATTTCTCGATCAGCCCTTCATATTGATGGGCCAAGAGATGAGACTGGATTTGCTGCACGGTGTCCATCCCCACCGAAACGATGATGAGGATCGAGGTGCCGCCGAAATAGGCCGTGATCGCCAGTTCGGTGCGCACGATCTCTGGCAGAAGACAAACCAGCGCCAGATAACCGGAGCCCAGAACCAGGACGCGGTTCACCACATATTCCAGATATTCCGACGTCTTCTTACCGGGCCGAATACCGGGGATGAACCCGTTCTGGTTCTTCAGATTGTCGGCCACATCGTCCGTTTTGAAGGACACGTTCAACGTATAGAAATACGTGAAGAAGATGATCATGCCCGCGAAGAAGGCGAGGTAGAGCGGCTGACCTGGCCCGAAATTGGCCAGAATCCAGGACATGACCGGGCCTGACGTGCTGGTGCCCGAGAAGGTGCTGAGCGTCGTCGGCAGAAGCAGAAGTGACGAGGCGAAGATCGCCGGGATCACACCGGCGGGGTTCACTTTGACCGGCAGATGGCTGGTGCCGCCGTCATAGACCTTCATCCCCACCTGACGGCGCGGGTATTGGATATGGATCTTGCGCAAACTGCGCTCCATGAACACGACGAAGGTCAGCGTCGCCAGAAGCATGAAGATCACACCCAGGATCACCGGCGTGGCCAGCGCGCCTTGGCGGCCTTGCTCAAAGAACTGCGCCAACGCGGCGGGGATTTCCGCGATGATGCCGACGAAGATGATCAGCGAGATGCCGTTGCCGATGCCGCGCGCGGTGAACTGCTCACCCAGCCACATCAGGAACATCGTGCCACCGACCAGCGTAATCACACAGCCCGCGCGGAAGAACCAACCCGGGTCAGTCACTAGGCCGCCTGACTCCAGCGACACGGCAATGCCGTAAGCCTGGAAGGTCGCCAATAGAACCGTGCCGTAACGCGTGTATTGGTTCAGCTTCTTGCGGCCCGCCTCCCCTTCTTTCTTCAACTGCTCCAAAGACGGCACCATGGCCGCCATCAGCTGCACGATGATCGAGGCCGAGATGTAGGGCATGATCCCAAGTGCGAAGACGCCCATCCGCGACAGCGCGCCGCCGGTGAACATGTTCAGGACACCGCCAAGCCCGGCGGCGGCATCTTCGAAGAAGCGCTGCAACTCGACCCCGTCGATCCCGGGCACCGGGATATAGGTGCCGATCCGGTAGATGATCAGAAGGCCGAGGGTGAAGAGGATGCGCTGCCTAAGCTCGGTCGCCTTGCCAAAGGCGCTCCAGCTCATGTTGGCTGCCATTTGCTCTGCCGCAGATGCCATATCGTCTCTTCTTCATTTACGCACGGCGCCGCGGGATCGGGGTTTCGATCGCGCGGCGCGTGAAAAACCTTGGGGCTAGATGTAAGGGGCAGGCGCGCCCCTCACAAGCATAGAAGGGGTCACGAGCCCCTGATCGGGTTATTCCGCCGCAGGAGCCGCGGCAACCGTCAGCGTCCCGCCTGCCTTCTCCACCGCCTCAACGGCCGATTTCGACGCGCCGGTGACGGTGAGGTTCAGCTTGGCGGAGATGTCGCCCTTGGCCAGAATGCGCACGCCGTCGAGCTTCCGGCGCACGATCCCGGCTTCGACCAGCGTGTCCTCGGTGATCTCTTTCTTGGCGTCAAGTTTCTTGGCATCGACGAATTTCTGGATCAGGCCCAGGTTGACCACGGCGAATTTCTTCCGGTTCGGCTTGTTGAAGCCGCGTTTCGGCAGGCGCTGATAAAGCGGCATCTGCCCGCCTTCATACGCGTTGATCGCCACGCCCGAGCGGGATTTCTGCCCTTTGATCCCGCGGCCGGCGGTCTTACCCATGCCGGAACCGGGGCCCCGGCCCACGCGCTTACGTTTCTTAGTCGCGCCAGGATTGTCGCGGAGTTGATTCAGTTTCATATCGCTTCTCCTAAGCCGGAACTGCCCCCGAAGCGAGATGGGCAGACGCGGCGTTTCTTGGTTGTTTGAGTCGGGTCTTTGGTGGACCACCGGGGGCGTATAAATGAGGCCTCGAAGACAAGCAAGTACCGTCGAGAGGGCACTTCACGGTCAGAGAAAATAGCGAACCGGGCTTGCTTCGCCGGGCTTCCGTTTTCGAATTCTCTTGTTGAGGTAGAGCGCCTGAACATCCGAGCTGGCTGGTTGGCCTCTAAACCCCCAACGATGAGACAGGCTGTTGTCGCCTTCTTCCAAAAACTCGGAGAAGTTCTTGGGCGTGGCCTTCAACCATTCTTCAGGCTTGAAGACCGCACGAACTAGCCCGTTGCTGACCGCAAGAATATACTCTGCCTGACGGGCTCTATCGATATCGACACGCCAAGCGAACCGCGCTGCATTGTAAATGTCGGCCTGCCGAATGGTCTTTCCAACCAGGACCTCCATCACAGGATGAAGAAACGTATCGATCTCCCCCGCGCCGTATCGGGTGATTAGCTCCGCCGGATGCGCGCACCCACGGTCACCATTTCCTTGCCCGCCCACAACATTCGTTAGGCCTGGATACACATCAATGAGCGCGCCCTCGACTTCAAGTGCAACAGACTCCTCAAGACCGTGCCGGTGAATGACGTGCAGGACACTCAACCCTGCGTTTCGAATCTGATGAATACGCTCAATCTTTGCAGAGACTTCGTCGTCATCCGGGGGCGGTTTCCCGTTTACGTGATCGAAGACCCTGTTGTCCTTCCCCTTTCCGACATAGAAAGTCTCTCCGTTCCTTGGGTCGACTAGGCGATAGACGTAGTGACCGAGCGCCTTTCTAACCTCGCTTCGAAACCCTTCTGACATTCCGCACTCCCAAGGACGAAGTCGCTTCTTCAGGTATGTATAGAATCGATACTAATCTCACCCGTCAATTCCACCCCGCTGGATCATATTCCCGCTCACAACCGCATAGGCCCGGCGCCAGGCTGCGTCTAACTCAGGGGTAAACCCCTCTCCCAACGCGTTCCTGAGCGTATCGATCAGCGCCTCCTCCATCGGGGCGAAATCCGCGACATGGATGCCAAGCGCGGCGTGGAGGCGCCCCAGCCCCATGTAATGCTCAGCGATCTGGGACTCGTCCTCCAGCTTCTGGACAATCACGCCAAGGGTGGTCATGAATTTCATGCCCTGCCCCTCCAAATCATCGCGGAAATAGCGGCGGAGTTCCGGCGCGCGGCAAAAAAGCGCCTCGTAAAAGAAGGTGGAATGGGTGTCAAAATCCGCGCGCAGCCGGTCAAAGCTTTGCTGCACCAATCTGATATCGGCGGCTGAGATCGTCATCGGTTGCCCCCTCTGCGGCCCGAACCCAGTATAACAGATTCGGCGCCGTGGCGCGGTGTCCGGTTCAACCTCTTCGCCCTACAACAAAAAACGCCCCCGAACGG
>JANQNZ010000244.1 GCA_028279315.1 Rhodophyticola sp. | reverse complement strand
TTTCTGCTGGGTGCGGTTTACCTGCCGCGCCGTCGATGCCTTCAGGCCGTTTTCCCTGACCGCGCTCCATGACCTCGTCACGCTCTCCGGATCGCTCATCCTGGGCCTCGCGGTCGCAGAGGGGGAGCGGACGGCGGAAAACGCCTGGGATTTGTCGCGAATCGATGAGGATTGGCAGGTGGAACAATGGGGG
Organism: Rhodophyticola sp.; assembly: GCA_028279315.1. Lineage (GTDB taxonomy): Bacteria > Pseudomonadota > Alphaproteobacteria > Rhodobacterales > Rhodobacteraceae > Rhodophyticola. The sequence continues at coordinate 4,814 of JANQNZ010000244.1, read as the reverse complement.
GAAGATGTGGAAGCCTCGGAATTTGCCGAGGAAAAGCGCGCGGCCTTCCTCCATGCGGCGGCCTTCCTTGCCCTCTCAGACGCGGCTTGACTGCGCAGCTATCACCAAAGCCCCATGATGCTTAGCATTTGTGCGGAAGGCGAAACGGCATGCCGCGAATCGGGTGATCGAGGGCGGTGCCAGGCAGTTACCCTTGACCTATGACCGGAGATTTGCCCAATTAAGAGGCGGTGAGGGGGGTGAAAGCCTCTCAATATCTATACCATGGCCAAATTGGCCGTCGGAAACTGCCCGTAAGGGCGGTCCATCAGGAAGAGGTAAACAATGAAAAAATCCGTACTTCTCGGCACTCTGACCATTGCCGGTCTGGTCGCTGCAGCAGGGTCCGCGCAAACTCTGGACGAAGTCCAGGCGCGCGGCAGCCTGAACTGTGGCGTGACGACCGGTCTTGTCGGGTTTGCCGCGCCGAATGCAAGCGGCGAATGGGAAGGCTTTGATGTCGGCGTTTGCCGCGCTGTGGCTGCCGCTGTGTTCGGCGACCCGTCCGCGGTGAACTTCGTGCCGACGACCGGCCAGACCCGCTTCACCGCGCTTGCCTCAGGTGAGATCGACATGCTGGCCCGGAACACCACCTGGACCTTCAGCCGCGACGTTGACCTCCGGTTCGAATTCACCGGTATCAACTACTATGACGGCCAAGGCTTCATGGTGCCGCGTGAGCTGGGCGTGTCTTCGGCCATGGAACTGGACGGTGCAACCGTCTGCATCCAGACCGGCACCACGACCGAGCTGAACCTCGCTGACTTCTTCGCCTCGAACAACATGAGCTATGAGCCCGTGCCGATCGAGACGAACGCAGAGGCGCAGCAGCAGTACCTGGCCGGTGCCTGTGACGTCTACACCACGGACGCCTCGGGTCTGGCCGCTACGCGCGCCACCTTCGAAGACCCCTCGGCACATGTGGTTCTGCCCGAGATCATCTCCAAAGAGCCGCTTGGGCCGCTTGTGCGCCATGGCGACCACGAATGGGGTGACATCGTGCGCTGGACGCTGAACGCGCTCATCGCCGCGGAAGAGCTTGGCATCACCTCGGCCAATGTCTCCGAACTGGCCGCAGGCACCGAGAACCCGGAAATCAACCGTCTCCTCGGCTCCGAAGGGGAACTGGGCGGCATGCTCGGCCTCTCCAGCGATTGGGCCGTGAACGTGATTTCGGTTGGCGGCAACTACGGTGAGCTTTTCGAAGCGAATATCGGTGAGGCGACACCAATCGGCCTGGCGCGCGGCCTAAACGCGCAATGGACCGATGGCGGCCTGCTCTACAGCCCGCCGTTCCGGTAAAACCATCACGGCAAAGGGCGCGGGTCACACCGCGCCCTTCGTCTATTTGACAGAAGAACGAAAGACCGAACCGGGCACAGGCCGCCAAAGGGCCTGGTTACAGAGTTCGGCAACCTAACAGTGTGGGGTGCCTAATATGGCAATAATGACGGAACCACCCGCCGAAAGCTTCCGACTAAGCCAACTGATCTACGACACGCGCTACCGGTCTTTGACGATCCAGGTTGTCGCGTTCATCTTGATCATGGCGGGGCTTGTCTGGCTGGCGAATAACACGGTCCAGAACCTTCAAGCGCTTGGCAAGGACTTCAATTTCGGGTTCTTGGGAAGCCGCGCGGGGTACGACATCAACCAGCGGCTGGTCGAGTATACCAATGACTCGACCCATGCCCGCGCCGCCCTTGTCGGTATTCTCAACACGCTGCTTGTGGCCTTTGTCGGCTGTATCATCGCCACGGTTGTGGGTGTGATCGCCGGTGTCTTGCGTCTGTCCAATAACTGGATCGTCGCCCGCCTGATGGCCGTCTATGTCGAAGGCTTCCGCAACATCCCCACGCTTCTTTGGATTCTGATCGTCTTCGCGATCATGACTGAGGCAACCCCGCAACCCCGCGATTTCAGGGGCGAGGATGCCGAGGCGAGCATGATCCTGTTCGACACGGTCGCGATCACCAATCGCGGCGTCTATACGCCCGCGCCCGTCTGGGGCGACGGCGCTTTGACGCTGGTCGCGGTGTTCCTGGCCTCTCTGGTCGGGATATGGGCTTTCCGCCGTTACGCAAGGAAACGCCAGGAGCAGACGGGCGACATCCTGCCGGTGTTCTGGATTTCCTTGGGTCTGTTCTTCATCCCGTCGATCATCTTCTACTTCATCCTGGGCCGTCCGGTGACGCTGGAATACCCGGAGCTCACCGGTTTCAACTTCTCTGGCGGGACGCATCTGCGAAGTTCCTTTATCGCACTTACTCTGGCGCTTGCGCTTTATACGGGCGCCTTCATTGCCGAGAATGTCCGCTCGGGTATCCTCGCGGTCTCCAGGGGCCAGACCGAAGCGGCCTTCGCGCTTGGCCTTCGCCCCAACCGGACGATGAACCTGGTGATCCTGCCGCAGGCGCTGAGGGTGATCATTCCGCCGCTGATCTCGCAATATCTGAACCTGACCAAGAACTCCTCACTGGCGATTGCCGTGGGGTATATGGATGTCCGATCTACCTTGGGCGGGATCACCATCAACCAGACGGGGCGAGAGTTGGAGGGGATGCTCCTCCTTGGGCTCTTCTATCTGGTCACCTCGCTCATCATCTCTGCGGTGATGAATGTCTACAACGCATCAATCAAACTGAAGGAGCGCTGAGATGAGCGATACACGTGCCCATAGCGCTTCTTATGTGCGTGAGACGATGTTGCCGGAGGCTGAGCCGCCGGTCACCCAGACAGGCGCCATCAAATGGATGCGGGAGAACCTGTTCTCCTCGATCACCAACGCCATCCTGACGCTTCTGTCGGTCTATGTGATCTACTACGTGCTCAGCCATACGCTTGGTTGGATGCTCTTTGGCATCTGGGATGCGGGATCGCTGTCGGAGTGCCGGGAGATCCGGGATGAGCTCTATGGCGAAGGCGCCAGCGTGGCCTGTTGGGCGGTGCTGGCAGACCGCTGGGACCAACTGATGTTCGGGTTCTACCCGCAAGACCTCTATTGGCGCCCGGTCCTGGCCCTTGGCATCTTCTTCGTCGCGGTCGCGCCGATCTTGTTCGAGAATGTCTCGCGCAAACTGTTCTACGTGACTGCCATCGCCCCGTTCCTCTGCTTCTGGCTGATCTGGGGTGGGTCGATCTGGACACCCGTCGCCGTGGCCCTTGGCTTTGTCATCGGTTGGGCGGTGTTCCGGTTCGGGTCCGAGATTGTCGGTGCGCTTCTTGCCACAATCGGCGCGATCCTCTTGCCAATCCTCTACTGGCTGCTGCTGGCCGGCACAGTCGGGCAAGGTCTGCACGCGATTCTGCCGATCGGGATTGAGTTCGTGGACTCCGATTCCATCGGGGGCTTCATGTTGGCGATCATCATCGGGGTCACCAGCATCATCCTGTCCTTCCCCTTGGGCATCGTCTTGGCCTTGGGGCGGCAATCGGACCTCTTCATCATCAACAAGAGTTGTGTGTTCTTCATCGAGGTGATCCGGAGTGTGCCGCTGATCGTGTGGCTCTTCACCGCCTCGCTGCTTCTGAACTACTTCCTGCCGCCGGGCACCAATTTCGATCTCCTCCTTCGGGTGATCATCATGGTGACCTTCTTCGCCTCGGCCTATATGGCCGAAGTGATCCGGGGCGGCCTCGCGGCCTTGCCACGGGGGCAGTATGAGGGCGCGGACAGCTTGGGCCTGAATTACTGGCAATCGATGCAGTTGATCGTTCTGCCCCAGGCCCTGAAGATCTCGATCCCTGGGATCGTCAACACCTTCATCGGTATCTTCAAAGACACCACGCTGGTGGTCTTTGTGGGGCTTTCCGATCCCATCGGGTTCTCCAACCTGATCCGGGCCACAACCGATTGGAACGGCATCTATTGGGAGCTCTTCATCTTCATCGGGGCCTGTTTCTTCGTCTGCTGTTTCGCGATGTCGAAATACTCGCAATTCTTGGAGCGCAAGCTGCGCACCGATCACCGTTAAGGAGGGCATGAGACATGTCTGACGCACAAAGCCAAATCGCCGAGGATCGCGCAATCGACCGGTCGCAAATGACGGTCTCCGACGAGATCGCCATCGACATCAACGGCATGAACAAGTGGTACGGCACGTTCCATGTGCTCCGCGATATCAACCTGACGGTGAACCGGGGGGAGCGGATCGTGATCTGCGGGCCCTCGGGCTCTGGCAAATCGACGCTGATCCGCTGCATCAACGCGCTGGAGGAGCATCAGCAGGGCTCCATCGTGGTCGATGGGACGCTTCTGTCGAATGACCTGAAGAATATCGACAAGATCCGGTCCGAGGTTGGGATGGTGTTCCAGCACTTCAACCTCTTCCCGCATCTGACGATCCTGGAGAACTGCACGCTCGCCCCGATCTGGGTCCGCAAGACGCCGAAGCGCGAGGCGGAAGAGACGGCGATGTATTTCCTGGAGAAGGTGAAGATCCCGGAGCAGGCCAACAAATACCCGGGCCAGCTGTCGGGCGGTCAGCAGCAGCGGGTGGCGATTGCGCGCTCGCTGTGTATGCGCCCGCGGATCATGCTGTTTGATGAGCCGACCTCGGCCCTTGACCCAGAGATGATCAAAGAGGTGCTCGACACCATGATCAGCCTGGCCGAGGAGGGGATGACGATGCTGTGTGTGACCCATGAGATGGGCTTTGCCCGTCAGGTGGCGAACCGGGTGATCTTCATGGACCAGGGCCAGATCGTGGAGCAGAACGAGCCGGAAGAGTTCTTCATGAACCCGAAATCAGACCGGACGAAACTGTTCCTGAGCC
>JANQNZ010000170.1 GCA_028279315.1 Rhodophyticola sp. | reverse complement strand
GCACGCCAAGGACATTGAAGACCTCGGCCGTGATTTCGGCATGGATCAATTGCATGTCCTCCAAGCTCAAATCGGGCAAATCGCAGCCTTTCTCTTCGGCCAGTTTCACCAAGCTGCCGGTCACATGATGCGCGTCGCGAAACGGCATGTCGAGGGCGCGGACCAGCCAATCGGCGAGATCGGTCGCGGTGGAGAAGCCGGAGGCGGCGGCGGCCTCAAGCGCGTCGCGATTGGCGCTCATGTCGCGCACCATGCCCTCCATCGCGGCAAGCGCCAGCATCAGCGTATCGGCCGCGTCAAACACCTGCTCCTTGTCTTCCTGCATATCCTTGGAATAGGCGAGCGGCAGGCCCTTCATCACTGTCAGAAGCGCGATATTGGCGCCCAGGATGCGCCCGATCTTGGCCCGGATCAGTTCTGCTGCGTCGGGGTTTTTCTTCTGCGGCATAATCGAGGAGCCGGTGGAGAAGCGGTCGCTGAGCGTCACGAAGCGGAACTGGGCCGAGGACCAGATCACCAGTTCTTCGGCAAAGCGGCTGAGATGCATGGCACAGATCGAGGCGGCGGCGAGGAATTCCAGTGCGAAATCCCGGTCGCTGACCGCATCCAGCGAATTGGCGGCGGGCCGATCGAAGCCAAGCGTGCTTGCCGTCATCTCCCGGTCAATCGGGAAGGAGGTGCCGGCGAGCGCCGCGGCGCCAAGGGGGCACTCGTTCATCCGGGCGCGCGCGTCGGTGAAACGGGAGCGGTCGCGGGCGAACATCTCCACATACGCCATCATATGGTGGCCCCAGGTGACGGGTTGGGCGGTTTGCAGATGGGTGAAACCCGGCATGACCCAATCAGCGCCCGCTTCGGCCTGGGTCAGAAGTGCGCGCATCAGCGCCTCAAGCCCCGTGACCGCCGCGTCGATCTGATCGCGCACCCACAGCTTGAAATCGGTTGCGACCTGATCGTTCCGCGAGCGCGCGGTGTGAAGCCGCCCGGCAGGCTCCCCAATCAATTCCTTCAGCCGCGCCTCTACATTCATATGGATGTCTTCGAGCCCCGTGGAAAACGCGAAATCTCCGGCCTCGATCTCTGACAAGACCGTGAGCAGCCCTTCCCGGATCGCGTCCGCGTCTTTATCACTCAGGATGCCCTGCGCGGCCAACATCGCCGCATGGGCGCGGGAGCCGTCAATATCCTGGCGCGCGAGCCGTTGGTCGAAACCGATTGAGGCGTTGATTGCCTCCATGATCGCGTCCGGCCCTTCGGCGAAGCGCCCGCCCCACATGGTGTTTGAGTGCGGTGTCGTCATGTCGAAACCCTTTGGAAGGACCGTTGAAATGATCCGAGTTCTGATGGTGCCGGTGCTCTACATGGCCTTGGCCTTTGGTGCAAATGCGCAGACGCTGGACGAGTTGCGCCAAGGCGATATGCGGGGGCTGGTCTTTCATGACGAACCGATGCCGGTGTCGGAGACGCCGTTCATCGATATGGAGGATGAGGCGCATACGCTGGCGGACCTTGAGGGGCGCTATATCCTGTTGAATTTCTGGGCCACATGGTGCGCGCCCTGCCGCCATGAAATGCCTTATCTAAACACGCTTCAGCACGAGTTGGGGGGCGAGGAGTTCAAGGTGATTACGCTCGCGACGGGACGAAACCCGCCGCCCGCGATCCGCCGGTTCTTTGATGAGACGGGGATCGACGCGCTGCCGATGTATCGTGATCCGGGGCAAGAAATTGCCCGCGAGATGGGGGTGTTTGGCCTGCCGATCACGGTGCTTCTGAACCCGGAGGGTGAGGAGATCGCGCGGCTTCGGGGGGATGCGAATTGGGCGAGTCCTGAGGCGATCACGCTGCTCAGGGCGGTGATTGAGGGCGTGGGGAGCTAGGACAAGACCGCGCGACGGACCCTCATTTGCCGAGGTTTAGACCGGGATCATAGGGGGCGCTGCCCCCGCGCCTTGCGGCGCTCCCCCGGAGGTATTTGGGAAGCAAAGAAAGCGGCACCCCTGCCAAAGGTCATCGGGCCAGCGCGGCCACCTCGGCATGGCGCGGGCAGGTGATGAGGTGATCATTCACAAGCCCCATGGCTTGCATCGCGGCATAGACGATGGTGGGGCCGCAGAAGCGGAACCCGGCTTTCTTCAGATCTTTCGAGATTTGCGTACTGAGATCGGTATAGGCCGGAACCTCATCCAAACTGCGCCAGGTGTTTTGCAGCGGTTTGCCGTCGAGATAGCCCCATAAGAACTGATCGAAACCTTGGGCCTGTTCGATTGTCTGCCAGGCGCGGGCGTTCGTGATGGTGGCTTCAATCTTGCCCCTGTGGCGGATGATGCCGGGGTTTTGGAGGAGGCGCGCGACCTCCGCCTCCCCCCAGGTGGCGATCTCATTGGGGTCGAAGCCGTTGAAGGCCGCGCGGAAATTCTCGCGCTTCTTCAGGATGGTGATCCAGCTGAGGCCCGCTTGGAAGCCGTCGAGGATCAGCTTCTCCCACAGTGCGCGGCTGTCATATTCCGGCACACCCCATTCCTGGTCGTGATAGGCCACATAGATCGGCTCGGACCCGCACCAGCCGCAGCGTTTATTCACCTCTGACATCTACCCGCCCTGAAATCCCTGCAAATTAGAACAAAATGGGAATCTTCATCGCTCCTTAAGGGCTTTTGACGCATCAACGCCAAGATGGTCAATGGAGAGAGTGATGCAGCGGCAAAGGCGTCGGTTTCAGATGGACGAGGGCGAAAACCCCCTGGATTATGCCACGTCCGAGCGGGACAGGGGCACGATGGCCATGGTGAAACAGGCCCTCAGCACAGGCAATGTTGCCCTGGCGTTCCAGCCGATTGTGTCGGCACGGGCGGGGAACCCGGTGGCCTTCTACGAAGGGTTGATCCGGCTCTTTGATGAAACTGGGCGGACAATCCCCGCGGGCGATTTCATGGGGGTTGTGGAGGATGAGGAACTGGGTCGCAAGATCGACTGTGCGGCCTTGTCCACGGGGTTAAAGACGCTCCGCGCCAACCCATCCCTGCGCCTCTCGATCAATATGTCGGCACGCTCTATTGGCTATCCAAGCTGGATGAATATTCTGAAGAAATTCATACGGCTGCACCCCGATGTGGTGGAGCGATTGATTCTTGAGATCACCGAAAGCTCGGCCATGCAGATGCCCGAGATCGTTGGCATCTTCATGGAAGATATGCAGGACAAGGGCATCACCTTTGCCTTGGATGATTTCGGCGCCGGGCAGACGGCGTTTCGACATCTGAAGGAGTTCTGTTTCGACATCATCAAAATCGATGGGCAGTTCTCCCAAAACGTAAGCGAAGATGCCGACAACCAGGTGCTGAGTGAGGCGCTTTTTGCCATCGCCCGGCATTTTGAGATGGTGGCCGTCTCAGAAGCGGTGGAGACCCGGGAAGATGCCCAATGGCTCGTCGATCATGGGGTCGATTGCCTGCAAGGGTATTTCTTCGCGGCCCCCAGCCTGTCGCCGCCGTGGAAGGCGAAAAAGGGCGACCTTCTTACGGCCTGACCGACACCCCCTTCACACCCTAGGGTTGAATCCCCCTCCGGCCTGAGACACCGTGTCAGTTGTGGACGGCGGGCGGAGTGCCTATGACCGCCCCAACTGCCGCCTGTTGTTTCTTTGCGCGCGCGGGCGTGGTGCGCTTGCCCCGTCGCGTGGCCAACCAAAAGGGATTCGATCCATGACCAATGTCGTCATCGCCTCTGCCGCCCGTACCCCTGTGGGGAGCTTCCTGGGCTCTTTCGCCAATACGCCCGCCCATGATCTGGGCACCGCCGTTCTGGAGGCGGTGGTGGAGCGCGCGGGCGTGGATAAGGCAGAGGTATCGGAGACGATCCTAGGCCAGGTCTTGACCGCCGCCCAAGGCCAGAACCCCGCCCGCCAGGCCCATATCAATGCCGGTTTCCCGCAGGAAAGCGCGGCTTGGGGCATCAACCAGGTTTGCGGCTCGGGCCTGCGCGCCGTGGCGCTTGGGGCCCAGCATATCATGTTGGGCGACGCCACAATTGTCGCCGCGGGCGGGCAGGAAAGCATGTCGCTTTCGCCCCATGCCGCGGCCATGCGCCAGGGTCAGAAGATGGGCGACATGAAATATGTCGACACGATGATCAGGGACGGGCTGTGGGACGCGTTCAACGGCTATCACATGGGTCAGACCGCCGAAAACGTCGCCGAGAAATGGCAGATCAGCCGGGATCAGCAGGATGAGTTCGCGGTTGCCTCGCAAAACAAAGCCGAAGCGGCGCAGAACGCGGGCAAGTTCGACGATGAAATCGCGGCCTTCACCGTTTCGACGCGCAAAGGCGATATTGTCGTGGACAAAGACGAGTATATCCGCCACGGCGCCACGATCGAGGCGATGCAGAAGCTGCGCCCGGCCTTCACCAAAGACGGCTCAGTCACCGCGGCCAACGCCTCGGGGTTGAACGACGGCGCTGCGGCGACACTGCTGATGTCCGCCGAGGAGGCCGAGAAACGTGGGATCGAGCCTTTGGCCCGGATCGCGAGCTATGCCACCGCCGGGCTTGACCCCGCGATCATGGGGGTGGGGCCGATCTATGCCTCCCGCAAGGCGCTGGATAAAGCCGGGTGGAAGGTGGACGACCTGGACCTGGTCGAAGCCAATGAGGCTTTCGCGGCGCAGGCCTGTGCGGTCAACAAAGATATGGGTTGGAACCCCGAGATCGTGAATGTGAACGGCGGCGCCATTGCCATCGGCCACCCGATCGGCGCCTCGGGCGCGCGGGTTCTGAACACGCTTCTGTTCGAGATGAAGCGCCGCGATGCCAAGAAAGGCCTCGCCACGCTCTGCATCGGCGGTGGCATGGGTGTGGCGCTTTGCGTGGCGCGGGACTGATGCGGTGATGACCGACGCTCGCGGCGCAATAATGTTGCGCCGCACTCCGGTTCATCGCTAACATCATTACAACGACATGGGTTAGGAGAGACAAAGGATGGGACGTGTAGCATTGGTTACCGGCGGCAGCCGGGGCATTGGGGAGGCGATCTCGAAAGCGCTGAAAGCCGACGGGTATGAGGTGGCCGCGACCTATGCGGGCAATGACGAAAAGGCCGCCGCCTTCACCGCGGAAACCGGTATCAAGACCTACAAATGGAACGCCGCGGATTATGAGGCTTCGGCGGCTGGCATCGCCCAGGTCGAAGCTGATCTTGGGCCGATCGACGTGGTTGTGGCCAATGCCGGGATCACCCGGGACGCCATGTTCCACCGGATGACCCCGGAGCAGTGGAATGAGGTCATTGCCACCAATCTGACCGGGGTCTTTAACACCGTTCATCCGGTCTGGCCGGGGATGCGGGAGCGCAAATTTGGCCGGGTTATCGTGATCTCTTCGATCAACGGACAGAAAGGCCAAGCGGGGCAGGTGAATTATGCGGCCACGAAAGCCGGCGATCTGGGGATCGTGAAATCGCTTGCGCAGGAAGGCGCGCGCGCGGGGATCACCGCAAATGCGATCTGCCCGGGTTATATCGGGACAGAGATGGTGCGTGCGATCCCTGAGGATGTGCTGAATTCCAAGATCATCCCGCAGATCCCGGCGGGCCGTTTGGGGGAACCGGAAGAGATCGCGCGCTGCGTGGTGTTCTTGGCCTCCGACGAGTCGGGCTTCATCAACGGGTCGACGATTTCCGCCAACGGGGCGCAGTTCTTCGTCTGAGCGGGACCGCCTTCGCAATCAAAGACCCCGCTGAGATCGGCGGGGTCTTTTGCGTTATTCGGCGGGGTGGGCCTTTGGGGCGCGGTCTGCCGGGCGGCTGAACAAATGCTCGACAGCGCGGCGGAGCGCGGTGCCGCGGGTTTCATGGGCCAGTTCGAAGGCGGCTTTGGCGGCGCTGTTGGCGGTGATCTGGAACATCGGGGACCTCTTGGGTTTGAGTAATTCTGAACTGACCTAAAGATGGGCCTTTTCCCTGCTTGCGACAAACGAGACTTTTCAAGTGTTCGGTTAAGCTATACTTAAGTATCTATGAGTGACTATCTGCCCCCGTTAACCGCCTTGCGCGCCTTCGACGCCGCCGCGCGCCATATGAGCTTTGCCAAAGCCGCGGAGGAGTTGAACGTGACCCCTGCCGCGCTCAGCTTTCAGATCAAATCGCTTGAAGAACATCTGGGCGAACCGGTCTTCCATCGTCTGAACCGTGCGGTTGAGCTGACCGAGGCAGGGCGGGTTCTGGCCGCGGGAACGGGCCCGAGCTTTGCGGGACTGATCGCCGCCTGGCGTGCGACAAGGCGGGTCAGCGATGACACCACGCTGTCGGTCACGGCGGGACCGGCCTTCACCGCAAAATGGCTGGCGCCGCGGCTGTTTGACTTCGCGCAGAAACACCCCGAGATCGAATTCCGGTTCTCCGCCACGCTCCGCATTCTCGACTTCGACCGCGATGATGTGGATGTGGCGATCCGCTTTGGCATGGGCGGGCGCGACGATGACGGGTTGTTCTCCAAACGGATCATCGCGGATTGGGTAACCCCGATGATGCACCCGGCCCTGGCCGAGCAATATCCAACCCCAGAAAGCCTGGTCGGCGCGCCGCTTCTGGATCAGTTGGACACGAAATTCCTGAGGCCGGCAATCGATTGGCCGGCCTGGTTCCGCGCGGCGGGGTTGGAGCAAACGCCGGAGATCGCCGCCAGTTTCAACCAGGCCGATCACGCGATTGACGCCGCCGCATCGGGCGGCGGCGTGGTCTTGGGCCGGATCCCCCTGACCGCGAAGGATCTGAGCGAAGGGCGTCTCGTGGCCCCCTTTCCCTTGGGGCTGACAACAGAGGCGCATTACCGCTTCGTCTGCCCAATGGGCGCTGAGACAAAGCCTCAGGTCGCGGCGTTTTTGGAGTGGATGGATGGAGAGGTGGCGTCACTCGACGAATACCGCAAAGGCCGGGAGTTCGTGGCTGCGGCGGATGTGGCGCGGTAAGGGGCGGTCGGATGCCTCCGGCGGCCATATTTATGGGATAGAGAAGGGGGTTGGTGCGGGATGAACTCGGGCAAAGCTGCGAAAGCCCGCTTCAGGCGCAGTCCCGCCGAAAAGCTGTTCTCTCTTCCCAACCCAAACCATGCAGCGACGCCGCCTTGGCGGGCGTTGGTGTTTCAAACTGGTCTTGTTGCCGCCTAACTGTCGAGACGGCTGATCTCTTCCTTCAAGCGCAGTTTCTGTTTCTTGAGGTCGCGAATTGCAAGCTCGTCCATGCCGGGATTGCGTTGTGCTGCTTCGACCTGCTCGGAGAGGTGTTCGTGCTTTTTCCGCAATTCCTGAAGATGGGCGCCTAGCGACATCCGGTGTCCTCCTCTCGTATGTGACAACAGCGTGACTATGGGACCATAGGAAGTGAGTCGTGTCACGCGGCGTTTCCGATAGGAAAGCGCTAATTTGAGAGAAAGAGGGTCTCAGCGCCAGGGGAGGGCGGCGCCGTCGCGCAGAATGGCGCGGGCCTCGGGCGTGTAGTCATCGCCGTCCTGGCTGTGCGTCGCACCCTGATGGAGGATGAGCGGCGGCAGCAATTGGAAAGGCGCCCGCCCCGATTTCTGCGCTTTGAGAAGGACACGGGCCCCCGGGCGCCCGATCCTCGGGGCGAGCGGCAGGACCGAGATCGCGCCAAAAGCGGGGGCGAGAAGGCCCAAAAGCTCGGGCAGCCGCTCCGCGCTTTGGATCAGGGTCAGCCAGCCTTTCGGGGCCAGACGTTTGCCTGCCACCTCAACCCAGGTGCCAAGCGGCGTTGCCTCGCGCAACGCGGCCTCGCGCCCTGGGTCGGTGGCGGGCGTGCCCCCGCCGGCGTGAAAGTAAGGCGGGTTGGCGATGACATGGGTGAAGCTCTGCTGCCGGATCGGTATGGGAAGATCGGCCAGATCGGCCTCGATCACCTCGAAATCCTGGCCCGCCGCCGCTGCGTTCCGCCGGGCGAGATCGGCGTAAGGCGCCTGTTGGTCCACGCCCGTGAGCCGCAGCCCCTCGACCCGTGCCGCCAGGCACAGGCTCGCCACGCCCACGCCACAACCAAGCTCCAACACCGTGTCGCCGGGCTTGGCCGGGCAGGCGGCGGCCAGAAACACCGGATCGGTTGCAGCGCGGTAACCCGTTTTCGGTTGCCAGACCTGAACCCGCCCGCTGAGAAACCCGTCGCGAGTCAGCGCCTCATCGATCACATTTGGGTCGACAGACTGGGTCATCATTTACCTCATTAACGCTTCGAGAAGCCCGGCAAGAAACAGGATAACGATAAGTGAGTTCAGTATTCTACCGTATCGCCGAGCAAGCCGCTTTCGATCCTCGCTAGATTCTAATTCTCGCAGCTTTCTGCGCCCATAAAACTTGAGGAAAATCGCAAACAGAAAGAGTAAAACCCCCAAGAAAATGAAGATGCTATCGCTCATGTGCATTGGTTCTCTTGGCCTGAGAAGCTGGGCGGTCAGCGGTTAGAGATGCATCCCGAGCCATTGCCCACAATGACGAAGACCTCATTCAGTGACGTGGAGGTCATTGTCACGCAGCACCGCACGGGCGGCAAAGGCATCGGCCCGCCGCACCATCAAGCGCCGCGGCAAAATGCCGATGGAGCCTTCCAGCACGCTCATATGGACGTCCATCTCGAAGAACTCTATATCCTCCCCTGACAGAAGCGCCGTTGCAAAGGCGATGATCGTCGGGTCATTGCTGCGCAGAACTTCTTGCATGAATAGGCATTTAGGCAGGCCAAGCGTGCTTGTCGAGAGAGAGAGGCATCGCCCGAAATGAGCCTGGATGAGGCCGCCACAAAACCCCATGACCGTTTGAGTGCCTATTTGGCCGAGGACTTGGAGGCTGTGAACGGGTTGATCCGGTCACGCATGGCGTCCGAACATGCCCCGCGCATCCCTGAAGTGACGGCCCATCTGGTCGAAGCCGGCGGCAAACGCATCCGCCCGATGATGACACTCGCCGCCGCGCGGCTCTGTGGCTATGAGGGCGAGGCGCATCAGAAACTGGCCGCGACGGTGGAGTTCATCCATACCGCGACGCTCCTCCATGACGATGTGGTGGATGAAAGCCAGAAGCGGCGCGGGCGGCCCACCGCCAACCTGCTTTGGGACAACAAATCCTCGGTTCTGGTCGGCGATTACCTGTTTGCGCGGGCGTTTCAATTGATGGTGGAAACCGGGTCGATCACGGTCTTGGACATCCTGTCGAACGCGGCGGCCACGATTGCGGAAGGCGAGGTCCTGCAACTGACCGCCGCGCAGAATGTCGCGACGACGGAGGCCATCTACACCCAAGTGATCCGCGGCAAAACCGCGGCTTTGTTCGAAGCGGCAACCGAAGTTGGCGGTGTGATCTCAGGCGTGTCTGAGGCGCAGATCCGGGCGCTGGCCGCCTATGGTGATGCCTTGGGGATGAGCTTTCAGATCGTCGATGACCTACTGGATTGGGGTGGGGCCACGGGCGAGATGGGCAAAAACACCGGCGACGATTTTCGGGAGCGGAAGCTGACCCTGCCGGTCATCCGCGCGATTGCGCGCGCCGATGCCGATGAGCGCGCATTCTGGCTCAGGACCATCGAGAAAGGTCGTCAGGAGGATGGCGATTTGGAGGAGGCTATGGCGCTCCTCCGGCGTCACGGGACCTTGGAAGAGACCCGGGACGAAGCGCTGCGTTATGCGGAACTGGCGAAACAGGCGATGGGTGTTCTGCCCGATCACGCCCTGAAAGACATGCTGACCGATCTTGCCGACTACGTGGTCGCGCGGGTGAACTAGCCTCCGCTCAGCGCGCTTTGAAGGGACCGCGCCTGCGCATCGCTCAGCGGCAGAAGCGGGGGTAAGACCCGTCCCCAGTTGGCATCCTCAGAGCGAATGCCGACCATATGTTTCACTGAGGCAATCAGGTTTGGGCCGGCCATCGCACTCCGCTGCCGATCAAGCTCGGCAAGTTGATCCGCGGGCGGGTCGTCCCGGTGGCGCCAAACCTCGCCACAGATCGGTGCGGTGATATTGACCGTGGCCGAGATGCAGCCTGCGAACCCATCCTGAACTACGCGGTCAAGCGTCGTTTCGGAGCTTGGAAAAACATCCATCTGAGGCGCCGCGGCGCGGATCGCCCGGCAATAGTCCAAATCCCCGGAAGAATCCTTGATGCCTGCAAACCTCTCCGGCAGGTCCCGCGCCAGGGCTGCGATCACGGGCACCGGGATTGTGAAGCCGGTCATCTGCGGGAAATTGTAGAAGAAGATTCTGATAGCGCGGTCGCTAAGCGCCTGGTGCAGCGCGCGATACCAGGCCAAGAGCCCCTCGTCGCTGGCGGGCTTGTAGTAGTAAGGTGGTAGGACGAGCGCGACCGGGTATCCAAGATCATCCGCAAGGCTGGTCAGGTGGATCGTCTCTTCCAACGATGGCGTC
Organism: Rhodophyticola sp.; assembly: GCA_028279315.1. Classification (GTDB taxonomy): domain Bacteria; phylum Pseudomonadota; class Alphaproteobacteria; order Rhodobacterales; family Rhodobacteraceae; genus Rhodophyticola. The sequence continues at coordinate 29,940 of JANQNZ010000170.1, read as the reverse complement.
CCGGTGCCAACCATCAGCCGATCCGTCGGCAGGGCCGTGGCCGCCCATCCCATCACTTGGGCCCGTGCCTCGCTGGGGAAGGAGTTTGCTTCCCCGGTTGTGCCTAGGATGTTCAGCCCGTCGCAGCCATTGGAAAGCGCCCAGGTGCAATGCTCCAAAAACGCGGCTTTGATCGGCGAGAAATCCACGTCGATCGGCGTTGGCACCGCGGCGATAATGCCGTCCATGGTATGGTCCTTCTGGTTGCGCAACTGGGTCAGGACAGCAGATCGAGAAATGCGGCCAGGCGCAAGGGCATCCTTGACGGCTTCGGTCTTGGGGCCGAGATCGTCGAGGTTCAATGGGGCCATCGACGCGGACATTGATCTTGTCCGTCAGGCAACACTGGTCTGCCGGGCCGCTGGCTCAAGGGCACGGTCGTCGGCTCCGAAAAACGTGACGGCCTCCGGCTCGCATGTAAGCCCGATGTCCCCCCCTTCGACAAAGCTATGCCCATAGGCAGACCGCAGGACAAACCGGTCCTCCCCAAGCCGGAGATGAATAAGGGTTTCGGCGCCAAGCGCTTCGACAAGCGCGACTTTCGCCTTTGGTCCGCTCGGATCGACGCGCAGCGCCTCAGGGCGGATCCCGATGGCCTTTGCCTCGGGCGGCGCGGCTGGACCCATCTGGGCGAAGGCGTGCCCGGCATCGGAGGTCAGCGAAAAGACATTCATCGGCGGCGCACCGACGAATTCGGCAACGAAGATGCTGGCGGGCCGCTCATAAAGCTCCATCGGCGTGCCAATCTGCTCAATCCGGCCCTCGGACATGATGACAATCCGATCGGCAAGGCTCATCGCTTCGACCTGGTCATGGGTGACAAAGACAAATGTCGCGTCCAATCGCTGATGGAGGTCCTTAAGCTCGGCCCGCAACTGGGTCCTAAGTTTGGCGTCTAGGTTCGAGAGCGGTTCGTCAAAAAGAAAGACCGACGGCTCCCGCACGATGGCGCGGCCCATGGCAACCCGCTGACGCTGCCCGCCTGACAGTTGACGGGGCTTGCGGTCAAGGAACTTCTCGATCTGCAGCGTAGCGGCGGCCTGGGTGATGCGTTTGTCGATCTCCGGGCGCGGCATACCTTGGTTCTTCAGCCCGTATTCCATGTTCTTGCGCACCGACATATGCGGGTAAAGCGCGTAATTCTGGAACACCATCGCGATGTCGCGGTCGCCGGGCTCCAGATCGTTGACGACGCGGCCCCCGATCTCGACCGTGCCGTTTGTCACCGTCTCAAGCCCCGCGATCATTCGTAGGATCGTGGATTTGCCACAGCCCGAAGGGCCGACAAGCACGATGAACTCCGCATCCGCAATCTCGATATTGGCGCCCGTCACCGCCGTGACGCCACCCGGATAGGTCTTGCCCACATCAGTCAGTCTAAGATCGGCCATGTCACTTCTCGCTTTCCACAAGGCCCTTCACGAAGAGCCGTTGCATGACCAGAACCACCAGGACGGGCGGGATCATCGCCAGGATCGCCGTGCCCATCGTCAGGTGCCAGATCGGGATACCTTCGCCCACATTCACCATGCGCTGGATGCCCATGACGATGGTGTAGAGGTCTTGGTCGGTGGTGATCAGGAAGGGCCACAGATACTGGTTCCAGCCGTAGATGAAGAGGATGATGAAGAGCGCCGCGATATTGGTGCGCGACAGCGGCAGAAGGATATCGAAGAAGAAGCGGATTGGGCCGGCCCTGTCGATCCGCGCGGCCTCGACCAACTCATCGGGCACGGTCATGAAGAATTGCCGGAACAGAAAGGTCGCCGTTGCGGATGCGATAAGCGGGATGATCAGCCCCGAATAGCTGTTGAGCATGTCTAAGGACGCCACGACATCATAGGTGGGCAAGATACGCACCTCGACCGGCAGCATCAGCGTGATGAAGATCAGCCAGAAAAACAGCATCCGGAACGGGAAGCGGAAATAGACGATGGCATAGGCCGACAGAAGCGAGATCGCGATTTTGCCGAAGGTGATGCCGATGGCCATGATCAGGCTGTTCCACATCATCTGCGCGACCGGCACGCCGCCCGCGGCATCGACACCGCCTGACAGGAGGGTGCTGTAATTCTCCCACCCCTCACCGCCGAACCACATCGGGATCGGGCTGCGCGACAGGCTTTCGCCCGTATGAGTGGACGCAACAAGCGCCATCCAGACCGGAAAACAGAGAAAGACGATGCCAGCGATCAGCACGACATGGGTCAAGACAGCCATATAGGGGCGATTTTCGACCATCAGTATTGCACCCTGCGTTCGATATAGCGGAACTGCACGAAGGTCATCGCAATCACGATCCCCATCAGGATGACAGATTGCGCCGCGGATGACCCGTAATCCTGGCCGACAAACCCGGTCGAATACACCCGGTAGACCAGGATCGACGTGGCCTCAGCCGGGCCGCCAGAGGTTGTTGCATGGATGATCGCGAAAGTGTCGAAGAAGGCGTAGACGAGATTGACCACCAGCAGGAAGAAGGTTGTGGGGCTCAGAAGCGGGAAGACGATGGTCCAGAACCGTCTGGCGGGGCTTGCGCCGTCAATCGCCGCGGCCTCGATCATCGATTTCGGGATCGATTGAAGGCCCGCAAGGAAGAACAGGAAGTTGTAAGAGATCTGCTTCCAAGCCGCGGCGACGACCACCATCAGAAGGGCCTGGTTGCCGTTCACATAGTGGTTCCATTCGTAACCCCAGACCGTTTCCAGCCAATAGGCGATGATCCCAAGTGTGGGGTTCATCATGAAGAACCACAACACGCCTGCCAGCGCGGGCGCGACAGCGTAAGGCCAGATCAGGAAGGTGCGATAGACGGTCGCCGTCCGAATCACCCGGTTTGCCGCCACCGCAAGGGCAAGGGCGATGGACATGGAGAGGAATGTGACCGCAAACCCGAAAACCAGGGTTGTCCAGAAGCTGCGCAGATACCCCTCGTCGCGGAACAGGCGGGTGAAATTGTCAAACCACACAAAGGTCCGCGAGAAGCCAAACACGTCCTCAAGATAGAAAGACGTCTCAAGCGCCTGGTAGGCGGGCCAAATGAAGAAGATCAACGTGATGAGGATCTGCGGCGCCACAAGGATGTAAGGCAGCCAGCGGTTTTGAAAGACGACGCGTTTTTGCATGGAAGACCGGATCAGCGACAAGCAACTGGCCGGGTGCAGGGACCCGGCCAGCCAGATTGTAGAAGCCTAAGTTTTAGGACCCAGAGGTTTCTTCGAAGCGGCGCAGAAGCTCATTGCCGCGCTCAACGGCGGCGTTCATGGCTTCCTCGGCGGTCTTGTCGCCCGCCCACGCGGCCTCCAGCTCTTCGTTGATGATGTCGCGGATTTGCACGAAATTACCGAAGCGCAGCCCGCGGCTGTTCGGGGTTGGGGCATTCAGGCTGAGCTGCGTGATGGCGACATCGGTGCCGGGATTGTCGGTGAAGAAGCCCCGCTCCTCCATCAGATCGGCCGCCGCGGTCGTGATCGGCACATAGCCGGTGGCTTGGGCCCAATCAGCCTGCTGCTCGGTCCCCGACAGAAAGTCGAGGAACTGCGCCGCACAGGCATATTGGGCATCCTCATGGCCTTGCAGAACCCAAAGCGTGGCGCCGCCGATGATCGAATTCTGCGGCTCAGTGCGGACCGCGGTGTCGAGCGGCAGCGGCACTTGGGTGAACTCAAAGTCCTGGATATCCGCGACGAAGCCGCCAAAATAGGCCGACGAGTTGATCCACATCGCGGCCTCGCCATTGACGAATTGCGGGCGAGAATCGCCGCGCCGCCCGCCATAGACGAACAGACCCTCTTCAACCATGCCCTGAATCCGGTCGATATGGGCGATCACTTCAGGGCTGTTGATCGTGAGCTCAGTGCCGATCCCGGCAAAACCGTTCTCCATGGTGCCGATCGGCAGGTCATGCCAGGCCGAGAAGTTCTCGATCATCGACCAAGACTGCCAGCCGAACCCAAGCGGGGAGGGCACACCAGCAGCCTGCAGCACACGGGCAGCTTCGATGGTCTCATCCCAGGTGGTCGGAACCTCCAGATCGTTCGCCTCGAACAGATCAAGGTTCACCCACATCACAGGCGTGGAGGAGTTAAACGGCAAGGACAGCATATTGCCGTCGGTATCGGAGTAATAGGAGATGACGGCGGGGATATAGTTGGCCTCATCAAAGTCCATGCCTTGATCGGCCATCAGCTGGTGCACCGGATAGATGGCGCCTTCGGCGGACATCATCGTGGCCGTGCCGACTTCGAAAACCTGCACGATATGGGGTTGCTCGCTGGCGCGGAACGCAGCAATCGCCGCCGTCATCGTCTCGGTATAGTTGCCCTGATAGACGGAATTGACGACGCATTGATCCTGCATGCCGTTGAAGGTGGTGGCGAAGGCGTCAGTCCGCTCACCCAGTTGGCCGCCCATGGCGTGCCAGAAGTCAATTTCGGTCTGCGCGAAGGCCGCGCTGGACATGGCGATGACGCTTGCGGCGGATGCCACGGCGAGTGCTTTGTTGTTCATGTTGGAACTCCCTGAGCCGGGTTCGCACACCGGCACTGACTTTCAGTTGATCTCGGGCTGCCCGATCAGGCGCCGAAGGTCTTCTAGGGGCCCAACGTTTCAGGATTGTAACAGCGGCGCGCAAACGCGGTCGTCTTTGCGCTGCCTTTCGGTTGCGGCCCCGGTTCTGACAACCCGTTTTCGGTCGGTCCGCTCACTCGCCGCGCGGTCGCCGTCAGGCTGTCAACTGCCGCCTGAACAGTGGTGAGTTGCATGGCCTTTGCGGTTGACGACGCGGTCTGCAAAAGGCGGAGAACCGACCACCCCAGACCTGTCTTCGATTCGCCGAATCGTCCTCGCACCGGTTGCATCAATGAACGATTTCGCAGCGGCGTGCAGGATGGGTTCCCAATCGTGAACATGCCTTTGCCTATGTTCCGATCCGTGAGCAGAACAGTCTGAGCAGATCTGCCGCAATCGCCATAGTTTCCAGGATGGGAACAATGCGTGGCCATTCGCGGGGTTTCCGGCCGGATTCAGGGCCAAATGCCTGGATTGATGTCAGGCTAATCAACAATGAGCAGCGGACAAGTTGATGTCTTGTGGCGAAGAATGCCGTGCCGGTCAGAAGTTTCGAGGCGGCATTAACGGCTTTCAACAATTTTATCTGTCTCCGCTTCAATCTGCGTTGTATTAATGGATTGCCCAACTGGGGGCGGCGTTTGTAGGCCACGGGAGCGGCCGCACAGGATGCATCTGAACTGGATGCGGAGATGTGTGCAGTCACGTGTTCGGTTGGCCACGCGCTTCGCATAGCCTGGGTCGGTGTGACACGATCGCTCGGGCAGGTTGCGACCTTCTCCCCCAGTTTGGACTCGGATTGATGCGGAACGCTCAGGCGCCGCAAATATCTGCACGCTGTGGGTTTAATGAGTATCCGCCATAAGGCGGTGGGCGTTTCGGCGCCTGTGTTGGAGAGTAACGATGTTCGGACCGGTTATGGTCGCCAAGACGGCACGCGCGCCGGATAGGTCGGTCGACCCAACGCCGATTGACGTGCCTGCTGCACCGCTAGAACGGCGGCGCAGGCCTGACACCATCACAGACTCTATCGCCCAGATCGGGATGCCGGCATGGCATCTTGGCCATGTGATGTGTGGTGGGTTGAACGGGCCCGCTGACCGCGCCCGTCGGTTTGGCTCCACTTCTGCATATACCGAAACACCGCGAAGCGGCCGCCGAGATCCTCGGCTGTCACCGGACATCCATCCATCCTTCAAGTCCAACGGCGACCGTGTCCCGCGTGAAGTGCGATCGACTCAGGAGTAAATCATGCCGACATATACGTTTCATATCTATCGCCTGCCCGATTTTGTCTCCCGGCCGCCGGTCAATTCTTCATCCAGTTCGACGACATCGATCACCGGGTCCTCGGTGACGCCGATTGCGATCGAGGTCACCGACGACGACACCGGACTGACCTATAATGACAGCAATCAGATCATCACCAATTCGTCCGACCCGAACCTGATCGGATTGCGCATAACTTGGTCGACCTCGGCCATGACAAATTCCGTTTCCCCGACGCACCCCAACGGGTCGAACCTGTTCATCAAGGCGCTGACCATTAGTTCCGGTGGCTCAACAACCGGCGGCGAGAACTTTGCGCTTGCCTGGCAGAACAACCAGACCAACGGGGCCACTGATGTGCTGCGGCCCAATACGGTCTATAACAACATCCCCGGCAACACCGGGACCTTCCGCATTCCCTATAGTAACATTAACGATCCTTCGATTACCTTTGGTGACGGTTATGTGGACGGCACCGAAGGCAGCGATATCATCGACGTCGCCTATACCGGCGATCCCGATGGTGACCGGATCGATGCCAATGACGCGATCCTGGCGGGCGAGGCGCCCAATGACGACATCGTGGATGCGCGCGGCGGCGATGACCGCGTCTCGGCAGGTTTGGGCAATGACGATGTCTATGCCGGCGGCGGCAACGACACCGTCTTTGGCGGGAGCGGCGCCGACCTCATCTTCGGTGACAGCAACCGGCCGGGGACGACTCCCTCCAACGGGTCTGGCAATGACGTGCTGAATGGCGAGGCCGGCAACGACACCATCCTTGGCCAAGGCGGCAACGAGCTGCTGGGCGGTCAGGGCAATGACGAGATCGTCGGTGGATCGGGCGACGACAGTATCGATGGCGGCATCGGCGATGATACGATCGAGGGCGGCGAGGGGTCCGATACGGTTCAGGGCGGTGCGGGCGATGACGTCATCGACTCCTCCAACGGTCTGACCCCCAGCGACACGCTGGCGCCTGATATCGGCTATCCGGGCATCTTCGACGCGGACACCGATCCATTTAACGACCGTGACAGTGTCGATGGCGGTGCCGGCAACGACACGATCTTTACCGGCGACGATCGGGATACGATTACCGGTGGCGATGGCGATGACGTCATCGACGCGGGCATCGACGACGATAGCGTTGATGGGGGCGCTGGCGATGACCGGATTGTTGGTGGTGAAGGCAACGACACCATCGATGCCGGTGCGGGCGACGACACCATCTTCTCCGGCAATGATCCGTTGGTTGTGCCCGATGGGCTGGATATCGAGGATGATGGGACCAACCCCCTTGGCCCCGACCTGGCGCCCGATAACGGTATCGACAGTGTGCGCGGCGGGGCCGGCAATGACGTCATCTTCGGCGCCGACGATGACGACCGGCTCTTTGGCGATGACGGCGACGACGTCATTGACGGTCAGATCGACGATGACTTCATCGACGGTGGCGCTGGCGATGACGAGCTGCTGGGCGGTCAGGGCAATGACGAGATCGTCGGTGGATCGGGCGACGACAGTATCGACGGCGGCATCGGCGATGATACGATCGAGGGTGGTATCGGCAACGACAATCTGTCGGGCGGCGATGACCGTGACACCTTTGAAAATGTCAACGCGGGCGACGTGGTCGACGGCAACGAGGGTGGCGACGATTTCGACACGCTAGACCTGCGCGGCTCTGCGCCGGCGGGTGGGTCGCTCAACATCGTCTTCGATCCATCCAATATCGAGAATGGGGAAGTCTTCTACTTCGACGATAACGGGGATCCGGCTGGCAGCCTTGTGTTCACGAATATCGAAGCGGTCATCCCCTGCTTCACGCCTGGCACGCGGATTGCGACGCCGCGGGGCGAGATCAAGGTGGAGGCGCTGCAGGTCGGCGACCGGGTGATCACCCGCGACAGAGGCATCCAGGAGATCCGCTGGGTCGGCCAGCGGGCGCTGACCGGGGCCGAACTGGCCATGGCCAAGCATCTGCGCCCCGTCCTGATCCGTCAGGGTGCCCTGGGCAATGACCTGCCTGAGCGGGACATGATGGTGTCGCCCAACCACCGCGTACTGATGGCCAATAACGAAACGGCGCTTTACTTCGAGGACTCCGAAGTGCTGGTCGCGGCCAAACATCTCACCGGTCTGGACGGGGTGGACATCGTGGATGCGAGCTGTGTGACCTATATCCACCTGATGTTTGACCAACACGAGGTTGTGTTATCCGACGGGGCCTGGACCGAGAGCTTCCAGCCCGGGGATCAGACCCTGGGTGCCATGGGCGACGCGCAGCGCAACGAGATCTTCGAGCTCTTCCCCGAGCTGAGCACCCCTGAAGGTGTTGAGGCCTATGGCTCTGCCCGCCGCGCGTTGAAGAAGCACGAGGCGAAACTGCTGATCCAATAGGCGGCTCGCTCCACGCAAGGTTGGGCGCGTCGGCAAGCGCCTTCTCTAGGTTATGCAGGCCATATCCCGGAACCCCCGCCATCAGGCTGGCTGCCGCGCCTATGAACTGTGCCAGGGCGTGGTTCTGGTCGAGCTTCAACGCGGCTTCAACCTCTTCCAAGGCCTTTTCGGCCAGCGTTGTCCCTTCAGATCAGATCATATGCCGCTTGAGGAGGAGCGCCGCGTGCAGCGCGCGCACATCGGCGTAATCTGGCGCGATGGCCACGGCTTGTGCGGCCAGATCAACGGACGTTCGCTCGGCGCCTTCGAGCGCGCGGGCGAAGCACTCAACTGCTTCGATGCACAACGTGTCGGCATCAATCGACAAGGACGTGCGAGTGCGTCGCGACATATGCAGATTGTCGACATCCCGACCCTCAATCGGCACCGTCAAGCGATAGCCGCCCCGGTTGACTGTCACGATGATGTCTTTGCTTTGGAGCTTTTTCCGCAGTTCGGACACGACCTGCGTCAGACTCTCGTCGCCCACATAGACGCCCGGCCAGACCTGATCCATCAGTTTGCCGCGGCTCACCGTGGCGCCTTGCGCGTCGGCCATGGCCCCCAGAAAGCGTATGGCGCGTGGAGACAGGCGCGCAACAGAACCGCCCCGCTTTGCGGTGCGGTCCAATGCGTCAATTGTCCATCCGTCTATCAGCCAATGCATGGCCTGTCCCACCATGTCGTCGAGGGAGAATGTCCTCGTAGAGATTGCCCCCAGAGTTGAAAAGGACACAAACCTGGGGGAATACGCGAACGTTAGAACCCCCAAACTGCACCCCGGACACCGAGCGGCTAGCGGGCACAAGCGCCTGATCTTGGATGCATAGCGCGCCCAAAAACACCGCGCAGCTTGGGTTTGGTCCTGCCAGATACGTTTTCGCAAACCTTCAGAAGTCTTTCAGGTCACCGGAGCGGTGACTGCCTAGGTGTCTGCCATGGTCGCGCGCATGCGGCCCACCGACCTCAATGAAAGGACCCAAAAATGCCCTTGGCCATCAATAGTCTGGCGCCCGATTTCACGGCGCATTCCACCGATGGTTTGATCCAGTTCCATGACTGGATCGGTGACGCCTGGTGCGTTCTGTTTTCCCACCCAAAAGACTTCACCCCGGTCTGCACCACCGAGCTTGGCGTGATGGCGCGGATGAAATCAGAGTTTGATCGCCGAGGCGTGAAAATCCTCGGACTTTCGCTCGATCCTGTCGAAAGCCACACGGTGTGGTCCGGCGACATCCGCACGGCGACGGGCTATGAGCCGAACTACCCGTTGATCGGCGACACTGATCTCAGCATCGCGAAACTCTATGGAATGCTGCCGGCGGATGCAGGCGAGAGTTTCGAAGGCCGCACGGCGATGGACAACGCCACGGCCCGCACGCTCTTCATCATTGGGCCGGACAAGCGGATCAAGCTCACCATCTCGTACCCGATGACCACCGGGCGCGACTTCAACGAAATCCTTCGGGTGATCGACAGTCTGCAACTGACCGCCCGCCACCAATTGGCGACACCCGCCAACTGGGCGCATGGGGATGACGTGGTCATTGTCCCATCGGTCTCAGACGATGAGGCGCGGAAGCGATACCCGGAGGGCTGGAAAGCCCCGGTTCCCTATCTTCGGCTGGTCGGCGCACCGTCCTAAACACATCAAGGAATTAGAAACATGAAACAGAACCTCACACGGCGTGGGTTCGCGCAACTTGCGGTCGGGCTTGCGGCCCTCGGGCTTCCGAAGTTTGGCTTTGCCCAGACCTCCAGCTACGCAAACCCCGCGCTCTTGACTGAGCCGGGCGCATTGATCGCGGCGATCTCGCCGCTGGCCCAAAGCGGGCTCAACCCAGTCGATATCGGCCTTGCCCTCGTCGATATCCGTGAGCGGGAGGCTTACGATGCCGGGCACATCGCCGGCGCGCTTCACCTCGACCCGAATGCCGTTGCGGCGCAACATAGCCCGGTGGAGGGCGCCCTTCGCCCGATCTCGGAGATCGAAACGCTCCTTGGCGATCTCGGCGTCGAGGCCGACAGCATCGTCGTTTTCTACGATGACCGGGGCGGGTTTCATGCGGCTCGGATGCTTTGGCTGATGGAGTATCTGGGACATCGCAACAGCTCGGTCCTGAATGGCGGCTGGACGGCGTGGCTGGCGGCGAACGGGCCGGTCAGCACGGAAGGCGGCATGACGGAGACAACGGTGTTTCAGGCCGCGCTCAGCCCGCGCCGCCATGCAACGGCCGAGGACGTTCTGATCCATCGCGAGGCCCGGGACGGTGTCCTGATCGACGTGCGCCCGACCCATATGTTCGATGAAGGCCACATCCCCTGGGCGGTCAACATCCCCTGGGCCGACAATCTGGCCGAGGATGGTCGGTTCAAACCGGCCGACAGGTTGCTGGCGCATTTTGAGCGCCATGGCGTGACATCTGAGCACGACGTCATCATGCATTGCCAACAAGGGCTTGCATCCTCGCACAGCTATGTGGCGCTCAGGCTTTTAGGCTTCCCGAGGGTGCGGGTATACCATCGGTCTTGGGCGGAATGGGGCAGCGACCCCGATCTTCCGAAAGTGACGTCCTGACCCTTGGCGCGCGCCTCGTCCATAGGGGCGCGCGCCATTTGAAAGGAGGGCTTCCGCAATGAAGCCTGTGATCAAGATCCAGGGCGCATGTTTGCGTCCGGTCACCGATGAGGATGAAGCGGCCTGCCTAGCGCTTCTTCGCAAGCCGGACGTGCGGCGCTACTTGTGCGACGACCGTGTTCTGTCTGGCCCGGATATGCGGAACATGTTTGCGCAAAGTGCGGCTCAGGATCGCGATGGGCTTGGGCTTTGGATGATCGAGAATCGCGAATGCGGGTGTCTTGGTCTCGCGGGCCTGACACCAGTTGGTGAACCTCTGCACAACCTGGCGGCGATGCGGGGCGGCGTTGAACCGGTCATTGCCGTTGACCCCGCTCTGTGGGGACGCGGCATCGCACGACAATCCTTGGCTGCGCTTGTTCACTACGCGGAGCTTGAGTTGCATCTTGGGGCGCTTGTTGCGGCCGTGGACGCACCGAATGCTGCGTCGCACCGCCTTCTTGAGGCCTGCGGGTTCAGGCGAAACGGCGAAGCGCGGGGAAAAGCGTATGACCTTCTTCTCTACAAGCGGCCAATATCCGGGCCGCGCCTGGCGCAAATCGCACCATGATCCAAGCCGACCCATACCGCTTCTTTGCGCTGGTCTTTGCGCTGTCGCTTCCGTTTTGGGGCTTCGGCCTCCTGATACCGGAGGAGATGTTGCCGGGACTTCCGGTGAGCGCTTTGATGGTTGTCGTCCCATCGACGGCGGCGGCAATATTGGTCTGGCGGGACGGCACGCCCGGCGCATTAAGGTCTTTCCTCTTGCGATCATTGGATTGGAGGGCGATGCCGTCCTGGGCCTGGCTTGTGGCCCTCGGCACCATGCCGCTTGTGATGGCTTTGTCGGCGGCGTGGCTTGTGGTCACGGGCGCAGACCTGCCCGCATCGCAATTTGATCTGCTTCAAATCCTCGTTCTTCTGGGTGTCTTCATCCTTGCCGCGACAGCAGAGGAGCTTGGATGGTCAGGGTATGCGTCCGACCCGCTTCTGGCGCGGCACGGTTTGCTGGCTGCTGGAACGATCATCGGTCTGGTCACTGTGGCCTGGCACGTGATCCCTCTGCTTCAGGCTGGTCGAACTTGGGAGTGGATCGCGTGGTGGTCGCTGGGCGCGATCGCACGGCGCCTGATCATCCTCTGGCTCTATATGCGCGGGGGACGCAGCGTCTTTGCGACCTCTCTCTTCCATGCCATGAGCAATGTCGCGTGGATGAGCTTCCCTGTCATGGGCTCGCACTACGATCCAGCGAGCGTCGCCGTGATCCTAATCGGGGCCGCCGCCCTTTGCTTCATTCAAGATCGGATCGGACACCGCCCCGACCAGACATAGCTTCTAAGGAGGAAGGTATATGTTCACGACCACGACAGAGCGCGTTGCAGCCGTTGTTGGCGCCACACTTGTGCTGGCCACAACGTCGGAGACAATCAATCTCCATATCTGGTCGGAAAATGACCCCACGCTGGTCTATTTGAATGGCCTATTCCTGCTGGCCGCGGGACTCGTCGTGCTGGTTGTTCATTTTGATTGGACCTCCGTCAGGTGCGGCCTCGTCAGTGTTTCGGGCTGTCTGTTGTTTGTAGCGGGTTCCATCCGCATGTTTTTTCCCACTGCCGAGCAATTGGCGCCCGGGCCGGTCACCTACGGCATTATTGCAACGCTCTGTGTTTACGGTTTGGTGCTTTGCGCAATTGCCATTTCCGGCGGGCGTGCACAGGAGGCTCAGCAGGGCTAACGTGTTGGCCGTGTCGATCCGGCGCACCGCGGTCCATGATCGGGACACGGTGCGCGACCTGACCGTCGCGGCATGGACCGTTGTCCTTGAGAACACGTGCCAGGCCGCGGCTTGCCAGTTGTCAGAGGCGACCGGGCATATCCCAGAACCAGCGCCGGGCTTCGCGCGTCGCCTGGCCGCGGGTCAGGCCGATATCCTGCAATTGCCGATCAGAAAGCTCGGCCAACTCACGGCGTTGCCGGGCAACCGACATATCGCCCCAAGGACGGCCGCGTCGGGGTGTTTTGAAGAGTGAAAGAATGCCTCGGGCAATGCTGGTTTGCATGATGGTGTTCCCATTTTTGAAGATGCTGGCGGTGCGCCCAGTGGCGGCGGCGATGCGCAGGAGATAATGGGGTGGCGCGCAGGATGCCTGATGAAGGCCTGAAGGTTTCCTGAATGACGCGGTTGTGGCTGTGGGCGCGGGCGGCCCGTAATTGGGGTCTTGCCCCTCACGTAGCGTGAGGCCGTAAACCGGGTGCCATGTCACGAATCACGCTTCATACCGCGGGCCAGTTGGCCAGACGTTCCGGCGTTTCCGTTCGAACGCTGCACCACTATGATGAGGTCGGTCTCTTGCGCCCCGCGTTGCGCGACGACAAAGGGCGCAGGCTCTACGACAGCGAGAATGTGCTCAGGCTTCAGCAGATCCTGACCTGGCGCACGCTTGGCTTGTCCCTCCCACAGATCGCCCGGTTGCTTGATGATCCCGGCTTCGACCGACGCGCCGCTTTGCTGGCGCAGCGCGAGGAGGTCCGCGAACAGATCGAACGGTGTGAAGCTCTTGTCCGCGGCATCGACGCGGCTTTGGCCGCGGTTAACGATACGTCCCCGAAGGAGTTAGACATGGAAACCCTGTTTGGCGGGTTTGACCCCCGCGCATTCGCCGATGAAGCCAAAGACCGCTGGGGTGACACAGACGCCTGGGCCGCCGCTCAGGCGCGCACGGCAAGCTACTCTGCGACCGACTGGACGCAGTATCACAAGCTGCATCAAGCGTTATGCCAGCGCATTGCCGCGCTGGCAGCAGACGGCGTCGCGCCGGACGACCCACGGGCAAGCGAAGCCGCGCGTGACTATGCAGCCCTGATTGACGCGTGGTTCTATCCCTGTGATGCCGCGCATCTTGGACGGCTGGCAGAAATGTACGCAGCCGACAAACGCTTCCGCGAGAGTTTTGATGTGTACGGGGAGGGTACGGCAGTCTTCGTGATTGCCGCTTTCCGGTCTTTCGCGGAGAACGCCGGTTGAGTGATGCTGCTCCCAGCTAAAAGTTTGATACCATTGACTAAAAGGCGCGTGGCCTCGTGGGGTGCCAGAGATGCCCAGTTGCAGGTCGCCCCTGGTTGCATCACGTTTTCGTGCGCTCAACTCTAGGCAGCTTTCGATCCTGATCGTTCACGTCTAACCCCTCGTGCTGGGAGAGTGAGACAGTCCATGACACAGATAGATGTGATGCAGATCGACGGCTGGCGCATCGACGTGGCAGCGCGCCGCGCCGAACGGGCCGGCGTAACGAAGCAGCTGTCGCCAAGGGCCATCCGTCTGTTGACCGTTTTGGCCGAGGACCCGGGCGCGACCCGTAGCCGTCAAGACCTTCTCGACCGGGTCTGGCCCGACGTCTATGTGAGCGATGAAAGCCTGACCCAGGTCGTGTCAGAGCTTCGCCGGACACTGGAGAACCGAAGCCTTATCGCGACGATTGCGAGGGGCGGCTACCGTCTGACGCAACCGTTGGTTGGCGGGACGGCTCCAACCCCACGCAGCGGCGGGGCGCCCCTGCATGGGCTGACACTCGACGCCTATACGCTTTGCATTGAGGCCAGGGCGTGTTTCGCGCGATCCGGTGAGGGCGCATATCGGAGCTTTGTGGAATTGGCAGCCCAAGCTGTCGCGGCAGCGCCCAACTTCGCCGAGGCGCGGGCCACTCACGCGCTGGCGCTTTTCAAGCGGCATGTGCAATGGTCGGAGGGCGAGGAGTTATTTGAGGCCGCCATGGCGGAAGCGGAGGCGGCGCTCAAGCTCGACCCCGACAATGCGCTGGCCCATCTGATCTGTTGTGCTGGGTTCTTCGCCGATAAGCAGACCGACCGGGCCGCGCGTGCGCTTGAAGCCGCTCTGGCCTTGGCCCCAAACGATCCGTTTATTCACTTCAACGGCGGCGTGATCCTATTGTCGGTGGGGAACCGCCGTACGGCTGCCGCCTTGGTCCAGAAAGCGGGCCAATTGGGGCCTGATCTGTTTGGGCCTGATCTTTTACTGACGCGCATTCTCGCCTCTTCAGATCCGCAACGGGCGCGGCTCTGTGCACAGCGCGCGCTGCGCAAGGTCAAGGACGAATTGTCGATCGATCCCCATTCGATGCGTGGGCTCTATGCACTCGGGCCGCTATTGGCGCAGCTAGGGGATCATCGTGCTGCCCAAGCAGCGCTGGACAGCATCGCCCATCACGACAGCCCCGTGGAGTATTTCCGAGCCTTGGGATACGCGCAGATTGGGGATGTGTCCTCTGCCATAGAACGGTTGGGTTTTCTTGCGATGCGCGGCTGGCGGCAGGGTTGCATCCTTGAGCACGATCACGGGTTCCGCCCACTTTTTGAAGATCGCCGGTTTCGTCGGCTGCACGGTGAGCTGATGGCAGCGTGAAGAGGCCGGGCGTGGCGGTCTACCGATGGCCTTTGTGCGGGAAGACCTGAAAAACGGCGATCTGATCGCCCTCTCTCCCAAGCCGATTGATCGGACTTCTTCTACTATCTTCGTCGCGCTCAATCCTCGCTGGAAAACGCGGATCTGGAGAAGGTTCTGAATTGGCTTATCAACCGCGCCCGCCGGACAAGACGACCGGTCTGACGAAGGGCGCCATCAAGCAGGGCAAGCTGCGCTAGACGTGTACCCAAGCGGGCATGTTGAAGATGATCTTGCTGATCAGCCGGTCAAACTCGGCAGCTTCCTCTTTGTCGAGCGGCGCCAGCATCGCCGCCTGGCGATCTCTGAAAAGCGGCACAACCTTCGCCAACAACTGTTCGCCTTCATCCTTGAGCGTCAGGGGCTTCGCGCGCTTATCGGCGACATCGGTGTCGCGTGCGATCAGGCCCTTCGCCTCAAGCTCAGTCACGGCCCGGCTGATGGAGTTCTTAGGCAGACCCGTCACCAGGCAGATGTCGCGGGCCACAAGCCCATCCTGCTGGCTGAGGCTGAACAGGATAACAAAGCCAGGACGGGTCAGGCCGAACCGCTCAATCAGGTCTGCATAGATCGGGCCGGTGAAGAAATTCGCCAGGAAATTCACCTGCCAGGCCGGCGATAGTTCAGTGTCTGTCAGCATCTTTAAAGACAGGGGACCGAACAGGTCGGCCAGGGCTTTCGCGGTGTCGAATGACGGGTCGTGATCTTTGGTCATACCGTCTCATAGAGCATTCCGGTTCCACTTGGAACTTTACAGGAGGTTCCATGCGGAACTATAAATGGCCACATAAGCGCCCTGCCTCGGTTGGCAGAGGCGCTCATGGGAGGACATTATGACCAAGATGACTGTCTTGGCCGGCGCGTTGGCGCTTGGCCTGGTGCCTGCAGCCGTTCAGGCCCAAGAAATCCGCGCCGTCGGCGCATTCCCCGAAAGCTTTGTCTTCACCCGTGAGATCGCGATGCCCTTCGCGGACCTGGTGGCCGAAGAATCCGGCGGCGCGCTGACGGTGGCCTTCACCGGCCCAGACGCTGTTCCGCCGCTTGAGCAGTTCGAGCCGACCCAGGCCGGTGTCTTCGACATGCTGTTCACGCACCCGGCCTATCACGCGGGCACAACGCCGGTTGGGCTTGCCATCGACGCCATTTCCGCGGACCCAGAGGCGCGGCGTCAGGCCGGCATCCTCGAGTTCATCGACAGCTACTACCAGGAAACCCAAGGTATGAAGCTGATTTCCGCGCCGCCTACGGGCTCGGTCGGGTTCCGCTATTACCTGCGTGATCCGATCCAGGGCGCACCGGCCTTCGATGGTCGCAACATCCGTGGCACGGTCTCGTACCACCCGATGATCGAGGCCCTGGGCGGCGCGGGGGTCGTGATGGGTGGCGGCGATGTCTATTCCTCGCTTCAGACCGGGGCCATCGACGGGGCGGCTTGGGGCCTGACAGGGGCCCTTGATTTCAACTGGCACGAGGTCGCAGGCTACATGGCGGAACCGAGTTTTGGGCAAGTCGGGCTGATGATCTTCATGAACCTTGACGCGTGGAACGCGCTTTCCGCCGAAGAGCAGGCGGCCATCGAGCGGGCCGCGATCCGGTTGGAGGCCGACAGCGTCGCCCGTTTCGACGCGCTGGCGACCGAGGAACGCGCCGCGTTGCTTGAGCTTGGTATGGAAGTGACCGAGTTTGCGCCGGAAGAGGCCACGCAGCTCAACACTTTATGGTCGAACGGCGTCTGGCAAGTGGCCGAGGGCGGGGCCCCGGAAGCCATCGCGGAGTTGCGCGCGCTGGCCCAAGATGCAGGACTTGCGGAGTAAGATGCGCCGACTGGCCGACTTTCATGACGCGACCTCCCGCTGGCTGTTCGCGCTGGCGGGGGGCGCGCTTTGTCTGGCCGTTTCCCTCTACGTTTTCGAAGTCGTCATGCGCTACGGCTTCGGGGCGCCGACCACCTGGTCGGGCGAGGCGGTGCAATACGCGCTTGCCGTTCTGATCTTCTGCGCGCTGCCTGACATCACCCGCCGCACCGCCCATGTGACGATTGACATCGTGCCCGAAGCGCTACCGCCGCGCGCAACGCTTTGGCTTGGGCGCCTGACCGCGCTTTTGGCTGCGGCGGCTTGCGGCGTGGCGGGGTGGATCATCGCGGGCGAGGCCGCGCGGCAGTTCGACCGCGGTCTGATGACCAACGCGGCAAATCCGATCCCGCGCTGGTGGATCACCGCGGTGATCGCGCTTGGCTTTGCCTCTGCCGCGCTGCATTTCCTGCGTGAAGCGGGCCGCCGCGCCGAATGACCTGGGCTGCTTTTCTGATCCTCGCCATCGGGTCGCTCCTCGCCATCCTGTTCTCTGGCGCGAAAATCTTTGTGGGCTTTCTGCTCCTTAACATCGTCGGTGTGCTCCTCCTGATCGGGCCGCGCGGGTTCGGCCTTTTCTCGAATTCGATCTTCGAGACGGCGACATCGCCGACGCTGGTCACCGTGGCGCTCTTTGTCTTGATGGGGGAAATCCTATTCCGCTCCGGCACCGTTGATGTGCTTTTCTCCAGCGTTGACAGATTGGTCGGGCGGCTGAAGGGGCGGCTTTATGTGGTTTCCATTGCGCTGTCGACTGTGTTCGGGGCGCTGTCCGGCTCCGCCGTCGCGGTGGCCGCGATGCTTGGGCGGTCTGTCCTGCCGCTGATGGAACAGAGGAGTTATGACAAGCGCGCCTCCGCCGCGACGATCCTCGCAGGCGCAAGCCTGGCCCCGATCATTCCGCCGAGCCTTCTGGCGATCATCGTCGGATCGCTTGCGGATGTCTCCATCGCGGGGCTGCTCGTGGCGGGCATTATCCCGGGTCTGATCTTTGCGGGTCTGACGCTTGCCTTCGTCTACCTCAGGGGCGGAGAGATGCCGCCGCCTGAACCCGCAGCCAGCGATCAATCCGTCTTGCGCGCCATTCTCTACATGCTCCCCTTCCTTATCGTGATCTTCTCGGTCATGGGCCTGATCCTTCTGGGTGTCGCCACGCCATCCGAGTCAGCGGCCACGGGGGTTGTCGGCGCGCTTCTGGTGGCCGCGATGTTCGGACGCCTAAACTGGGATATGCTGCGGGAGACAATCGCAAGCGCTGTCACCATCGCCGCCGTGATCCTTGTCATCGTGGTCTCCGCCAAGCTTTTCAGCCAGCTTCTGTCTTTCGCGGGGGCCACGCGCGGCCTGGTCACCGTGATCACCGAGCTTGGCCTGGGGCCTGAGATGACGTTCCTCGTGATGATGCTGATCCCGCTGATCCTGTGCATGTTCATCGACCAGATCGCCTTTATGCTTCTGGCGATCCCGATCTACTCTCCGATCGTCGCGGCCATGGAATTCGACCCGATCTGGTTCTGGACGCTTTTCTTGATCAACCTCACTGTCGGCAGCCTGACACCGCCCTTCGGCTACACGCTCTTCGCGCTGAAAGGGGCGGCTCAGGGAATGAGCACGGCAGAGGTCTTTCGTGCCGCCTGGCCGGTGGTGGGCATCTTCCTGATCGGCATGGTGGTGCTGTGGGCCTTTCCCGACCTCGTCACCGCGATCCCGAGGGCCTTCCAATGACCTGGCGCGACCACGATACTGCCGCGTCCCATTTTATCGCCTCCTCAGATGAGGTGGGTCTGGCGTTACATCTGCGCGCCCATGCCGATGAGCCCGCCCGCGCCCCAGTGCTTTTTGTCCATGGGGCGACTTATGCAAGCCGCCTCTACGACATCCCGCATCCTGGCGCGAGTTGGATGCGGGCCACGGCGGATGCGGGATTTGCGGCCTATGGGCTGGATATCCGGGGATACGGCCAGTCACGCTCCACCGTGATGGAGAGCGCAACCGCGCCTTATGGCCGGGCGACAGACGCGATCCGGGATATCGACGATGCGGTGGCGTGGATCTGCGCCCGGCATGGGGTGCAATCGGTCCGGCTTGTCGGCGGGTCCTGGGGATCGATCACAACCGCGCTTTATGCCGCCACGATCGGCGCGGCGCGGGTCGAACGGCTGGTTCTCTATGCGCCGATCTTCGCGGAGGTGAACCCGCGCTGGCAGGCCCTTCTGGCGGACCCGGATGATACCTCACGCCTCAATCCGCACTTCGGCCCGGCAAGGTTGATCACGGAGCACGCGACGCGGGAGCGTTGGGATGCCGAGATCCCGGAAGGGGCCGATTGGCGCGACGAGGTCGTGTTCCAGGCCCTCGTCCAGTCCTCGCTTGCCGACGACCCGCAATCGTCGTGCCAAACGCCACCGGCCTTCCGTGCGCCCAACGGCACCTTTGTTGATCTGTGGGAGGCGTTCAACGCCCGCCCCCTTTATGATCCTGCGGATGTCCGTTGCCCAACCCTGCTTATCCGGGGCGGCGCGGACCCGACATCGACACGAACCGATGCGCTGCAGCTTTTCGATCTGCTCGGCGCGGATGTGAAAGACTATGTCGAGATTGCCAACGGGGCCCATTTCGTCAGTGCCGAGCGTCGGGCGCCAAGCGTGTTCGCGTCGGTCACACGGTTCCTTAGGTGACCGCTGGGGCGGCGTGAATGACGGGACACGGGGGGGCCGAGCCCTAGACAACCTTTCGGAAATCGCGTCATGTGACGCCGAATCGAGGCCCGGCCTCAGAAAGACCTCCATGATGCCTGCCACGCCGCTCAAACTGACCATTGTCATGCGCGACTGGGATTTCGTGACACCCATCCTTTTGGGAGAGGTCAGCGATCCACGCATTGATCTGAACCTTGTTGGCGTCGCGATGCTGCCGGGCTTCCCCTCAACCAATGAAGGGGTCGACGGGGCGGAGGTTTCCATCAGCCGCCTTGTCATGCAGCGTGCAAGAGGTGAAACGGACGACATTGGGATTGCCAATTTCCCGATGCGCGCTTTCCGTCATCGCTGCATCATCACGCTGAAATCGCACCCGGCCCAATCGCTTGAGGATTTGCGGGGTGGGCGGATTGGCGTGGCCGGGTGGCAAGATAGCGGTAACACTTGGACGCGGCATGCCATCGTCTCGGCGGGCGTCCCGCTGGAGGAGATTCGCTGGTTCATCGGGCGGCTGTCCTCGGCGGAGTCTGTGGCCGGCGGGATCAATCCCTTCGTGAAACCGGGATGGATTGACCCGGTCGCGGACGACACGCCGATGTTTGACCTCTTGGAGCAGGGAGAGCTCGATGCCGTCTTCGCCCCCTTCATGCCGGAGGGCTTTTTCGGGCCGGGTTCGAAGTTCAGGCCAGTGGTGCCGGATCTGATCAGCACTGAGATGGCGTATTTCCGGCACCATGGGTTTGTCCCCGGCATTCACTGCATGGCGTTGAAAGAGGACATGGCCCGCGCGCACCCGTGGTTGCAGCAAGCGGTCAGCGACCTTCTGGACAGGTCACGGGCCATTTGGCTCGCGAAGCGGCAGCGATACTCCGACACGTCGCCATGGCTGTTTGATGAGCATTTGCGGGTCGGACGGGAATTGCCCGAAGGCTGGGACGCCAGCGGCGTTGCAGAGAACCGCGACATGCTTGCCAGTTTCATTGCAACCGCCTTTCAGCAAGGTCTGATACGGCGCGAGGTCTCGCCGGAAAGCCTGTTCCACCTCCCGGGCTAACGCCTTCGCGGTCTTGGCAGTACAACCCGCCTCAAGCCATCCGCCAGCGATGCGTTGTCGCCCCAAGCTCCCTCACAATTGCGCCGAAATCACGCGTCTTCCGGTTGGGCGCGCGATCCGGCTGAACCATGATCAGCTTCGCAGTGACGTCTGGCACCTCAATCGGACGATAAACAACTCCGGGATAAGCCGAGGACCGGGAGGCCTCGGGCAAGACCGCAATCCCCAACCCCGATGAGACAAGGCAGAGACCGCCAACGGTATCTGAGAATTCCCCCACGATATTGGGGGACACCGCATGCTTGCGAAAGGCCACGCGCAGGGCATTGCTGTAATCGGTGCCTAATTTGTCGTTGAACAGGACCATGGGCTGCTGGTGCAAATCCTGTAGTTCCAATTTCGGCTTCTGGCAGAGGGGATGATCCTCAAGGAGGGCCGCACATAACCCCTCTTCACAGATCACCTCGGACACGAACGACCCCGGGATGCTTGCTGGCCGAACCAGGGCAATGTCCAGATCGCCAGCTTCAAGCATCCGAAGTTGAGTACCGGTCGTGACACCGAAGATTTCGACAATGACCGCGGGGTAGCGTTGACGGAACTCGCGAAGCGCGAAGGGCAGAATGTAACTGGCCGCGATCTGGATCGCGCCAACGCGCAGGCGCCCGCCCTCTTCACTGTCCGCCGCGCGGGCATGGCTGATCCCCTCGTCGAGCGTGTCGAGGATGGTGTCGCAGTATTCCAGGAACCGCATCCCGCTTTCGGTCAGGGACACGCGCCGGGTGGTGCGCTCGAAAAGCTTTGTGCCAAGGCGGTCTTCAAGCTGTTTGATCTGCTGGCTGTAGGGGGCTTGCGAGATGCCGATCCGATCCGCGGCACGGCCGAAATGCAGCTCCCGCGCGAGGATCATGAAGTAGCGCAGATGGCGTAGCTCTACGTTCTGCTGCATATCCATGACCCCCAGTTGCACCGCGATTAATATCTGCGGCGACCCAATCATATATTCACTACCCCATTTTTAGGTCTGAGTCATCGTGCCTAAGCTTTAAGCCTGAGTTGGCATGCCGGGCTTGGGGGCGATTTGGAGTTCTGGTTCGCACGGTCTGTACGGATGGCGTTCACGCTTTTTGTGGTTGTGACGCTGACCTTCGTTGTGCTGCGCACCTCCTACGATCCGGTTGTTGCGATGCTGGGCCCGGACGCGACAAACCGGGAGATTGAGCTGTTCCGCGTCCGCTGGAACCTCGATAAATCCCTTATTGAGCAATACATTACCTATGTCGGCAATGCGCTGAGGGGGGATTTCGGCAACTCCTTCCAAGACGGGCGGCCGGTTTTTGAGGTGATTGCAGAGCGGTTCCCCTTCACCCTTTGGCTGGGGGGCGTGTCTTACCTCTTCGCCATTGCCGTGGGTGTGCCCGCCGGGATCATCGCCGCGCTTTATCGCGGGTCGATCTTTGACCGGGCCATCATGGTGGTCTCGGTCGTGGGCTTCGCGCTGCCGAATTTCTTCCTGGGCATTTTGATGATCCTGCTTTTCGCCCTGGTCTGGCAGGTGCTGCCCAGTTCCGGTGCAAGCTCTTGGGCACATGTGATCATGCCGGCCTTTGCCCTTGGGCTGACGCTGGCCGGCATCCTGGCGCGCTTCACCCGTTCGGCGATGCTGGAGGTTTTGTCCAAGACCTACATGCTGGCCGCGGAGGCCAAAGGCATCGCGCCTGCCCGCCGCGCTATTTTCCACGCGCTGCCCAATGCCGCGCTGTCCGTTGTCACCATCATGGGTCTGATCCTCGGCAATCTGGTGGCAGGCACCGTGGTGGTCGAAACGGTCTTTGCCTGGCCCGGGATCGGGCGGCTTCTGATCAGCGCGATTTCATCGAAGGATTTGGCCGTGGTCCAGGCGCTGGTCTTTGTGATCGCCGCGGCCATGGTGGTAATCAATCTGGCGGTTGATCTGTCTTATCGCCTGCTCGACCCCCGCACGAGGAAATCGTCATGAGGGGCCGGATCAACCCCATCACGGCCATCGCCGCCACCTTCCTGGTGCTTGTGGCCGTATTTTCGATCTTCGGCCATTTCCTGACCCCACACGACCCCTACCAGCACAATCTTCTCTCCCGTCTGGTTGGGCCCGCCTGGACCGAGGAGGGCTCGTCCGAGTTCCTCCTCGGGACGGACCGGTTGGGCCGGGACCTGCTGTCCCGGCTGATCGTGGGGATGCAGATGTCCGTGGGCGTGGCGCTTCTGGGGACGATGATCGGCGCGGTGGTGGGGACAACCGTGGGGTTCATCTCCGGCCATTTCGAGGGCTGGGTCGACAATGTCCTGATGATGATTGTCGACATCCAATTGTCGCTGCCGTTCATCCTGATCGCGCTGACGCTTCTGGCCTTCTTTGGAAACTCCCTGACGCTCTTCATCCTGCTCATGGGGATGTTCGGGTGGGAGACCTATGCCCGGCTTGCGCGCGGACTGGTGCTTTCGGCCAAGAGACAGGCTTATTCCGCTGCTATCGTCTCGCTTGGCGCGACCTCGGCCAGGCTTTATGGGCGCCATATCCTGCCCAATATCGCCAGCGCGCTGATCGTGCAGCTTACCCTAACCGTACCCGCCATCATCCTTCTGGAAACGGCGCTTAGCTTCCTGGGGCTTGGCGTGCAGCCGCCCAATACAAGCCTTGGCCAGATCCTCGGTGAGGGGCGCGACTATCTCGGCTCTGCCTGGTGGATCGCCGTCTTCCCGGGGCTTCTGATCTTCTCCATCACCCTGTCTGTCGGCGTCGTTGGCGACGCGCTGCGCGACAGGTTCGACCCGACGCTGAAAACGCGCCGGACATGAAGAACAAACAGAGGAGGAACTACCCATGATCACACGCCGCACGCTCAACAAGTTCATGGCCAGCGCCAGCGCGCTTGCCTTGGGCACCGCGCCGGCCAAGCTGCTTGCGCAAGGGGATCGACCGGCGCTTCGGATCGCCGTCGACAACCTTTGGCGCACCATGTCGCCCTTGAACGGCCTGTCGACCACGGGCAACCGGATCAACATCAACTTCTATGAAACCTTCACCGAGGTGGATTGGTACAACGATCCTTCCGGCGCCACGGTGATCCCGAAACTCGCCACCGCTTGGGAGCGGGACGGTAATGTCTGGCGCATCACGCTGCGCGAAGGTGTGATGTTCCATAACGGTGTGGAGATGACCGCCGATGACGCGGTTTTCACCCTGTCCGAGGAACGCTTCCGGGCCGAGGACGCCTATGAGCCGCGCGGCGCGATCTATACCTCGAACTATGTGCGGGTTGAGGCGGTCGACCGTTATGTGTTCGAGATCGAAACCGATACCCCCGATCCGAACATGCCCGCCAAACTCTCCGGCCCCCATGGGAAGGTTGTCCCGCGGGATTACTATCTGGAGGTGGGTGTCGATGAGTTCGGCCAGATGCCGGTTGGCACCGGACCCTATCGCGTCACGCTCTTCCGCCCTGGCGAAGTCATGACCATGGACGCGTTTGAGGATTACTGGGGTGAGCAGCCGCCCGCCGCCTCGCTCGAATGGCGGATCGTGCCAGAATATGCGGGTCGCATGGCCGGCGTTGTGGCAGGCGATTACGACTTCACCGTGAACGTGCCCTTCGACCAGCAAGAACAGGTGCGTGGCTTCGACAATGTGGTGTTGGTGAACACAACCGCACCCAACTACGTCATGTTCGCCTTCAACACCCGGCCGGACCCGGAAGACAACCCGCTGGTCGATGTGCGCCTGCGCCACGCGATGATCCAGGCGGTCGATATGACCTCGATCACCCAGGCACTCTTCGGGGACGAGACGTTCCACCCGACGATCCCGTTCAACTTCCCCGATTACGGCGACTACTACGATCCCGACATGCCCGATCCGCACCCCTATGATCCGGACGCCGCGCGCGCCCTGGTTGCGGAGACCGATTATGACGGGCAGGAACTGATCTGGCACATCGTCCGCGGCTTCTATGACAATTACGAAACCGCCGCTGAGATCATGATCGCGCAATGGGCCGAGGTTGGGATCAATGTGCGCATGGTGGTGCTGGACAACTTCTCGCTGGCTTATCAGCGGCCGTTCCATCTGCTCAACATGTCGAACGGCACGTCCTTCATCCCGGGCGATCCCTATCAGCCGCTTTGGCTGGACTGGAACCCGAACTCCACCCGCGCCTCGGCCGATTGGAAGGTCTGGGATCCCACCCCGCGCTTTGTCGAATTGGGGGAGGAGTTTGTGAACACCGTTGGGTTCGAGGAGCGCCGCGACGCCTATCTGGCGCTGTCTGAGGAATGGCAGAACGTGACGCCCGGCTTCTATATGTGGAAGCGTCTCTTCAGCTTTGCGCACCGCACCGGTGTGACCTGGGCGCCGTCCTCGGGTGAGATGCGGATGTACGCGCCGTATCTGCAAATCGGCTGATCGGACGGAAGGCAGCAGGATGACCCGGTCCCACCGCTTGAGTGAGTTGAGCTTTGTCGCCTTTCAAGAGGTGATGGCGGAGGAGCCCGTCATCCTGTTGCCCTTTGCCAGCCAGGAAGAACAGGGGCCACATGCCCCCATGGGCGATTACCGGTTGACCCGGAACATCGCCGATCTGGCCGCAGAGCGGTCGGGGGCGATTGTCGCCCCCACCATCCCCTTCGGCTATGCGGATTTCTTCCGCGCCTTCGCGGGCGGCATTCAGTTCCGCGCCGAGACCTTCAAATCGGTGGTGGAGGATGTCGCGACCTCGTTCCTGGATCACGGGCTGAACCGGTTGATCATCGTGAACGGGCACACCACAAACAGCTTTCTGATTGACGAGGTGATGCGGAAGATCCAGCGCGAGCGGGGCGTCTATCTGACCTCGGTCGATATTTGGCAAAGCCTCGACGCCGCGACCTGGGCCGAGATACATGGCGAGAACGCCGGTGCCGCGCGGGGCCATGGCGCTGATCCCATGACCTCGGTCTATATGCATTTCTACCCTGATGAGGTGGATCTGACCCAAGTCCGGCCCCAGCCCAATGGCACGGCCTTTGGTCTGCCTGTGCGTGGCCCACGTGGGGTCGGGTTCGGGACCATGACCGTGAACATGCCGCTTTCGGCACGGGACGCGAACACTACCGGCATTCTGGGTGGCGACCCGTCTCATTCCTCACCCGAAAAGGGTGCCAAGATCGTGGAGCATATCGTCGGCCAATTGGCCGACTTCGTGGCCCATCTGAAATCCGTGGACCCGCGCGTTTTATGACCCAAGCCCACGCCCAACGCGCCGATCCCCTGCCGGATACCAAGACCCCGCTTCTGCGGTGGGAGGGGTTGAGCGTGCCTTTGCCTACAGGCGCGGATCGGCCTTTTGCGGTTGAAGGGCTGTCGCTTGAATTGAACCGCAATGAGGTGCTGTGCCTGGTTGGCGAAAGTGGCTCGGGCAAATCCGTGACCGCGCTGGCGACCATGGGCCTTTTGAAAGGGGAGATGAGCCGGACCGCGGGCGCAATCCATTTCGGTGGCCAAGACCTGACGTCCCTGACGCCCGACGCGCGGCGGACGCTGACCGGTGCGCAGCTATCGATGGTGTTTCAGGAGCCCATCGCCTCCCTCAATCCTTTCTATACCGCAGGCGCGCAGGTTTCCGAGACGATCCGCACCCATAGCGCCGCGTCAAAGGCGGAGGTCTATGATAAGGTCCTGTCGCTCTTTGACGAGGTGCGGCTACCGAATCCGGCACAGATTTACCGGGCTTACCCCCACGAATTGTCGGGCGGCCAATGCCAGCGGGTGATGATTGCCTCAGCCCTGGCGCTTGATCCCGCGGTCCTGATCGCCGATGAGCCGACCACGGCGCTCGATGTCACGACCCAGGCGCAGATTCTGAATCTGATGCTCGCGCTGCGCGACAACCATGAAACCGGCATCCTCTTCATCACCCATGATTTCGGCGTCGTCAGCGAGATCGCCGACCGGGTTGCGGTAATGCGCCATGGCGAGTTGGTGGAGGTCGGATTGCGGGAGCAGATCCTCACCGATCCGCAGCATGAGTACACCAAGGCGCTTCTGGCCGCTGTCCCGAAACTGGCGCCCCGCGCCGCACGGCCCGTGACGGGTGACCCGGTGTTGGAGGTCGGCGGGCTGTCGAAAACCTATCGCTCTGGCGGGTTTCTCAGCCGGTCCCGGCGTGAGGTGAAGGCCGTCACGGATGCCAATCTCGACATCCGGCGGGGGGAGACGCTTGGCGTCGTTGGCGAAAGCGGGTCGGGCAAGACGACGCTCTCGCAATGCATCATCCGGATGGTGGAGCCAAGCGAAGGCCAGGTGCAAATCGCGGGCCAGGATTTTCTGGCGCTCCACGGGGCCGATCTGCGCGCCGCGCGGCGCCGGGTGCAGATCATCTTTCAGGACCCCTACACCTCCCTCGACCCGCGCCAGAAGATCGGCGATGCGATTGCCGAGGGGCCGGTGATCCATGGCACATCCGTCGGTGAAGCCACGCAGCTCAGCCACGATCTTCTTGCGGCTGTCGGGCTCGATCCAAGCGCGGCAGAGCGCTACCCCCATGAGTTTTCCGGCGGCCAGAGGCAGCGGATTTGTATCGCCCGTGCGCTGGCCTTGCAGCCTGACCTCCTGATCGCCGATGAAAGCGTGTCTGCCCTTGATGTCTCGGTCCAGGCGCAAATCCTGAAACTGCTGTCCGACATTCAGGAGGAGCGCGGCTTTGCCATGCTGTTTGTCACCCATGACTTGCGCGTGGCCAGCCAGGTTTGCGACCGGATCTGCGTGATGCAACAGGGCCGGATTGTGGAGACGGGCGCCCCCGATCAGCTTTTTGCAAACGCCCAACAGGATTACACCCGCACCCTTCTGGCCGCTGTGCCGGGGGCGACGCGGGTATTTGGTTAGCGCCGAGAAAGGCTTGAATGCGAAAGGACCCTGGAGACGTGATCAGCAAATACGAAGTCGGCGACATGCCCGAACCGCTGCCGCGTGACCTGGTGGAGGCGCTGTCGGGCGTGGAACTGGCCACCATCGGCCATATCCGGCACCGCGGCTTTGTCGACAGAGGGATTGCGCCGGTCCACGCGCAGCCGCAGACTGTCGTGGGCACCGCCGTGACCGTCAGCCTGCCCGCCTGTGACGGCGCCATGCTGCATTACGCGTTGGATCATCTGCGCCCCGGCGACTTCCTGATGATCGACCGGTTGGGAGACAACCGCTATGCCTGTGTCGGCGGCGGCGTGGCCGCGCGCATCGCAAAAACCGGGGCGGTCGGCGTGGCGGTGGATGGGCCCTGTACCGATCTGGACGAGTTGGCGGAGATCGACCTCGGCATCTGGGCGCGCGGCGCGACCGCGCTGACGACACGGCTGAGCGATCTGGGCGGCGCCCTGAACCACCCGGTGGCGATCGGCAATGTGCCGGTTCTGCCGGGCGATGTGGTGATGGCGGACAATACCGGGCTGATCGTCTTGCCCCGGGACGAGGCCTGGGCCGTCTGCCGCGCGGCAATTGATCGGGAACGCGCGATGCAGGCGTTTCATAGCGCCGCG
Organism: Rhodophyticola sp.; assembly: GCA_028279315.1. Taxonomy (GTDB): domain Bacteria; phylum Pseudomonadota; class Alphaproteobacteria; order Rhodobacterales; family Rhodobacteraceae; genus Rhodophyticola. The sequence continues at coordinate 1,391 of JANQNZ010000170.1, read as the reverse complement.
CCGGAAAAGCGCCCACCCGCCCCCGCCATCGCGCTGGTTGAGCGCGCGTTGAACGGGGCGGATCATGACGCCTGAGCCCCGGGTCGAACGCTGGACCAGAACCAAGGCAGAGGCACGGTCCAAACGCGGGGTTGTGACCGCGCAGCATTATGCCGCCGCTGAAGCGGGCGTGGCGGTCTTGGAGGCGGGCGGCAACGCGGTCGACGCCGCCGTCACCGCCGCCTTCACGTTGCAAACCGCGGAGCCGTGGATGTCAGGCCTTGGCGCTTGCGGCTATCTGCTGGTGGCCGAGCCTGGGGGGTCGGTGGAGACCATCGAGTTCACGGGCCGCCTCCCGGCGATCATCGACATGGACACTTACGCGCCCGATCCAAGCGGCGCGCGCTTCTTCAACGGCAATGCCATCTCGCAAGGTCAGAACAACATCCGCGGCTTCCCGTCAGCGGCCATTCCCGGTTGCGTGCGGGGCTTCGCCGAAGCCTTGCAGCGCTTCGGCACCATCCCCTTCGACCGTGCGCTTGCCCCGGCGCTGCGCCGCACGGAAGCGGGTATGCCGGTGGATTGGCACACCTCACTTGCCATTGCGCTCGCAGAAGAGGCGATCCGCCGCGACCCTGGGATGAGTGCCGTCTTCCTGCCCTCGGGGACGATCCCGCAGCCTGGTCAAACCCTCGCCATGCCAACCCTGGCCGCGACGCTGGCGCGGCTGTCTGAGAACGGGCCGGATGAGCTTTATGAGGGGCAGACCGCGTCCGATCTGGTGGCCGACTTACAAGACAACGGCAATGGCATCACAGCCAGCGATATGGCCGCCTACCGGCCCCTGACCTACCAGGCAGAGGAGAGCCGCTTCGGCCCCTATCATCTTCATACTGCTGGTGAGACCAGCGCGGGCGCGCGCCTCCATGCGACGATGGCGGAGTTTATGGATCTGCACGGGGAGGCCCCCGTGTCTCCTGCTTTTTTCAGCGCCATAACCCAAGCACTCTCGGCGGGCTTCCAGGATCGTGTGAAACCCGCCGTGCCTGCGGACCAGGACACAAAAGGCAGCACCACACAGGTCAACGCGGTCGATGCAGACGGGCGGTTCGTCTCGATCACTTTCACACTTTTCGCCCGGTTTGGCGCGGGCGTGATGTCACCCCGTACCGGGATCGTCTTGAACAACGGCATGGCCTGGTATGACCCGCGCCCGGGCCGCACGACCTCCATGACCCCGGGGGCTTACGCGCATTCCAACATGTGCCCCGCGATTGTGACCCGCGACGGGGTGCCGGTTCTGGCCGTCGGGGCCTCTGGCGCCAATATGATCGTGCCCGCCGTTGCGCAACTCATCGCACTCCATCTTTGTGCCGGGTTGGGTGTGGGGGAGGCCGCGCATCGCCCACGCC
>JANQNZ010000169.1 GCA_028279315.1 Rhodophyticola sp. | reverse complement strand
TCAAAGCGGGAAGCCTTGGCGAAGGTCTGCCGGAGCGGGACATGCTTGTCTCCCCGCAGCACCGGATGCTGGTCTCGGGCGATGCGACGCAGCTCTACTTTGAGGAGAGCGAAGTGCTGGTGGCGGCCAAACATCTGGTCAACCACCGCTCGGTGCAATGGCTTGATCCGCTGCGCGTCAGCTATGTCCACTTCATGTTCGACCGTCATGAGGTTGTGCTGGCCGATGGCGCCTGGACCGAAAGCTTCCAGCCTGGGGATCAGACCCTTGGTGCCATGGGCAACGGGGCGCGGAATGAGATCCTGGAGATCTTCCCCGAGCTTCGGACACCGGATGGCCGGGACTCCTATGTCGCCGCGCGCCGGGCGTTGAAGGCTCACGAGGCGCGGTTGATCGCGCGCTAAGGCTTGCAGCAAGGGATACGGGGAGAGACTTGGGGGACAGAGCCCATACCCGGGGAAGGGGCGGCCTTACGGGCCGCCCTTTTCTTTTTGGGCCTGGCGCCAGGCGGCCCAGTCCTCGGGCGTGTCGAGATCGATGAGCGCGCGGCGGCCGGGAAGCGGGATCAGGTGAACGCGGGAGGCCGCGGCCTTCAAGATATCCCGCGCGCCTTTGTCGCCTGTGAGGGCGCGGAGAGTCGGGAACAGATCGGCGGGGAAGAGAACCGGGTTGCCAGGGGTTCCGTCCTCAGCCGCGGCGCGCAGGATGGCGGTTGGCGCTTGGGCGTGGAGCGTCAGGATCAGGTGCAGGTCATGGGCCGTGATCTCAGGCATATCGGCCAGAAGGATGAGGGCGGCGGAGGCTGAGAGATCGGCAAGCCCGGCGGTGATCGAGGCGGCCATGCCCGCGCCCTCTGGCGCGTCCACAACCTCACATTTGATGCCGTCCAAGGCCGCGCGGCGTTTGGGTTGATCCGGCCCAAGGATTACGCGGGTTGGCCCGGCCTTCACCGCCCGGCTTGCCATCAGGGTCAGAAGCGGGGTGCCATCAACCGTCTCCAAGAGCTTGTCGCGATCGCCCATCCGCGTCGAGCGGCCAGCGGCGAGGAGAAGGATCATGGGCGGTGACGACGAGATTTTGTGCCTCCGGCGGCCATATTTGTGGGATAGAGAAGGGGCTGCGTTGCCCCTGACTTGGGCTACCCTCGCATACGCGCGCCGTCAGGGTCAAAGAGGGGGGTGGTGATCAACCGGGCGGGGCGCATGTCGCCGAGGATTTCGATCTCAACCTCCAGCCCGTCTTGGGCGCGGGCCGTCGGCACAAATCCAAGGGCGATGGATTTATGGGCGTGGTGGGAATAGCCGCCCGAGGTGCAGAAGCCTTGCACCTCGCCATCGAGCCAGATCGGTTCATAGGCGATCACATCGGCATCGGCAGCATCGACCTCGAAAGCCGAAAGCAGGCGCGAGGGACCCTTGGCGCGGTCCGCCTCCGCCGCCGCGCGGCCGATGAAATCGATGTTCTTCTTGAAGCTGATGAACCGGTCGAGCCCCGTTTCGGCGGCGGTGTAATCGGGGGAGAACTCGCGCAGCCAGGAGCCGAAGAATTTGTCGAGCCGCAGCGACATCATCGCGCGCATTCCAAATGGCTGCATGTTGTACATCTCGCCCGCAGTCCAAAGCGTGGTCCAAAGCTGGCGCTGGTCCATCGGGTCGCAATAGATCTCAAAGCCAAGATCGCCGGTGTAAGAGACACGCTGAACCAGGCAGTTGACCTGACCAATGACAAGCGGGCGGACGTCGAGGAAGCGGAACTCGCTGAGATCCGCATCGGTTGCATGCGCCAGGACGGTCTTTGCATTGGGTCCGGCGATCTGAAACCCGGTGAGCCGATCGCTGATATTCTCGATTTCTACGCCAGGCTCGCCATGCTGCTGGAACCAGCGCAGGTGATAGGCTTGCGATCCATAAGACGCGGTCAGTTGGAACCGCTCTTCGCTGAGGCAAGAGATGGTGAAATCCCCAATCAGCTTGCCTTGGGGGGAGAGCATCGGGGTCAGTGACAGCCGCCCGGGCACCGGAATCCGGCCCGCCATGATCCGGTCAAGCCAGGCGCGGGCGTTTGGTCCCGTGACACTGTATTTACCGAAATTATGAACCTCGTTGATGCCGACGCTCTCGCGGACGGCGCGGACCTCTCGCCCCGTCGCCTCAAACGCGTCGGAGCGGCGGAAGGAGGGGGTTTCGTATGTCGGCTCACCGGATTGGGCGAAGTAGTTCGGCACCTCCAACCCATATTGATGGCCCCAGACCGCGCCCATGTCTGAGAAGATGTCGTACATCGGCGTGGTGCGATGGGGCCGGGCGGCGGGCAGTTCCTCGTTCGGATACACAACCGAGAAGCGGTTCTGGTAGTTCTCAATCACTTTCGGCAGCGTGTAGCCGGGGGTGATCCAGGTGCCGAACCGGGCCACATCCATGGCAAAGACATCGCGGTCAGGCTCGCCCTCCACCATCCATTGCGCCAGCGTCAGGCCCACCCCTCCACCTTGGGAGAACCCGGCCATCACGCCACAGGCGGACCAGTAGTTGCGCAAACCCGGCACCGGGCCGACCAGGGGGTTGCCGTCGGGGGCGAAGGTGAAGGGTCCGTGGATCACCGATTTGACCCCGGCGCGTTCGAGGACCGGGAAGCGTTTATAGGCGAAGGCAATCGAGTCTTCGATCTTGTCGAAATCATCGGGCAGAAGCTCATGCCCAAACTCCCATGGGGTTCCGCCCACGGCCCAGGGTTTGCAGGGCTGTTCATAGAACCCGATGCAAAGCCCGCGGCCCTCTTGGCGGAGATAGCTTTCGCCGGCGGGGTCCATCACATGGGGGTGCTCAGCATCGCGATTGTAGATCTCGGGCAGATCGTCGGTGACGAGATATTGATGCTCCATCGGGTGAAGCGGTAGATAGACGCCTGCCATCGCCGCCACTTCCCGCGCCCATAAGCCGCCCGCATTGATCAGATGCTCCGCATGGATCGTGCCTTTGTCGGTCACCACATCCCAGGTGCCGTCGGGACGGGGATTGGTTTCCTGCACCATGCAATGGGTCATGATCTCGGCCCCGCCCATCCGCGCGGCCTTTGCATAGGCATGGGTGGTGCCCGAGGGGTCGAGATGGCCGTCAAGCGGATCGTAAAGCGCGCCAAGGACGCCGTCGGTATTGGTGATCGGGGCGACTTTCGCAATCTCCTCTGGCCCCAGGATTTCTGTCTCAAGACCCATAAACCGGTGTTTGGCGCGCTCGGCTTTCAGCATGTCGAAGCGTTCTTGGCTATCGGCCAGCGTCACACCGCCCACATGGTGCAACCCGCAGGAGAGGCCTGTCAGCTCTTCCAACTCGCGATAAAGCCGGATCGTGTAACCTTGCAGCGCGGCCATATTGGTGTCGCCATTCAGCGTGTGGAATCCACCCGCAGCGTGCCAGGTGGAGCCCGAGGTCAGCTCGGACCGCTCCACCAGCGTCACATCCGACCAGCCAAGTTTGGTCAGGTGATAAAGCACCGAACAGCCGACCACGCCGCCGCCGATGACAAGTGCTTGGGTTGTCGTTTTCATGGATGCCTCGCGCCCTGCCCAGATCAGTCGTGGCCCGTATAAAGCAAGGGCGCCGGCCAAAAGGGCAAGATCGAAAACGACAAGCGATGTCGCGGGACGGCCTCCAGCCAAACTGGCCCCCTCCCCAGGCCGTCCCGCGGACCGCAGTCAGGCCATCATGGGTGAGCGCGCCTTGGCCTCTGCCGCGGTGTGGGGGATATCGTCGACCTAGTCGACCTCCATGTCGATGGTCAGACGACCGGGCCGTTTGAGCTGCGCGACCGGCTTCCGCTGAACGCCGCCGTTGACCGCCCTCATGTCAGGTCGGAAAGGCGCCGCGATAAAGATCGGCGACATAGCCAGACGGGACTATGATCTCCATGTCAGACACGTATTCCGCCCGCCCGTCGCATGGGCGGCGATGCTCCATAGGCGCTTTGCCGTTCAGCATAAGCATTGAGCAGAGTTTTCGCGCGACCTTGCTCTGCGATAGGAAATCCCGCGCGTGTGAGGCGCGAAAGCCAAAGTCGACGGCGTCGGGGTTGAGCGCATAGATCTCTTCGCGCGTTTCCTGGTCAAGATGGATCAGGCTCTCTTTGCCGAGATGGAGGCTCTCACAGGGGGTGCCATCGGCCAAGATCAACTCATGCTGGTCGAAAAGAAGGTGGACGTATTCTTGGTACTCCCCGGTTTCCAGCGCGCCGATCCCCGGAAGCCCGGTCAGGTGACGCGCGGCCACAAGCGCTTCGGAGGTGCCGATCAGCCGCGCGACCAAAGTGGAGCGGAGCAGAATCCGGTGTTCCGGTGCGACGATCAGATCGCGGATCGGAAGGTTGAGGCCAATGGCGCCTTGCCTGATCCGAATCGGCGCGTCATCGTCCACGGCCAGCCGCCGGGTGACCCCAATCCATTTCAGCGTCTGATAGCCATGGTCGAGCGTGAAGATATGGTCGCCGGGCCGAAGGTCTTCGGCCGGGGTTTCACCGCGGGTCGTGACAACCTTAGTGCCAACAGTCAGGCCTGTGGCGCTGGACGGCGCCGGGGACAGGTTGGCCCTGTCATGATCAAAACTGCTCGGCATGTTCGGCACTCCGACGATACTTGTTACTTACAAACTGCCGGACCGCTCAAAAAACCGCGGACCGACGGCGACACTATCCCGATCGAGACCGCCGCCTGTCAATTCAAAGCTGGTTCGACATTCGAAACGATTTGTTTACGCCACATTTCTGGACGGTTTCCGTCACAATTGGAGGCGGCGGATCTTCAGTTGCGTTAGGCGGTTTTGCTCCCGTGCGGCGACCTCAAATCGGAAGCCGTGGAAGCTGAAACACTGGCCTTCAACCGGGATCGATTGCGCCTCGTGAATGACCAGTCCGGCGACGGTGTTGGCTTCCTCATCAGGCAGGTTCCAGTCGGTGGCTCGGTTGAGGTCCCGGATCGTCATGGATCCGTCGACGAGGTAGTTGCCATCGGCCCCGGGGGTCAGGTTGATCGCCTCTTCGACGTCGAATTCATCCGTAATCTCGCCAACGATCTCTTCCAGGATGTCTTCCAGCGTGATCAGGCCCTGAAGCGCGCCATATTCGTCCACAACCAGCGCAAAATGGGTGTGACGGCGCAGGAACTGGCGCATCTGATCGTCCAGCGTCGTGGTCTCGGGCACGAAATAGGCTTTCATCGCCACATGGGTGATGTCGAACCCGTCCAGCCCCGGCGCCTCGTCGCCGCGCATCAGCCGGTCCATCTCGCGCAGCAGGTCTTTGGCATGGATCACACCGATGATGTTCTCTTGATCATCGCGATAAACGGGCAGGCGGGTATGGGGCGATTGCAGCGCTTGGCTGAGGATTGCCTCAGGGTCCGCATCGGCATCGATCATCTCAATGCCAGAGCGGTGGAGCATGATCTCCTCAACCGTCCGGTCCTCCAGATCAAGCGCGCCCAGAAGCCGGTCACGATGCTCCTTCTCGACCGCACCTTCGGAATGGCCAAGCGTGATGGCGCCGGCAATCTCTTCCCGGGCGGACAAAACGGCGCTGTCGGGGTCGGTCTGAATGCCGAAAAGGCGCAGGACACCGCGGACCAACATCTGCACCAGGCGGACGACGGGCGAGAAGACCATAATGACAATGCGAATAATCGGGGAGACCCGGGCGGCAGCTGTCTCCGCATTCGTGATCGCATATGTCTTGGGTAGGACCTCAGCAAAGATCAGGACCAGAAGCGTCATGACCAGGGTCGCGAGCGCCACACCGCTTTCGCCGAAGGTGCGGGTGAAAAGGGCTGTGGCCAGCGAGGCGGCGAGGATGTTGACCAGGTTGTTGCCCAAGAGAACCGAGCCGATCAGCCGCTCGCTATCCTCGGTCAATCGCAAGGCCCGGCCCGCGCCTTTATTGCCCCGGTCGGCCTGCGCGCGCAGTTTGCCGCGGGAGGCCGCGGTCAGCGCGGTTTCAGAGCCCGAGAAGAAGGCGGAGAGGAACAGCAGCCCAAAAATCGCCGCTGCCGTGATCCAGAAGCCGGTGTCCAGAATAGAAGTGTCGTCCATGGCGTGGGTTATGGGGGTCGGCAGGGCCTAGTTCAAGGGTTGCGGACCGCGCGCGTGGACAAGTGTTGCAGGGCTTTGGCCCGGTTCGGTCAGCCGTTCTCTTCCCGTGCCAAGGGGTGGTGGTCAAGCACCAGGGATTTCAGGCGTTCGTCAAGGATATGGGTGTAGATCTCGGTGGTCGAGATATCCGCGTGGCCGAGAAGTGTTTGGATTGACCTCAGATCCGCCCCGCCTGCCAGAAGATGGGTGGCAAAGGCATGGCGCAACGTGTGGGGCGTGACCTTGGCGGGCGACACCCCGGCGGCCACCGCGATGTCCTTCACCAGAAGATAGAACCGCGCGCGGGTCATGTGCCCGGATTTGCCCCGTGAAGGGAAGAGGAAGCGAGAGGGCGGGGTGCCCGTCTCGGCGCCTTTGCGCGCCTCCTCCGCATCGCGATGGTCAAGCCAGGCGGCCAGCGCGGCGCGGGCAGGTGGCGAGAGCGGCACCATACGTTCCTTGTCGCCTTTACCCCGGATCAGGAGGAGGGCAGGGTCGCCCCGGGCGGCGGCGACCGGCAGGGTCACCAATTCACTCACCCGCATGCCGGTGGCGTAGAGCAATTGCATCATCGCTGCATTCCGCAGCCGGTCGCCCGGGCTGCGGCCATGGGTTTCGGCGGCGGTGAGGAGATGATCAACCTCCGCTTCCGACAGCGTTTTGGGCAAGCTTTTGTCCCGGCCCGGCCCTTTGATCAGATCGGCGGGGTTGTCCGCCCGCAGCCCATCCTCATAGGCGAAGCGGTAGAACTGCTTGATGGAGGAGAGGCGCCTGGCCCGTGTGGCGCGCGCCAGACCCGCGGCTTCAAGGCCCGTCAGGTACGCTTCGATCTCTTCTTTGTTGGCCTTCGCTAGATCGGAACCTTTGGCCGTCAGATAGGCCTCAAAATCGCTGAGGTCGCGGCCATAGGCGAGTTGGGTGTTCCGCGCGGCGTTAAGTTCCGCCGCATGGGCGTCCAGAAAGGTGGAGATCCAATGGGTGGTCATCGCCGCCTCATCCCCGATCCAGGATCATCAGTTGAAGTGCGGCGCGGCGGGCAGTGTCCTCCAGCCCAAGCGCCCGGAACAGGCGTAGCGCATCGGCCATGTCATCGGTATCCGCTACACCCCCGGTCAATGTCCGGGCGGCGCGCAAAAGGGCCTCGCCATTCCGCTCCAAAGTCAGAAGGCGAGTGAAGCGCTCGGGCGGGGCGGTGTCGGCGAAGGCGGTCAGGACGGCGGCAGTCACCGCGTCGGCGCCAGTTGGCACCGATCCTGGCACCTGGCCTTGGGCGATTTGGAAAAGCCGAGTTTCCTCGTCATCCTGCGCCACAGCGTTCTGGGCGACGGTCTCATAAAGCGGCGACAAGAGACCCACGCGGCGGGCGAGCAACGCGGCCTCACCCGTCAGCGGCAGACGCAGCAGGCGTTCGGCATAGATCGCGGCGAAAGCGACCTCCAACTCCGCCTCTTCCATTGCGGCCCAGACCCGCGGCAGACGCTCCGCCACCGCAGCAGGGTCGCCAGCCAGAAGCGCCGCATCGAAGGCTTGCAGCGCGGCCACCCGGTCCCACACCCCGCCTGACGCCGCAGGCGTGCGCGCGGTGTAGATGGCAAGCCATTCCTCAGGCTCAATTGCGCCCGCGCGCATCAGGCGCTCGGCTGCATCCAACTGCGCCCGCCAGCCGGCAATATTGGCCAAATCGGCATGGGCGAAGGCGAGCGGCAACGCGGTCGCGTGCGGCCGTTCCCCAAGCGCGATCCGCATTTGATAGTTGAGCGGGGTCATGTTGGGTTCAGGGGCCAGGGGCGGCTCCCCCTCAAACAGCTCGGGGTCCAGGAACCGAGCGATCAGATCGGCCTCCTCGGCCGTGATATAGCCAAGTGCCTCTCCGGTCCCGAGTGACAGCGCCGCGGCAGGCCAATCGCCGGACCGCGCCAGGCAGAAGATGCGCGCCGGGAAGGTAGGGGCGATATCGGGATTGGCGCGCATCGCCGCGCAGGCCCGGTCCGATTGGCCGGTCAGAAGGCTCACATCGAACCAACGGCGGAAGATGCGGGGGTCGGAGGGGCCCGCGCGCTCCATCAACGCCCGCGCCGGGGCAAGGGCGCCGCGGGTCAGAAGAAAGTCAAGCCGGGCGAGAAAAAGATCGGCCTCAACGCTCGCATCGCGCGGCGGGTCCAGTTCCGCAACCGAGAGCGTTCGCGTGAAGGCGAGCATGGCGGGCAAGCCCTGGGGCGGTTGCGAGCGGAAGAGGCGGGCGAGGGTCTCTGGTGAGCTATCCGCCCAAAGGTCCGGCGGCAGGCCGGTTGTCGCGAAAGGTAACAGCCCCACGGCATCCAACCGCACCTGGCCAAGGGGCATCACCGTGATCTCTTGCGGCGCGGCGGAGGTGGCGACATTGGCATGGGGGCGCGTCACGATATCGGACAGCCAATCGGGCGGCGGCAGCGGCGCCTCGACCACTTCTTGTGCCAAAGCCACTCCAGGAAAAAGCAGGGCCAAAGCGGCGATGGCGGCTCTAATCCGCATCCAAGATCACCGGTTCGGTCACTTGGCGCGTCTCAGGCACCATGAACCCAGAATAGGAATAGCCCAATAGGCCAAGCAGCCCCAGGACGATCAGAATCGCCAACAGCCTCAGTACCCGCCCCATCTATGCCCTTCATTTTTCCATTATACTCTCGGCGTTTGCCGCCGGTTCTGTTTCATTATAAGCCATTGCAGGCGGAATTACGCCAGTTCGGGAGAACAAATTTTTGACAATGGGCGAAACCATGCCAAAGGGCGGGCTGCGCTTGACGCAGACCGTCGTGCTGGTGGGGATGCCCGGTGCCGGGAAGACCGCCGTGGGTAAGGCGCTGGCGGCGCGGCTTCAGGTCGCCTTCAAGGATTCCGATGCGGAGATCGTGGAAAGCGCCCGGATGTCGATTGCCGAGATTTTTGAGCGCGATGGAGAGGCGTTCTTTCGTGAGAAAGAGGCCCAGGTGATCGACCGGCTTCTGAGCGGGGAACCTTGTGTCTTGTCGACCGGTGGCGGCGCGTGGCTCTCCGCCAGCAACCGCCAGATGATCTCAGGTCAAGCGGCGGTTTTGTGGTTGGAGGCCGATTTGGAATTGCTCTGGACCCGTGTGCGCCACAAGACCACCCGGCCGCTCCTCAGAACCGATGACCCGAAGGCCACCCTGGCGGAGCTTCTGGAGACGCGCACCCCGGCTTATCGGGAGGCAGCTTATGCGGTGACGGTGGCGCCGAAATGGTCCATTGCGCAGACAACCGATGCGGTGTTGCAGCGGTTGTTGGCGGACCGGGTTGTGGAGGCGCTTTGATGGCGGTGGATGTGGTTGAGGTGCCGTTGGGTGAGCGGTCTTACGAGGTGCGGATCGGGCCAGGTTTGGTGGCGCGGGCAGGCGAGGAGATGGCCCCGCTTCTCCAGCGTCCGATGGTCTGGGTTGTGAGTGAGGAGGCTGTTGCGCGGCTTCATCTACAGGGCCTGAAAGACGGACTCGGCGTTACAGGGATCGGGATGGAGGCGCTGATCCTGCCAGCCGGGGAGGCCACGAAATCCTGGGAGCATGTCATCGGCACTGTCGAGTGGCTGCTTGATGAGAAGGTCGAGCGGGGCGATGTGGTTGTGGCCCTGGGCGGCGGTGTCATCGGCGACCTCGTAGGCTTTGCCGCCGCGATCCTGCGCCGTGGGGTGCGCTTTGTGCAGATCCCCACCAGCCTTCTGGCCCAGGTCGACAGCTCGGTCGGCGGCAAGACCGGGATCAACACGCGCCATGGCAAGAACCTGGTCGGCGCGTTTCATCAGCCAAGCCTGGTTCTGGCCGACATTGACGTGTTGGGAACGCTGGCCGAGCGGGATTTTCTGGCGGGTTATGGTGAAGTCGTCAAATACGGGTTGCTAGGCGATGCGAATTTCTTTTCCTGGCTGGAAGCGAACGGCCCGGGCCTGGCGGCGGGCGACATGGCGCTGAGGCAAGAGGCCGTGCGCCGCTCGGTGCAGATGAAGGCCGATATCGTGGTGCGGGATGAAACCGAGCAGGGGGATCGGGCGCTTCTGAACCTGGGCCACACCTTTTGCCATGCGCTGGAAGCTGCGACCGGCTATTCCGACCGGTTGCTCCATGGGGAGGGCGTGGCAATTGGCTGTGCCTTAGCCTTTGAATTGTCAGCGCGGCTAGGCCTCTGTGCGCAAGAAGACCCAAGCCGGGTGCGGGCGCATTTGTCTAACATGAAGATGAAGCGTGATCTCTATGATATTGAAGGGGAATTGCCGGGCGCAACTGCGCTTCTGTCGCTAATGGGTCAGGACAAGAAGGTGGTGGATGGTCAGCTCAGATTCATCCTGGCGCGGGGGATCGGTGAGGCTGTTGTGACCGCTGAAGTGCCCCAAGATGTGGTGCGGGGGGTCCTCGCCGACGCATTGGCCACGGGTAGCGGGCTTGCTCTTCGGGGGGCGTGAGGCCGGGTGCTTGCGATCCGTGACAGACGTCCGCAAATGGCTTGCTCCTGACAGAGGCTGTCAGGGCGCCTGTGATAGATGATCACCAATCTGAAGGTGGAGGTTGCTCGCATGTCCCGTTCATCCGTCGCTGTCAGCGACTTGAGGAACATTGGAACGACGGTTGCCAGTCGACTGGCTCAAATTGGCATAAGGACTCGTGCCGATTTGGAGAGGGTCGGGTCGGTTGCTGCTTATTGCGAGATGAAACAGCAATCTCCAAACGCCAGGCTATCGCTTTGCTACTATTTGTACTCGCTGGAAGGTGCGTTGAGGGACCGGCACTGGGATGACATCGGCGCCGACGTAAAAAAGGCGCTGCGGGAAAAGGCGGAGCGGTATGTCAGTTGAGGGCGGCCCGCTCAATCGGTGCCGCGGTATGGCTCAACATATTGCAGCGCCATGTCCCAAGGGAAGAAGATCCAGGTGTCCTGGCTGACACCGGTGATGAACGTGTCCACCATCGGCTCACCTTTGGGTTTGGCATAAACCGTGGCGAAATGGGCTTTGGGATAAAGGGCGCGGACAACCTCCAGCGTTTTCCCTGAATCGACCAGATCGTCGATCACCAAGATGCCCTCACCATCGCCCATCAGCTCTGGGTCTGGTTTGTTTAGAATCTGTGCATCGCCTTGGGTCTGGTGGTCATAGCTCTTGATCGAGATCGTGGCGACCTGGCGAATGTCGAGCTCCCGCGCCACGATCATCGCCGGCGCCATGCCACCCCGGGTGATCGCCACAATGGCGCGCCACGCCCCGCCTTCGCCGGGCCCGCGTTTGTCCAGCCGCCAGGCCAGCGCGCGGCTGTCTCGGTGGATTTGATCCCAGGAAACATGGAACCCTTTCTCATGCGGCAGCGGATTAATCATCGGTCACCTATCGGTCAGAAGCCGCAGGCCAAGCGCGCCAAGAACGCACGCGGCGAAGCGGTCAAAAAGATGTTTCGCGTCGAGATAGCGGCGGCGGATCACGGCTGTCGACAAGAGCACGGCCAGGGCAGGCTGCACAATCGCCTCCACCGCCAAGTGATTGACGAAAATGATGGCTTTCTCGGTGGCGGTCAGGTTTGGCGGGAAGATCACCACCAAAACGGCGGCTGCGAAGAGCACCGCTTTGGGGTTGGCGAGATTGACCAGAAGCCCCTGGCGGAAGGCGCGGCCATGCATGGCGGTATCAGCCGTGGCGGCGACGGGGTCGCGCGCGTGGCGCCAGGTTTGCACGGCGATCCAGATCAGATAGGCGGCCCCCATAAGCTTCACGGCGGTGTAAGCCCAAGGGAAGAGCGTGAAGAGCGCATCAAGCCCAAGAAGCGCGGCCAGCGTCCAAAGGGCCGCGGCCAGGGCCAAGCCAAGTGCGGCGGCAATCCCGGTGCCACGGCCTTCGGCCAGCGTTGTGCGGGTCAGATAAAGCAGGGAGGGGCCGGGGCTGGCGATGGCCGCCAGCAAGGTGAGATTGAACGCGATGAGATGCTCAATCCCCATGTTTGGCCTCCCGCGTCATATCGGGCGCGTCGGGGTTCTTCATGCCGACCACGTGATAGCCGGAATCCACATGCAGCACCTCACCCGTGACCGCGCTGGAGAGGTCCGACAGGAGATACAGCGCCGATTTCCCGACCTCATCCTGGGTCACCGTGCGCCGCAGCGGAGAGTTATGCTCATTCCACTTCAAGATGTAGCGGAAATCGCCAATCCCCGACGCCGCAAGCGTCTTAATCGTGCCCGCCGAGATCGCGTTCACGCGGATACCGTCGCGGCCCAGATCTTCGGCCAGATACATCACCGAGGCTTCGAGCGCCGCTTTGGCCACACCCATCACATTATAATGCGGCATCACCTTCTCGGACCCGTAATAGGTGAGCGTCAGAAGTGAGCCGCCATTTGGCATCATCTTCTCGGCCCGTTGGCAGACGGCGGTGAAGGAATAGACCGAGATATTCATGGTCATGTCGAAATTTGCGGCACTGGTATCAACATAGCGGCCACGAAGTTCGTTTTTGTCCGAAAATCCAATGGCATGGACGACGAAATCCAAGCTGCCCCACCGGCTCTCTAGCTCCGCAAAAAGCTGATCGAGGCTGTCGGCATCACCCACATCGCAGGGCAGAACGATACCGCTGCCAAGCTCGGCGGCCAGCGGCGCGACCCGTTTCAGCAGTTGCTCACCTTGGTAGGAGAAGGCAAGCTCCGCCCCTTCGGCCGCAACGGCTTTGGCAATGCCCCAAGCGATGGATTTGTCATTGGCGAGGCCCATGATCAGCCCGCGCTTGCCAGTCATCATCCCCATGGCCGCCCCCGATACCCCACGTCATTCTGTCAATGGCAGCGGTTTAGGCCATTGCCCCAGGGGCTTCAAGTCAGGCCGGTTGGCGGTGCTTGCTGATCCTCACACGCGCGGCTAGCTTGTCCGGCGGAGACTATACGGGGCGCGGCGCGGTGAGTGATCGGACAGGGATATTTGCGGGCGAGGATCCGTTTGAATTGGCCCAGGCCTGGCTTAAGGAAGCTGAGGCGGTGGAGCCCAATGATCCAAGCGCCATTGCGCTCGCCACGGTCGATGCCAGTGGGTTGCCGAATTGCCGGATGGTGCTTTTGAAGGACATCGAGGCCGACGCCTTTGTTTTCTACACAAATTACGGAAGTGCGAAAGCGGCGGAACTGGACAGCGCCGGGCAGGCGGCCTTCGTGATGCATTGGAAAAGCCTTCGTCGCCAGCTTCGTGTGCGCGGGCGTGTGGAGAAAGAGGATGGGCCGCAGGCGGATGCCTATTTCGCCTCCCGCTCCCTCAAAAGCCGGCTCGGGGCCTGGGCGTCGAAGCAATCGCAGCCGCTGTCGAGCCGCACCGCGTTGATGACAAAGGTTGCTCAAGTGACAGCGGAGCAGGGGGTGCAGCCCGCGCGACCACCATTTTGGGGGGGCTACAGGTTGAGACCGCTTGAGATTGAGTTCTGGGCCGATGGCGCGTTCCGCCTCCATGATCGGTTTCGCTGGCGGCGCCAGGGCCTTGATCAGCCTTGGGCGATCGATCGGCTCAGCCCCTAGGAGAAGACTCGGCCCCAGTGCCAACCTCTGGGTGAGAGGCCGTTCCGGGCAAATCCAAACGGTCGAATCGTCATCACATTGGTTTTTGGGAGGAAAAAATATGCTTGCGCGCCCCCGCACAAACGGTCAAGCCTGGGTGTGGGACAATTCTACACTAACCCCAGGATGATTGGGACGCATCCAGAATGACGGATGATGAACAGGATATGGGCGCTCTGATCGAGGGGCGCGTTAAGTGGTTTGACGCGGTGAAAGGGTTCGGCTTCATCGTCGCAGATGGCGGCGGTCCGGATATCCTTCTTCATGCCAATGTTTTGCGAAATTTCGGCCAGGGATCGGTTGCGGATAACGCGCGGATCACCGTGCGGGTGCAAGAGACCGAGCGGGGCAGCCAGGCGCAGGAGATCGTCGAGATCCAGCCGCCCGACACGGACGCGATCGATGATGCCTCGGGCCTTGGCATCGATCTTGACCCCGACACGCCTTATCTGGCCGCGCGGGTGAAATGGTTCGACAAGGCGAAAGGCTTTGGCTTCGTCAATGTCTTCGGCCATTCTGCGGATGTGTTTGTTCATGTGGAGGTTCTGCGCCGCTTTGGCCTGGCAGACCTGCAGCCCGGTGAGGCCGTGACCGTGCGGATGGTCGAAGGCCCTCGTGGGATGATGGCCGCCGAAGTCAGGGCGTGGGATTTCGTTCAGGAGGATTGACCATGCGGATGGTCTTGGCCGTGTTGGTGCTGATGCTCTCCACGGCCGCGGCGCTGGCCAATTGCGCGCCGAATCGTGTTGAGTTGCGCGGCGACTTTGGGATCGCGCGCTTCTCCGTCGAAATTGCCGATGAGCCTGGGGAACGACAACGCGGGTTGATGTTCCGCGAAAACCTACCGCGATCGGCCGGGATGCTGTTTGTGTTCCCGTCCGAGCAGCCGCGGAGTTTCTGGATGCGGAATGTGCCGATCTCGCTCGACATTATCTTTTTCGACGGGGCGGGGCGGCTTTTGAACGTGCAGCACGACGCGGTGCCGTTTGATCCGACCTCACTACCAAGCGCGGGACCGGCGCAGTTTGTCTTGGAGATCAATGGCGGGCTGGCGCGCCAGATCGGGTTTCAAGCCGGCGACGTCCTCCGCCACCCGAGCCTGCCGCAGGACCGCGCGCTTTGGCGGTGCTGAGCCCCCTGGTGAATCACCTCTTCCCATTCCGGATCGGGCGCGCTAGATCGGCGGCTAGTCGGGGCGTAGCGCAGCCTGGTAGCGCGTCTGTTTTGGGTACAGAAGGTCGTGAGTTCGAATCTCGCCGCCCCGACCATCACAATGTTTGGCCCGAAACCTGAATCACCGCTTTTTTGCAGACCGCTATGCAAGACTTGAGCGTTGCGTGCGCCCGGCCTTTGGCTGATGTCTCAGGTCAAACGCCGGACGCGGTACCTATCCACAAGATTTTGTATGCCTTAAAAACACAGCCGCAAATAGTGGCGGGAATGTGGCGAATACTCAGGCCGTTTCTGAACAGCCGAGGGTAACCGCTTTGTCTTCTTGGGTTTTCGCGCGCGCATGGGTGAGGGCGCCCATACCTCTGAATCAGAGGCGCGCGCACGTAGATCAACCTAGGCGCAATTTGCAACGAAAAAAACTGTCACGGGATTGTAAAAAATCCGTTGACCGCTATGGCCTCCTACGTCAGGTTGTGTGGGCCGGATCGAACGACACAATATATAGTTATCCCGATCCGGTAGCGGGACAGACCTAAACCCACACTTCGACCCATACGGATCTTCGTATGGCCCCAGGTCTATTTGGCCTGGTCGGGAACGGCTGTTCTGAAGGAATGAGATGGTCGGAGCCGAATGAAAATCGGCAGGCCACGTTAGGGGAACAGGGCCGTAATCGAGAGGCAGCCATGAAAATTGAACGCAGATTCACCACCGATGGCGCGGATACCTATGCCGGGCTGGACTTCACCATCACCTCGTCGGAGATCCGCAATCCCGATGGCACAACCGTCTTTAAGCTGGATGAGGTGGAAGTCCCCTCGGGCTGGAGCCAGGTCGCCTCAGACGTGATTGCGCAGAAATACTTCCGCAAGGCTGGGGTGCCGGCGGCGCTGAAGCCGGTGAAAGAGAAAGGCGTACCAAGCTTCCTATGGCGTCACGTGGCCGACGAAAAGGCGCTGGAAGCTTTGCCGGAAGACCAACGCTATGGCGGGGAAACATCGGCCAAGCAGGTCTTCCGGCGTTTGGCCGGCGCATGGGCCTATTGGGGCTGGAAAGGCGGCTATTTCTCCACCCAGAAAGACGCGCGCGCCTATTTCGATGAGATGCAACTGATGTTGGCGCGCCAGATGGCGGCGCCGAACTCGCCCCAGTGGTTCAACACCGGGTTGCATTGGGCTTATGGCATCGATGGGCCGGCGCAGGGCCACCATTATGTGGATTACAAAACCGGCAAGCTGACGAAATCGACCTCGTCTTACGAACACCCGCAGCCGCATGCCTGCTTCATCCAAGGCGTCCAGGACGATCTGGTGAATGACGGTGGGATCATGGACCTGTGGGTTCGGGAGGCGCGGCTGTTCAAATACGGCTCGGGCACTGGCACGAATTTCAGCCATCTGCGCGGTGAAGGCGAGAAGCTATCGGGCGGCGGCAAATCCTCGGGCCTCATGGGCTTCTTGAAGATCGGGGATCGCGCGGCCGGCGCGATCAAATCGGGCGGCACCACACGGCGCGCGGCCAAGATGGTGATCGTCGATGCCGACCATCCGGATATCGAAGAGTTCATCGAGTGGAAGGTGATCGAAGAGCAAAAAGTGGCGTCCATCGTCGCGGGCTCCAAGATGCACGAAAAAATGCTGAACGGCATTTTTGAGGCGATCCGCGCTTGGGATGGCACGCTGGACGACGCTGTGGACCCGTCGAAGAACGAAAGTCTGAAATCTGCAATTCGGGCGGCCAAAAGCTCCGCAATTCCTGAAACTTACATCAAACGCGTGTTGGATTATGCAAAGCAAGGCCACACGTCGATCGAGTTTCCGACCTATGATACGGACTGGGATAGTGAGGCCTATAGCTCGGTCTCGGGCCAAAACTCCAACAACTCGATCCGGGTGACGGATGCCTTCCTGAAGGCGGTCGAGAATGACGAGATGTGGCAGCTCATCAATCGCGTTGATGGCTCCGTATCGAAGAGAATCCCGGCACGTGAGTTATGGGAAAAGGTCGGCCACGCCGCTTGGGCCTGCGCCGATCCGGGCATCCAATTCCATGACACGGTGAATGCCTGGCACACCTGCCCGAATGATGGCGACATCCGCGGCTCGAACCCGTGTTCGGAGTACATGTTCCTCGACGACACGGCCTGCAATCTGGCCTCGATGAACCTGCTCACCTTCTACCATGACGGGCAGTTCGACGCCGAAGGCTATGTCCACGCCACGCGGCTTTGGACGCTGACCTTGGAAATCTCGGTGATGATGGCGCAGTTCCCATCGAAGGAGATTGCGCAGCTTTCCTATGATTTCCGGACGCTTGGCCTGGGTTACGCCAATATCGGCGGGCTTCTGATGAATATGGGTTATGGTTATGACTCGCCCGAGGGTCGTGCACTTTGCGGCGCCCTGACTGCGATCATGACCGGCGTGGCCTATGCGACCTCTGCCGAGGTGGCCGGGGAGCTTGGGCCCTTCGCGGGATATGAGCGGAACAAAGACCAGATGCTCCGCGTCATCCGCAACCACCGGACTGCCGCTTATGGCCGGACCGAGGGCTACGAGGCGCTGGACGTGAAACCCGTCGCGCTTGATCACGGCAACTGCCCCGATGAGCGGCTGGTGGCGCTGGCCAAACACTCCTGGGACGAGGCGCTGGAACTGGGTGAGAAGCACGGCTATCGCAACGCGCAGGCCACAGTGATTGCCCCCACGGGCACCATCGGCCTGGTCATGGATTGCGACACCACCGGGATCGAGCCCGATTTCGCCTTGGTGAAGTTCAAGAAGCTCGCCGGGGGCGGCTATTTCAAGATCATCAATCAATCGGTGCCCGCGGCGCTGGAGGTTCTGGGATATTCCAGTTCGCAAATCGAAGAGATGATCTCTTACGCCGTCGGCCATGCGACCCTGGGCAATGCGCCGGGTATCAATCACACCGCGCTCATCGGCCATGGCTTTGGGCCGGCGGAGATCGAGAAGGTGGAGCAGGCGTTGCCGTCGGCCTTCGACATCCGCTTTGTCTTCAACCAATGGACCCTGGGTGAGGAATTCTGCACCCAGACCTTGGGCATTCCAGCGGAAAAACTAAACGATCCCACATTCGACATGCTGCGGCATCTGGGCTTCTCGAAAGCGGATATCGAGGCCGCCAACGATCATGTCTGCGGGACCATGACCTTGGAGGGCGCGCCGTTCCTGAAAGACGAGCATCTGGGCGTCTTCGACTGCGCGAACCCTTGCGGGAAGAAGGGCAAGCGCTTCCTCTCTGTCGACAGCCATATCTACATGATGGCCGCCGCGCAGAGCTTCATCTCGGGCGCAATCTCCAAGACGATAAACATGCCAAACGCGGCCACGATTGAGGACTGCCAGAAGGCTTATGAACTGTCTTGGTCCTTGGGTGTGAAAGCCAATGCGCTTTACCGCGATGGCTCCAAACTATCCCAGCCTTTGGCGGCAGCCTTGGTTGAGGATGATGACGAGGCGGCGGAGACTCTGGAGACCGGATCGCCGCAAGAGAAAGCCGCGGTTCTGGCCGAGAAGATCATCGAGAAAGTGGTGGTCAAGGAGGTCATCCGCGCCGAGCGGGAGAAGCTGCCGGAGCGCCGCAAAGGCTATACCCAGAAGGCGATTGTGGGGGGCCATAAGGTCTATCTCAGGACCGGGGAGTACCAAGACGGCTCGCTTGGTGAGATCTTCATCGACATGCATAAAGAGGGGGCCGGGTTCCGCGCGATGATGAACAATTTCGCCATCGCGGTCTCGGTTGGCCTGCAATATGGGGTACCGCTGGAGGAGTTCGTGGACGCCTTCACCTTCACCAAATTCGAACCCTCGGGGATGGTGCAGGGCAATGACTCGATCAAGAACGCCACCTCGATCCTGGACTACATCTTCCGGGAGTTGGCGGTCAGCTATCTCGACCGGACCGATCTGGCCCATGTGAAGCCCGAAGGGGAAAGCTTCGACGATATTGGGCGAGGTGTGGATGAGGGCGTGTCGAATGTGGCGCCTGTCTCGGAAACCGCGGCGACGAAGTCCCTGGAGGTGCTGAAACAGATCAGCTCCACCGGCTATCTCCGCAAGCGTGTGCCCCAGGAATTGGTTGTGCTGCAAGGTGGGGCCGAGATGGGGGCAACGGCGCTGAACACCGACGATCCGGTGGCGGCGTTGGAGACCTTGGTGCCGGAAACCTCTGGCGGCGGGTCCGGCGGGACCATGGCCATAGCGGCGGGCACGACGGCGGTCTCCACCGGGGCCGTCAGCATGGACGCGCGGATGAAAGCCAAGATGCAAGGCTATGAAGGCGAGGCTTGCGGCGAGTGTGGGAACTACACGCTGGTTCGCAACGGGACATGCATGAAGTGCAACACCTGCGGCGCGACAAGCGGGTGTAGCTGAAAAGAGATCGGATCCCCACCTCCCTTGCCCGGAGGTTGGGATCTGAAACACGGGGCGGGTGCGCTCGCCCCTGACGCGGATCAGGCCGCAGGCAGAAACCGGGCGGTACAATAGAGTGAGCCTGATCAGCGAAACTGGGGGAGCAGTGCTCCCCCTTTTTCTTTCGGTGTGCGTGTTGGTGATAGCCGTTTTCCTCAAGGAAAACGGACGGAATTCTCGAGAATTCCATGCCTCCGGCGGGAGTATTTTGGAAGCAAAGACGGGGGATGGCCGAGCAGATATGCGTCTCTGATGGGTACGCCTGGAATGACGGGGCGAGAGGCTTTGGAGAAACCCAAGGGGAATCTGCTGAGAGGCGGTTCAGGGGCAGGTTTGCCCTGAACGCGCCATTACTAGGGTGATCCGAGTCGTGGGCGCGTCAAGGAGGCCTGCGGCCCCGCCTTCGGCGGTCTGGCGATCCTTGACCCGCCCCCGACTCGGGACGGCGGCGGGGTGCGCCGGGGTGTCTTATTCCGCGGCGATTTTGATGACTGGGGTCATGCGCGCCAGGATGTCATCGGCCAGATGGCATTTGATCTCATGCCCATCGGCGAGTTTGCGCATCGGCGGCACTTCGCTTTCGCACAAGCCCCCCGGCACTTCCGATTTCCACCGGCAGCGGGTCTGGAACGGGCAGCCTGAGGGTGGGTTCATCGCGGAGGGGATGTCGCCTTCGAGGACGATATGCTCTTTCTCGACAGAGGTGTCGGCGATGGGCACCGCGGAGAGAAGCGCCTCGGTATAGGGATGGTAAGGCGGCGAGAAGACCTGTTCGGTATCGCCCAGTTCCACCACATGGCCAAGATACATAACCATAACGCGATCAGAGAGATAGCGGACGATGCTCAAGTCGTGGGAGATGAAGAGGAGCGTGGTTTTCTCATCCCGCTGGATCTCCATCAGAAGATCGGTGACCGCCGCTTGAACCGACACATCGAGGGCTGAGACCGGCTCATCCGCCACCACGATCCGCGCGCCACCTGCAAAGGCGCGCGCGATGCCGACCCGCTGTTTCTGACCGCCCGAGAGCTGCCGTGGCATCCGTTCCGCGAAGGCGCGGGGCAGTTTCACCAGGTCCAGAAGCTCCAGCATCCGTTCGCGGCGCTCGGCTTCGTTTTTGCCGAACTTAAAGATCTCCAAAGCCCGGATGATCTGCCGGCCCACGGTCATTGACGGGTTCAGCGTGTCGAACGGGTTCTGGAACACCATCTGGATCGACGAGACCGTGCCGGTATCGCGATCCTCAATCTGCGTGGCCTCGATATTCTGGTTGTCGAGCAAAACCTGCCCGTCGGTCGCCGTCTCCAGCCCCATCAGCACCTTGGCAAGCGTCGACTTCCCGCAGCCGGATTCACCCACGATGGCCAGCGTCTCAGATTCGCGAGCCTCGAAACTCAGTGTCTCATTGGCTTTCACAACTTTCTTGTCGCCGCCGCCAAACATGGAATTGGCCGCGACCTCGTAGTACTTCTTCAGATTGTCGACCTTCAGCACTGGGTCGCCAACCTTTGCCTTTTCCTTCTGATCGCCGATATCGGGGGGTGCCATCCAATCGATCTCGGTGAATTTCAAGCAGCGGGAGGTATGGCGCTCATGGCCTTCGACCGGCGCCATCTTGATATCACCCGCATCGCAGCGCCCGGCTTCGAAATAATCGCAGCGGGGCCCAAAGTTGCAGCCCGGAGGCCGCTCATGGGGTAGGGGGAAGTTGCCCGGGATCGCGATCAGGGGCCGCGCGTTCTTGTCCGCCCCTGGCAGCGGGATCGAGCGGAAAAGCGCTTGGGTATAGGGGTGCTGCATCTTGTCGAAGACATCTTCGATGGAGCCGGTCTCGACCGCCTCCCCCGAATACATCACGCAAATCCGATCACAGGTTTCCAAGACCAGGCCCAGGTTGTGGGAGATGAACAGCATCGAGGTGCCGTATTTCTTGCCCAGGTCCTTCACCAGCTCGACCACGGCGGCCTCCACCGTCACGTCAAGCGCGGTGGTGGGTTCATCAAGGATCAGAAGCGAGGGGTTGGCCATCAGCGCCATGGCGATCACGATCCGCTGCTGCTGGCCGCCCGACAATTGGTGCGGGAAGCTTTCCAGCATCCGCTTCGGGTCTGGCAGACGGACATCCGTCACCACTTCAAGGGCGCGCTTATAGGCCTCATCGGCTGAGACCCCTTCATGGATCATCGGCACTTCCATCAACTGGCGGCCGATCTTCATGGCGGGGTTCAGCGACGCCATCGGCTCCTGATAAATCATCGCGATTTCCGAGCCGCGGAGGTCGCGCAGCTCTTCATCCGACATCGCGTTCAGATCGCGGCCTTTGAACTTGATCGAGCCGCCGACGATGCGCCCGTTCACGCCCAAATCCTGCATCACGCCCAGGGCCACAGTGGATTTCCCGCAACCGGATTCGCCGACAAGACCCATGGCTTCGCCGGGTTGGACCACGCAGGAGAAATCCATCACCGCGGGGATTTCGCGGAGGCGGGTGAAAAAGGAAATCGAGAGCTGGTCGATTTCGAGGATGGGGCCGTCATAGGGCTCACGTTCTGCCATCACTTGTCTCCCTGTCGCCCTGATCTATGGGGCGGTTTCTATCCATTTGGGCGGCGCCCACCGGTTTCAGGTGGGCGCCTGCCAATCAGTCTTTCAGGCTCTCTTCCCGCAGCCCATCGGCGAGAAGGTTCAGGCCCAGGACCAGTGTCATCAGCGCCAGCGCAGGGGCCAGCGGCGGGTGCGGGTAGATGGTGAGAAGCCTGCGGCCCTCGTTGATCGTCGAACCCCAGTTGGCGCTTTCCGGATCAACGCCGAGGCCGAAGAAGCCGAGGGTGCCGAGAAGGATCGTCGTGTAGCCAATCCTGAGGCAGAAATCGACGATCAACGGCCCGCGCGCATTGGGCAGAAGCTCGACGATCATGATGTACCAGGGCTTCTCGCCACGGGTCTGGGCGGCG
>JANQNZ010000202.1 GCA_028279315.1 Rhodophyticola sp. | reverse complement strand
ACGAATATGAGAAACTCTTCGGTCTCTCTGGCGTCGAGATTGTGCTTGGCGCCGATCTGCCGCCTGAGGCACAGCTTTACGACCCCCATGCGGCCCAAGCCCTGCAAAGCCGGATCGCCGCGCAACCAACCACCGCACGGTTCTTCTTGGCGGACGAAGACCGTTACCTTGAGGCGCTTCTGGATTACATCATGGTCTGCCCGCGGCTGAGGCCAGAGACCCGAGGATGGCGCATTTGGCACCCGTTCGACGACCCCGCCTGCTGGCGCGACGACGCGCTGCGCCAAGCGCTCCTGACTGCGTCCGATCACTTCCCCGTCACGGTTGAGATCGGCGCCGGGGCTTAAATCGCGCGGCCTTTTCGCCTATATTGCGTTCCATGAAACACATTCTCACAGCCGGCCTGATCGCGGCGATGAGCAGTTTGCCCGCCTCCGCGCAAGACACTGAAGCGCCTGAGAGTTCCTTTAGCGAAGGCATTGACCTCTTCGCCGAAGGCGCGCGGCTGATCATGGAGGGCTTGCGCGACGAGATGGAGCCGATGCTGGAGGAGCTTCGGCCCTATCTGGAAGAGGAGATGCTGCCATTCCTGCAAAGCCTGGGCGAGATGATGGATGACATCACCGCCTATGAAATGCCGGAGCAGCTGCCAAATGGCGATATCATCATCCGCCGCCGCCCCGATCAGCCGGACCTGCCTGAAGTTGGCGAAGGCGGCGAGGTGGAGCTTTAAGGCACTTTGCGTTTTATCTGAAGCAGAGCTTATCGCGTTCCGCGTTCGAGCCGCAGGCGAGAGACAGCGGGTTGCGATTCAAGTCAAACGCAAAGTGCTCTAATACATCCCACCCCCGCCGCTTTGCGCGTCCCTTAACGCCTGGCGCACCGCGCCCGGACAATCGCCGCCGCAGCGGACCCGGCGGCTTTCGACATAGACAAATTCGTCCACATAAACCTCGCCATTGTCATAGGTGCTGGTGACCTCGACCCGGCGATAAGATGTGCCGTCGACCTCAATTGGGTCGAGCGACCGCCTGCTGGTCTCAAAATCCCGAATGCCGATTGGGCTGGCGCTGTCGCCGCAAGCCGATAACGCGAGCAATCCCGCCAAACACACACCGATGGTTGGTGACACCTTCATGTCTCCGTCCCCCCTTTTAGTTTGCCATCAGGGAACGCAGGGGCGCGCAATGGACCCCCCTCACACTACTGGCGTGACCATAGCAGACCGGGCCCGTTTCCGCATCTTTTAGGCGATTTGCCGATTGCGGAACGGCGGTTCGGGTGCATATCTCTCAAGAAAGCCATCCAGCCCAGAGGTCCGTCATGTATCCGCTGCCCGCCACCCAAAACCGCCTACTCCGAGACGCCGCTGACGGAGGCGCGGCTGATCTGGGTGACTTGCCGGATTGGGATTTGAGCGATCTTTATGCGGGCGAGGAGGCCCCGGAACTGGCCCGCGATATGGCTTGGCTGGAAACAGAATGCGCCGATTTCGCCGCCACCTATCAGGGGAAACTGGCGGGGTTGAGCGCAGGCGAGATGCTCGATTGCGTGTTGCGCTACGAGAAGATCGACCTGATCGGCGGGCGCATCATGTCCTTCGCGGGGCTCCGGTATTACCAGAAGACCACGGATGCGGACCGGGCCAAGTTCATGTCCGATTGTCAGGACAAGATCACCGCCTTCACGACGCCGCTTGTGTTTTTCTCTTTGGAATTCAACCGGATCGAAGATGAGGCGCTGGCCGTGCTCCTGGCGGAAAACGCCGATCTGGCACGTTACAAGCCGGTGTTCGACCGGATGCGGGCGATGAAACCCTACCAACTGTCCGATGAGTTGGAGCAGTTCCTGCACGATCAATCCACGGTCGGCGCGACGGCGTGGAACAAACTTTTCGATGAAACAATCGCGGGGCTGAGCTTTGAGGTCGAGGGCGAGAGCCTGGGCATTGAAGCGACGCTGAACCTCCTCTCCGACCAGGACCGGTCCAAACGGGAATCCGGCGCGCGGGCGCTGGCCGCGACCTTCCAATCGCGCCTGCCGCTTTTTGCCCGCGTCCACAACACGCTCGCCAAAGAAAAGGAGATCGAGGACCGCTGGCGCAACCTGCCGACCCCTCAGGCCGGCCGGCATCTGGCCAATCATGTGGAGCCCGAGGTGGTGGAGGCGTTGCGCGATGCGGTTGTGGGCGCCTATCCGCGCCTCTCCCATCGCTATTATGCGTTGAAAGCCAAATGGTTGGGTCTGGATCAGTTGGAGGTCTGGGACCGCAACGCGCCGCTCCCAATGGAAGATGATCGCCTGGTCCCTTGGGAGGAGGCCCGCGCCACGGTGTCGGAGGCCTATGCCGCCTTCGACCCGCGCCTGGCCGAGCTTGCCGAACCCTTCTTCACTCAAGGCTGGATCGACGCGGGCGTGAAGGAAGGCAAGGCCCCCGGCGCTTTCGCGCATCCCACGGTGGTCGATGTGCACCCTTATGTGATGCTGAACTACCTGGGCAAACCGCGCGATGTGACGACGCTGGCCCATGAATTGGGCCACGGTGTCCATCAGCGCCTGGCGGCGGGGCAAGGGGAGCTTCTGAGTTCAACGCCCCTAACGCTCGCCGAAACGGCCTCGGTCTTTGGCGAGATGCTGACCTTCAAGAAGATGCTGGCTGAGGCCCAAGACGATGCCGCGCGGAAAGTAATGCTGGCTGGCAAAGTCGAAGACATGATCAACACCGTCATCCGCCAGATCGCCTTCTACGATTTCGAATGCAAATTGCATGCCGCGCGCCGGGAGGGGGAACTCACCCCCGACGATCTGAACGCGCTTTGGATGAGTGTGCAGGCCGAAAGCCTGGGGCCCGTCTTCAGTTTCATGGAAGGGTATGAGACCTTTTGGGCCTATATCCCCCATTTCGTGCATTCGCCTTTCTATGTCTATGCCTATGCCTTCGGCGACGGCCTCGTGAACGCGCTTTACGCGGTTTATGAAGAGGGCGATCCGGGGTTTCAGGAGAAGTATTTTGAGATGCTGAAAGCCGGCGGATCGAAGCACCATAAGGAGTTGCTGGCGCCCTTCGGCCTCGATGCCAGCGATCCGCGGTTCTGGGACAAAGGCCTGTCGATGATCGAAGGCTTCATCGATCAGTTGGAGGCGTTGGAGGCGTGACCGCGCCCCGCGCAGACGACGCGCGGCAAAGGGAGGTGACGCCCGCCCCCCTGGCGCGCGCGGATGTCGCGCGAGTCCAGCATTTGACCCTGCCAGAAGCGCAAAGCGCGTTTGTGGGCGAAATCGCGGAGATGACGGCGGAGCCCGATCTCCTTCAGGAGTTCCACCTGGTTGCCTCGGATGATGAGATCGTCGGGTTCTTCAAGATTGATCGGGATTTCTCGCGCCGTGTGCCGCGCCTGCCAAGCCGCGCCCATGGGCTTCGCGGTGTTCTGATTGGGGGGCAATATCAAGGGCGGGGATTCGGCGGGGCGCTATTCGCTGTCCTGCCCGCCTATGTGAAGGGGCGCTACTCAATTGGCGAGCTTTGGCTGTCGGTCGATCAGACAAACACTCACGCCATCGCGCTTTATGAGCGCCATGGATGGCAGGCTGATGGGGAGGCGCATCAAGGGCGATGCGGGCCAGAACAGGTCATGCGGTTGGACTTGGCTGGTCCAGAGGCCCCCCTGGAGACGCCCGATAGCGGCCTCCGCGCCTGGCTTCGGTCTGCGCTCGAGACGGTGCGCCGCCGAGTGCCGCCGGGCCTCCGCTTTCTCCTCGGCCTTCTTCTGGTGATCGGCGGGGGCTTCGGCTTCCTGCCAATCCTTGGCTTTTGGATGATCCCGCTTGGGGTTGCGGTGATGGCGCTGGATATCAGGCCGTTGATCGCATGGTTCCGGCGCTGAAAGGGGGAGCCTTCGATCCGAGCGCCATCGTCACTTGTAGGGCGGGACTTGTCCCGCCAAACAAAGACACGCGAACGCAAGGGCTGAGGCGGGACAAGTCCCGCCCTACGGATAAGACATCCCGCCTCACTATCTGGGCAAGGGACATAGAAGGGCTGTGGCGCAACTCAAGATCGTTGTGATCCAAGCCCGCATCAGAACACCAGGTTCAACATCACCATCGACACAATCAAAAACAGCACCGTCATGATCCCGCCGGTGCGCACAAAATCGGTCACCTTATACCCCGCGGGCCCCATGATCAGCGCGTTCACTTGATGGGTGGGGATGATGAAGGAATTCGACGTCGAGATCGCCACGGTCAGCGCAAAAACCGCCGGGTTCGCGCCCGCCGCGATGGCGATGGAGACGGCCAGCGGCACCAGCAGCACGGTTGCGCCCACATTGCTCATGACCAGCGAGAACCCCGTCGCCAGCACCGCGATCCCGGCTTGCAGCGACCAGATCGGCCAGCCGTCCAGCGCCACCAAAATCTGCTGCGCGATCCAGGCCGCCGTGCCCGTGTTCTGCACCGCCTGCCCAAGCGGGATCAGCGAGGCGAGCAAGAACACCGTGTTCCACCCCACCGCGCGATAGGCCTCATCGATGCTGAGGACCCGGGTCAGAAGCATCCCAACGGCCCCCGTCAACAGGCACAGCGACAGGCGGATATCGGTGAAGAGGATCATGGCCAGCGAGACCAGAAAGAAGGTCACCGCCCATTGCACCTTGTGGGGCCGAAGCTCCTCCTGCGGGAAGTCCGAGGTCACCACCACATAATCTCGGTTGCGTTTCAGCCGGGTCAGCATGTCCCATCTGGTATGGGCGACCAGCATATCGCCGGCTTGGAATTTCACCAGGCCAATCGCGGTTGGCTCATGCTCCTCGGTCTCCACATGGCTGAGCGTGTCTTCGCCGCGATGGATGGCCAGAAGCGACAGGCCGGTGGTCTTGCGCAAAAGAAGATCACGCGGGCATTGGCCAATGACCTTGGAATCGGGCGGGATGACCACCTCGGCAATCCCGGCATTTGTCGCGGCAAACTCCTCGGCAAAGACATCAAGCTGCGGGTAAAGGGTCAGCCCGTACTTTCGGCAAAACGCCTCCACCACATTGCGTTTGCCGATGATCGCCAGACGGCAGGGCGCGGCGATCTCAGCGGTCAGGATCTGTACCATCGAGACCTTGCCGCGATAGAAGGTGGAGATGATGTAGAGGTGGTTTTCGAGATTGATATCAGCCAGTTGCTGCCCCACCAGCGGGTTGTTTGCGGGCACCCCAACCTCAAACACATCCGCGCGTAACCCGTAGACCCGGTGCAGATATTCCGAGGTGCCCATGCCCGTCGCGGTATCAAGCTTCCCGCCCCCGCCGGGCAGCACGAAGCGACCCAGAAAGAGGAAATAGAGGATGCCGGTTGCCACCAGGGCAACCCCGATCGGCGTGACCGAGAAGAGGCCAAATTCAGCCATCTGAAGCTCCGCTGGCAGCCCTTCATTCGCCGAGCGGATCAGATCATTTAGAAGAATAAGCGGCGAGGAGCCAACCATGGTCATCGTGCCCCCCAGGATCGCGCAGAACCCCATCGGCATCAAAAGCCGCGACATCGGAATGCCCGTCCGGGTCGAGATCCGGCTGACAACGGGCAGGAACAGGGCCGCGGCGCCCACATTCTGCAAAAACGACGAAATCGCCCCAACCGTCCCAGAGACAATCGGCACAATCCGTGCCTCGGTACTGCCGCCATGGCGCAGGATCACGGCGGCGACCTTGTTCATCAGCCCGGTCTTGTCCAGGCCTGCGCCCACGATCATCACCGCGATAATGGAGATCACCGCGTTTGACGCGAACCCATCGAACAGATGATTGACGTCGACCAGGTTTTCCAGCCCCGGGACGTAGCTCAAGATGCCGATGATGACGAGAACCAGGATCGCGGCCAGATCGACGCGGATGATCTCTGAGACGAAAAGGAAGACCGTAAACGCAAGGACACAGGCGACAACCGCCATCTCTGTCGTAAAGACAAGGGTTTGCACGCTTTTCTCCTCCGCCTTGGAGGGAAGTCTGCGCCGAAGCTGACCCTTTGGTCAAATCCCGCGTGCCTCAGCGACGGGGTATAGTGCCACTAAAGCTTATTGTGGCTCCCATCGCAAAGCGGGGAGTTGCCGGTGGCCTTGCACCCGCAGAAAAACAACGTGCCGTCTTTCTCCGCCTCATATTTTTCAGGCGTCAGACTCGTCTCTTTGTGGGAGCCATCGCAAAATGGCTGATTGTCAGACCGCCCGCAGGTGCACCAGAAATAGGTTTTGCCCGCGGTGACCTCGACCGGATAAGGGCCTTTCTGGGCGATGATCGGGGTGTCGGACATGTGCGTGGTCTCCTTCGTGGCGGGGCGTTCAAGGCCCTGGCTGCATGGGGTGGGAGCTAGATCAGCGCGCCCAAGGGACAAGGTCAGAGCAAACTTGCGTCTTCATTCGCTGGCATCTCGAGCTTCGGCGCTTTTGGTTTAAGCGTCCCCGGCATTGCCACGGTCGGCTGTGCTAAGGGCACGAAAGGCGCGGCCTCTGCCTCGCCTCGCAGGTGGGTCAGAAGCGTGCGGTGATCGGCCATTTCGCTGACGATCTGTTTCACCTCCGCCCGCGCCTTTTGCAGTTGCCGACCCCAGACCTCCTGCCGCAAAGGCAAGCGTGCCGCCAGTTTCGGGTTGCCGTATCCGGTCTCATAAACCCGCTTGCCCAGAAGCACCGTCTGATAAACGCCGGGTGAGAAAAGCGACGAGAATTCAAGATCATACGGCCCGGGCAGCGTATGCTTCCAAAGCTCCAGATTCTCCGCCAGGCTGTCCGGCACCTCCAGATTGCGCGCATCGATCCAATAGGGGTCGTCGGTCCGGTTCCCCAATGCGTAGTGCAGGCAGATGAAATCCCGCACCTCATCGTAAAGCGCGTTCGAAAGCTTGTTATAGCGGTCGCGAAGCGGATCGGGGAAATCCTGGTCCGGGAAATACGTGGCCAGCCAGCGGACCGCCGTGTCGATCATATGGATCGCGGTCGATTCCAGCGGCTCAATGAACCCGCCGGACAGGCCAACCGCCACGCAATTCTTGACCCAGGCATTGCGGCTGCGGCCCACCCGCATCGGGATCACCCGGGGTTCGGCCTCTTTGCCCTCCTCCCCCAGATGCGCCAGGAACTCCGCCGTCGCCTCCTCATCCGTGCGATGGGCCGAGGAGAAGACATAGCCCGTGCCGATCCGATGATAGAGCGGCACGCGCCACACCCACCCTGCCCCAAGCGCGGTGGATTGCGTGACCGAGGGCAGCTTCTCGGGGGTCTTATGCGGGATCTGCACCGCAAGCGCGCGGTCATTGGCGAGGTAGTTGGAGTAAGAAATGAAGGGCTCTTTCAAGACCTGGTTGATGATCACGCCCCGGAACCCTGTGCAATCGATGACCAATTGCACCTCATGCCGCCCGCTCTCTTGCAGCTGCAAGGCGGAGATATAGCCCCGCTCATCCTGCTCCACATCGACGACATCTTCCAGAATGTGCTCCACACCCCGCGCAATGCAGAGATCACGCAGCATATGGGCGAATTTCCCGGCATCCAGGTGATACGCAAAGCCCACGCGCGGGTCATATTCCTTGGCGCCAATCACCCGCGGGCCTTTGAAGGCGCGGGCCAAATCAACCGACGCGGAATAGGTCTGCACGAAATCCAGCGCCCCTGCGCCGTAGCGCAGCATGAAATAGCCTGAGTCGATGCCTTGGATCGTCGGCACCCGTGTGAACGGATTCACGAACGAGATCGGATCGCCCGCCGTATCGACATTCCAATTCCGGAACAGAACGCCCAGCTTGAATGAGGCGTTGCAGGTCTTGAAGAACTCCGTCTCCGAGATCCCCGCCGCCTTCAGCGTCCGGGGCATGCCGGGCACGGTTGCCTCCCCCACGCCCACGGTTGGCACATTGGGCGACTCGATCAGCGTGATCTGGATGTCGTCTTCCGCGTCGTCTGGCCGGGTCAGGATGTTCTGCAGAAGCGTCGCGGTCAGCCAGCCCGCCGTGCCCCCGCCCACGATCGTGACACGTGTGATCGGTTTCCCCATGATATCCCCCCAGACCGCCGCGTCGGATTACACCAAGCGCCGCGAGACTCGCGTTGTTTCTAATCCGGATGCTTAAAATTCTGCCGCACCGTCCGGGGTCAGCTTAACCAGGGCTTCGGTTTCAATCCAGAAATCTCGCGCCGTGGCCCGGCCGCTTAGTCCAGTTCCGTCCAAGGCCAGGGCTTCACCTCGCTTGCCGCGGTCTGGAACCGCGCGGCCTTGGCGATCCAAATCCCCAGATCGGTGCCAAACTCAGCCAGGCGCTCATTCGGCTCGCCATTGTTGATGAGCATGATGATGAATTGGATGACCGTCAGAACGCCCAAAACCGTATGGGCAAAGCTCAGCATCACCGCGATCAGCAACATGAAGATCAGCCGCATCAAGAGGCCGTCCCGACCGCTTGGCTCATTCTGTTCGCCGTTCAGGCGGCCCTCGACCTTTTCTTCGTCAGACAGCGCCATGGGTGTGCCCTCCAGCTGTGGGTTGCACCCCAGTTTATCCTCAGCCGTGGTCATCGGCCACCCGCCAAACCAAAAAGGCCCGGCCTTATTGGCGGGGCCTTTTGCTTTGTGACAGCTCCCGGGCGGAGGGAGAGGCCGCCCGGGCGTGTCGACGAGCGGGGGGATTACTCGTTTTCGTTGT
>JANQNZ010000196.1 GCA_028279315.1 Rhodophyticola sp. | reverse complement strand
GCCAAGGGCCCCGCCTTCGGCGGCGCGCGCCTCCAGCCGCGCCACTAGCCGGGCCAGCACATCGTATTTCTCGGTGTCGGCGCAATAAGGCGACATGGTCGGCGTGGCATAGGTCACCGGCAGGGCGCGGCGCAGATCGGCCATGGATTTGTCTGGGTTCCGGTCCATCAGCTTGCAGATCTCCACCGCCACCCGCATCCCGCAGTCATAGCCTTGCCCGATGGGTTCCGCCAAAAAGTAATGGCCCGATTTCTCAAACCCGGCTAGCGCGCCCAATTCATGCACCCGGCGTTTCATATGGCTGTGGCCGGTCTTCCAGTAATCAGCCTTGGCGCCATGGGCTTTCAGCTCAGGGTCTGAGGCGAAAAGCCCGGTGGATTTCACATCCGCCACAAAGGTCGAGTCGGGATAAAGCTTCGCCAGATCACGGGCCAGGATCACGCCGACCTTATCGGCAAAAATCTCCTCCCCCTCATTGTCCACAACCCCGCAGCGGTCGCCATCGCCGTCAAAGCCAAGGGCCAGGTCGGCGCCTGACGCGCGGACCGTGTCGGCCATGTCATGGAGCATCTCCATGGCCTCGGGGTTGGGGTTGTAATGGGGGAAGGTGTAGTCGAGTTCGGTGTGAGAGGGCACAACCTCTACTCCCAAACGTTCGAACAATTCCGGCGCGAAATGGGCTGCGGTGCCGTTGCCGGTGGCACAGACAACTTTCAGGGGCCGGGTCATCTTGAAATCGCCCACCAGCGCGTCGAGATAGGCCTCCCGCACGCCATCGACAAACTCATAGGCGCCGCCGGGCCGGGCCTTGCCTTCGCCGCCAAGAACGATGTCACGCAGGCGCGCCATCTCGTCAGGCCCATGGGTTAACGGGCGCTGAAAGCCCATCTTCACCCCGGTCCAGCCATTGGGGTTGTGGGAGGCCGTGACCATCGCCACCGCGGGTGCATCCAAGTGGAACTGGGCGAAATAGGCCATGGGGCTTAAGGCCGGGCCGATATCCTTCACATGAATGCCCGCCTGCATCAGCCCCAGGATCAGCGCGTTTTTGACGCTCAGCGAATAATCCCGGTAATCATTGCCAACGGCAATCACCGGCGCGACCCCCGCCTCAAACATCTGGGTGCCGAGGCCCAGGCCCAGGGCGGTGATGCCGGGCAGGTTGATCTCTTCGGGGAAGCGCCAGCGGGCGTCATATTCACGGAACCCCGTCGGCGTGATCATGGCATCGCGCAGGAAGGCCCAGGTGTTGGGGGTCACGTCTGCCAGGGGTTTGGTCATCGGGGGCACTCGTTTCGCTGTCACAGGCGGATCGGGTTGGCTTTGGCCAGTTGGTCGAAAGCCATCAGGCTCTCGATCAGGGCGGGCATCTGATCCAGCGGGATCATATTCGGCCCGTCGGACGGGGCGGTATCGGGGTCTTGATGGGTCTCGATGAAGACCGCCGCAATCCCAAGGGAGACCGCGGCGCGGGCCATCACCGGCGCAAACTCCCGCTGGCCGCCGCTGCTGCCGCCTTGGCCACCCGGCTGCTGCACCGAATGGGTGGCGTCCATCACCACGGGATAGCCGGTCTGCATCATCCGGGGCAGGCTGCGCATATCGGCGACTTGGGCGTTATAGCCAAAGCTGACGCCGCGTTCGGTCAGAAGGATGCGGGTATTGCCGGTGCTTTCCACCTTGGTGACCACATTGTCCATATCCCAAGGGGCGAGGAACTGACCTTTCTTGATATTCACCGCCGCACCGGTCTCTCCCGCCGCAAGAAGCAGGTCGGTTTGGCGGCAGAGGAAGGCCGGGATTTGCAGGACATCCACCACCTCAGCCACCGGCGCGCATTGCTCGGGTAAATGAATATCGGTCAGAACCGGGCAGCCGATGGCCGATTTGACCTCCGCCAGGACTTTCAGACCCTCATCGATCCCAAGCCCGCGTTTGCCGGAAAGCGACGTGCGGTTCGCTTTGTCGAAACTGGCTTTGAACACATATTGCGCGCCCGCTGCCGCGCAGGTTTCCGCCATTGCGCCGGCAATCATCTGGGCGTGGTCCAGGCTTTCCAATTGGCAGGGGCCGGCAATCACCGTAAGCGGCAAGTCATTGCTGCAGGTGAGGGCCCCGATCTCGACAGTTTTCATAGGCCTCAGGAGGATATCTGCTCTCGTAAGATCGATGCGGTCATCGACACCAGCAGGTAAATGCCAGAAAAGACCAGGAACGCAAGGAGCGTGTTCTCCATCGCCCTTGGATAGGCCGCTTCATCGGGCACAACCGGCAAAACCCCCAATAACAGATAAAGCGACTGCCGATTGGCCTCCAACCGCGCGGTTTCCATCTGTTGCAGGGATTGCGCCAGCATCAATTGCCGAGTTTCCAGATCGGCCTGGGCGATGATCAGCTCTGACTGAATACGGGCCAGGGACAGATCGTCGTCACCGGTTTCCGTCAGCCCGCCACGCAGCTCCGCGATCAGGGCTTCGAGGCGGGCGATATTGCGTTCGGCCACTTCGACCCGGGTCTGGTTGGGTCGGATATTGCTCTGCAATTCGGCCAGCCGGAGCCGTTCCTGCTGAAGCTCTAGCTCGAAGGTGGCAATTTGTTGGAAAACGGTGTTGACCTCGGCCTCAGCACTCAAGACCCCGCGTTGTTCCTGAAGCGCGATGACTCGCTGTTGGGCTTCAAGCAACTGGGACTCGGCGGCCTCGAAGCTTGTCCGCGCATCGGCCATCTGTGCCTCACGCACCCGCTGCGTCATCTGATCGACCCGCTCTTCTGCATAGTTTATTAGCGCTTCTGAGAAGGATTGGCTGATGAGTGGATCGGCGGCAATCACCTCCATCCGGATCAGGCCCTCGGTCGGGTCATAACCAATGTTCAGATGACGGCGATAGGTGTCATACATCTCCTCATCGGTGGCCTCAGGGTCGAGCCGGTTTAGGGGGTCAATCTGGTCAGAGGAGAAATGCGCACGGAAGTCGAGGTCTTCGTCGAGGCGCAGCATCGCTTCCCGGCTTTCAAGATAGCTTTGAACGGTGATGCTTTCCTGCACCGTGGCGAAACTGGTGCCGCCCAGAAGACCGCCAAGCGAGCCGCCCGCCGATCCGCCGCCTTCGGATTTCTGGATCACGAATTCGGTGTTGGTCGCGTAAAGCGGTGTGGCGACGGAGAAGAAGTAATAGCCCACAAGGAAGGTTGGCAGCGCCACGAAAAACAGAAGCCGCGTTGCAAGCAGCGCCAGACGTTTCCGGCGCCGCGCGGCGATGTCCCGCTGCACCCGCATGATCTCTGCGGCCCGGGCATTTTCATCCAGCGGGCCGGCCGGGGCAACAACCGCCGGTGCTGAGGGCCGCACTGTCGCGGGCAAATTGTTCGGACCTTCAGCCGTCGTGGCGTCTTGCCCGCCACCCGGCGGCGCACCCCGCCCCCCGTCATTGACAATCAGCTCCAGCATATTGCTGCGTGCAAACGGGTCGATCCCGCGGCGGCGGAGCAGCCGGACAGCGTCGAAATCCGACGCCGGGCGCAGGCCGTTTTTCTGCGCCGTGCGGCGGGCCATCCGCAATTGCCGCCCGGTCAGGCCTTCTTGGCGTATCGCGGCCAGCTCCTGTTCAACCGGGATGTCCTGCGGGGCCATGTCATCAGCGGGGGCCTCAGCGCCCGCTTGACCCGCAACCTGACGCTCATGCGCAGCGGAGCCTGGGAAGACTTGATCGCCGAACCCATCCTCCGTCTCCGGCAGCAAATCCGTGTCATCGGCGCGGGCAGCGGCGGATTGCGCGGTTGGGCTGGTACTCCGCCGGATGCGGAATTTCTTACCCTTGGGTTTCATAATCGTAGAGCC
Organism: Rhodophyticola sp.; assembly: GCA_028279315.1. Taxonomy (GTDB): domain Bacteria; phylum Pseudomonadota; class Alphaproteobacteria; order Rhodobacterales; family Rhodobacteraceae; genus Rhodophyticola. The sequence goes on along the minus strand of JANQNZ010000196.1, from coordinate 2,788 downwards.
TTTTTGCTTCTTCGAGCGTGTCGAAGGTGTAAAGGTGACCATCGCGCAAAACGGCGGCGCGGCGGGCGAATTTCTCCAAGGTCTTGGCCTGGTGCGACACGATGACAACCGTCGAGTTTTGCAACCGGTCGGCCAGGATGCTGCCCGCGCGGCGGTTGAACTCCGCATCCGTCGATTGCGGCATGCCTTCGTCGATCAGGTAAATCTCGAAATCGAGCGCCAGAAGCAGCGAAAAGTTGAACCGCGCCCGCATACCAGAGGAATAGGTGCCGATCGGCATATCGAAATATTCTTCAATCCCGCAGAGCCAGCGGCAGAAGGCTTCCACATAATCCGGGTCAAGCCCATAGAGCTGGGCGATATAGCGGCTGTTCTCGGTTCCGGTCAGCCGCCCAATGACGCCGCCCATGAAACCAAGGGGGAAAGAAATGCGGCAGGCGCGGATAATCTCCCCCTCATCGGGTTTCTCAAGGCCCGCCATCATGTTGATCACGGTCGATTTGCCGGTGCCGTTCGGGGCCAGGATGCCAAGCGAATACCCCATATCCACGCGGAACGAGGCGCGATCAAGGATCACCTTGCGCTGTGTGCCTGTCCAGAAGGACTTGGAGACATTGATGAATTCGAGCAATCCTGTGCTCCGCCGCTCAAACTACTGCCATCGTTGCGTGCCCCGTCTTGACCCGCGGAGCTACGCGTGGCGCCACTGATACCGTCCCAATTGGGCACCATTATGTCCCCGATCGCGCTTTGTTCCAAGCCCAGGGCCTATATTGTGGCGGGAATATGGCGGAGCCGGGGTTTATTCGCCGTTAAGGCAGGGGCAATTCGCCGGGTTTGTTTCCGCAAAGGATGCAATTCTGGGGCGTCTGGTTAAGCGAAGGCGCCCCAGGCGGTGCCGGCGAGGATCGCACCGCAGATCGCCAGGCCCAGATAGACCGCGAAGACCCGCGGTTTCACCAGCGCCCAAACCGCGACGGCCGCGGGGATGGAGCTGATCCCGCCCGCGATCACAAAGGCCATCGCGGCCCCTTGGCTCATGCCTTGTTCCAGCAGACCGGCAATCAGCGGGACGGCAGCGTAGCCATTGAGATAGGCGGGCGCGCCCACGCTTGCGGCGATCACAATGGGCGCAAGCCCCTCGCCACCAACCAGACCGGCAATCAGGTCCGCCGGGACATAGCGGATGAGGAGCGCCTGCAAGAGATAGGCAAACATCAGCCATTTCCCGAGGAACAGGAGGTTTGACCAGACCGCGCTGCCAAAGACGCCCCGGCGCTCCGCCTCCCCCCAGAATTGCCAATTGAGGGACAGCTTCTTGGCCCCGCAGCAGCCGCCAATAGCGGTATCCATCCGCAGGGGGTCCGCAAAGATCGGTGAGGCAGAGAACCACTTCACCGCGAACCCACCGGCAACCCCCAACACCACGGCGCTGGCCGTTTTTGCGATCGCAAAGTCAAAGCCGATCCCGCCTGCTGTGATGGCGAACATGGCGGGGTCCATGAGTGGTGAGGACAGCCAAAACGCCATCACCGCCGAAAGCGGCGCGCCGGCGGCCAAAAGGGCCGCGACAAACGGGATCACCTGGCAGGAGCAGAAGGGCGACAGCCCGCCCACAAGCGCGGCCAGCAGGATCATCCGCGCCTCCCGCCCCTGAAAGGCGCCATCGAGCAAGCGCTCAGAGCCGGAGGCTTTCATCACCCCAATCGCCAGAACAGCGAAGAGGATGTAAGGCAGGGTTCCGCCAAAATGGGCGAGGGTTTCCTCCAGAACTGGGATGGTCGCGGGGGTGTCGAGAAGGGCCAAAGCGGCAACGATCGCGAGCCCGGTCAGCACCACTTTATCGATCCGCTCCCAAAGGGTGCGGATGGGGGAGGGGGATTGCGTCAGATCAGCCATGGGGCACAGGTCCTTCCAGGCCTCCGGTATCGGCGCAGCACTCTTGCATCAAAAAGGCCGAGAGGCCGCGGATGGCGTCATAGTCGACCGAACAGAGGATGCGCCGCCCGTCGCGTTGTTGCTCCACAAGACCGGCGCTGACCAATTGCTTCAAATGGTGGGTCAAGACCGAGCCGGTCACCCCCACATCCTCCCCAAGCGCGCCCATGGGCAGGCCTTCCGGCCCCGCTCGGACAAGGCGGCGGATAATGGTCAACCGATGCTCTGAGCCAAGCGCGGCAAATGCCGTCGCAGCAAGGGTGAGTTCGGGCGGCGGAAGAGGTGTTTGTTTCATGATTCTAGATTTATAGAAATAACGAAACCTTGTCCAGGCTTTTCTTTTCTGCCGAAGGCGCCTAGGTCAGCGGCTATGTCTTTGTCCAAATTGCAAGCGGAGTTACGGGCTTGCCGCATCTGCGCGGAGCGTTTCGCCGCGACGGAAACCGCCCATGAGCCGCGCCCCGTGGTTTGGTTTGATCAAGGCGCTCGGATACTTGTTGCAGGGCAGGCGCCCGGGATGCGGGTGCACCACTCAGGCAAACCCTTCACCGATCCCTCGGGCGACCGGTTACGGGATTGGATGGGTGTGGATGAGGATCAGTTCTACGACCACTCCAAAGTCGCGATTGTGCCCATGGCGTTCTGCTTCCCCGGCTATGACGCCAAAGGCAGCGATCTGCCCCCGCCGAAGATTTGCGCTGAGACCTGGCATGACCGGGTCCTCTCGGCGCTCTCGCAGGTGAAGCTGACGCTTCTGGTTGGCGGCTATGCCCATCGCTGGCATCTGGGGCTGAAAACCGGGGTGACTGAGACCGTGGCCGCCTGGCGCGACCATGGGCCCGATGTGATC
>JANQNZ010000195.1 GCA_028279315.1 Rhodophyticola sp. | reverse complement strand
AGAAAGAGGGTCGGGAGATCGATCTCTGGCAGAGCCCGCGCCAGGTCGTTCAGGGACCACTGCGCCATCATCGCCAACGTCCCGTCCACATGGCGACGGTCCGCGATCAGCCGTTGGTAGAAGGCCAGATCCGCATCCGGCAGATCGGTGCCTGTCGATTTGATCAACCGTCGCACGCCCGTGAGCGAGGTGCCGCCCGAGGCCAGAAACATGCCGGTAAACGGATTAAGCGCCAGGGCCTTCGCCATAATCGGGAACAGAAATCCGGCGGGTCCTTTGAAGTTCTCGAGCGCTCCGTTCAAGACCACGATACCCGCTGGTGGCTGAGCCATCTGGCGGCTCATCTCCAAGGCCAAGGCGCCGCCTGCGGAATGGCCGATCAGGACTTTTGGCGTCGCTTTGAGTGCGCCCAGAAGCGCCAAGATATCGGCGGCCATCGCGGGCAGCGAGGATCGCCCGCGCGCGCCCATCCGGGTGAACCCGTGCCCCGGCAAATCAAGGGCGATGACCCGATGGTCAGCGGCAAGGCGGGGCATCAGATGCCGCCAGCTATGGGTCGAGGCGCCTGCGCCATGCAGTAAGACCAAGTCCGGCCCGCTGCCCACGATCTGCACATGCCAACGATGGGGCGCGCTAGCGATCTTCCGGCTAAAAGCGGCCTGGGGCCAATCCTCCGGCAAACCGTCGGGCAGGTCGCGGACCCCCATGGGGATATCCGCCGCCGCGCTCACGAAACGGGTTCCAATGCGTCGTCCACCGCTCTCGAAAGCATGTGCGCGTCGGCCCGCGGCAGGGCGAGGTAGGATACCGCCATCTCTCGCGCCAGATCCGCCAGGTTTGGCGTGGCGCGGTTGCCCATATCGATGACAAGGCCCGAGATGCCGCGCCCCCGGATCGCCCGGGCGATCTGGGTGGCGTCTTCGGCGGCACGCACCCGGTCGGCGGACCCGTCAAGTGCGATATTGGCCCGGCCATCGGTCAGAAGCGCGATGGAGGGGGTCATGCCTTTGCCCCGCGCCAGTTCCGCCAAGTCCAGCGCGGCTTTCAATCCACTGGCCAAAGGCGTCCCGCCACCGCCGGGCAATCCGCCAAGACGGCGCTTGGTCTGCACCAAGGAGCGTGTGGGCGGCAAAAGGATCTCTGCCTCAGCGCCGCGAAAGGCGATCAGCGCGACATGGTCCCGGCGGGCATAGGCCTCGGCCAACAGAAGCTCCACGGCCCCTTTCGCCTCGGCCAAACGGCTGAGCGCGGCGGAGCCTGAAGCATCGACCAGGAAGATGATCGCCCGGTCCGAACGCTCCTCGAATTGCCGCAACCGGAGGTCGGATGTGCGGATATGCAACCGATCGGGCTGCCCCGTCGCCTCGCGGCGGATCGGCTGCCAAGGCGCGGCGGCGCGGAGGGAGGCGACGAGGTCCACCCGCGCCTCCCCGCCCGGATGCCCGGGCCGGGATGGCATGGGCCGCCCGCGCCGGTTGCCTTTCCTCCGCGCGCCGGAGCCTGCGCTGGTATGGGCCATGCGGGTTGCCCGGCTGGCCGCAAGCCGCTCCAGAAGGTCCGGCGGCAACATTGCGCGCGCCGCCTCCAGCAGGATTTCGGCGGGGATCGGCGGGGTCTCCGTGTCGGTGTCGTCGGGCTCGCTGTCGCCGTTTTCAGGTGGGTCCGGGTCGGGCGGGGCCTCAGGCTCTTCTTCCGGCGCGGCAGGGATTTGGGTCGCGCGGGGGGCCAAGACAAGCTCCACCGCGGTGATCAGATCGGGTTGGTCGACCTCATTCTCACCGTACAGAGCCGCAGAGGCGCGCGCGACGGCCAAAGCCTGCAAAGGCGCGCGGAGGGAGCGGACGCCGAGCTTATGCGCAACCTCTGCCATCTCTTCGATGGCGCTGTCGGGCAGCGTGACCTGAGGCAGGAGTTGGCGCGCCTCGGCCAGGTCATCGGGCGACAGGCTGATCTCAGGCGCCTCACCCAAAGGCAGATCGTCCAGGTCCAGATGCAGCGCCAGACGGTCGGCCAAGGCGCCGGGCAGCGCCTCCCCCGGCTCGGCCCCTTCGTCAAGCGCGACCAGCGACAGCGGCACGGGCCCATCAAGCGCTGCAGCCAGGCGGGCCGCGAGGCCCGGCTTCGCCCGCTCGGCCATGGGCAGGATCAAAACCGCCGGTTCACCCAAAAGGCCCGCCGTCTTCACCACGCGGGATTGCGCCAGCGTGGCGGAGAGATCGACACCGCCAAAAAGCGCATCATCGCCAATGGCCGGATGGAGGCGACGGATCTTCTGGCCCGACAGCGCTTGGGTCAGCCCATCGGTGAACCGGTCCCGCACAGGGCCAGACCGCGCGCGGAGCCAGATGCCCCCCGAAGCGGCGGGATCAAGCGCGAAACAGGCGAGCGCCAGGGTGGCTTGGGTCCAGCGCTCTTCGCCTGATGTCACGCCAGCACCTCCTCCACCGTGCGGGCCACGCGGGTTGTGCTGCCCGCCTCATCCAGCGGATCACGGCGCAGTCGGTGACGGAGGGCCGAGGCGGCCACGGATTTCACATGGTCGCGGGTGACGTCCGCGGCGCCTTCAAAGGCGGCCAGCGCCCGGGCGGCGCGGAGAAGCGTCAATTCCCCCCGCAACCCGTCAGAACCAAGCGCCACGCACAGCTCCGCGCAATCGCGTAAGACCGCATCGCCTGCCTCAACCCCATCAAGTGTGGCCCGCGCGGCGACAATGCGATCACGAAGGGCCATGTCTTCCTTATGCCAAGTCTTCAAGAACCCGGCCCGGTCCCGGTCGAACGCGTCGCGGCGGCGCACCACCTCAATCCGCGTGTCGATATCGGTGGGCGAGGTGACCTCAACCGACAATCCAAACCGGTCCAGAAGCTGCGGCCGCAATTCGCCTTCCTCGGGGTTGCCGGAGCCGACCAGCACAAATCGCGCCGCGTGGCGGATCGAGAGCCCCTCCCGCTCCACCACATTCTCCCCCGATTGCGCCACATCGAGGAGTAGATCGACCAAGTGATCCTCCAACAGGTTCACCTCATCGATATAGAGATAGCCTCGGTTCGCGCGCGCCAGGAGGCCCGGCTCAAACGCCTTCTCCCCTTGGGTCAGCGCCTTTTCGATGTCGAGCGCGCCCACAACCCGATCCTCCGTCGCGCCAAGGGGCAGGTCGATTACCGGTGTCGGCTTCTCCACCAGATGGGTTTCGTGCACCTTGGCCCAATCCGGCACCTCCTCCGGCGTGGCGGAGTTCACCGGGCAGCCCGCAACCGCTGAGATCGGCGGCAACAGCGCGGCCAAACCCCGCACAGCGGTGGATTTGCCCGTGCCCCGATCGCCAAACACCAGAACGCCCCCGATCCCGGGGTCGATGGCGGTTAGGATCATGGCTTGCTTCATTTCCTCTTGGCCAACGATGGCCGAGAACGGGAAGGCTTTGGTCATTCGGAATTTATGCCTTTTTGGTCGTGTCGAGGGGGGCTTTCCCCTCCCAGGTGCCGGTCACAGAATCGACGCTGAACCTGGCGTAAAGTTCTTCGGAAAACCACCGTTCCTCGCGCACCGCGCGGATGGCGCGGGCATGGGGGCCGTCTTTGCGGGCGAAATTGGCCATGGTCTGGGTGTCCGGCCAGATCGAGAAGGTGACCTGATGGAGCAGCGGTACCTCCCCCACGCCGATCTTGAACAGCACATTGGGGTCGGCGCCGATGACCTCGGAGATATCGGGGACGCGGTTCCAAAACCGCAAGGCGATGGCGGGCCGAAGCGTCGCCCGGGTGAGCGCGGCGATGGGCCCCTCAATCGGCCCCTCGGCCACTTCGAATGGCGATTGGCCTGACCATTCCCCCCGCGCCGAATGGCTGGTCATGAAAAGCGTGCAGGTCTCAGCCGCCCAGGCGGCGTAGCCTCGAAAGACCCGCGCCTCGGCCATGACGCGCCGGGCAGTGTCCGCGTCGGGCCAGGTTGCCAGGATCGCATAGACCGCCGTGTTGGGAATGGGCGTAAACCCTTCGCCAGTCCCCGACCCGCAAAGCTTGAAGAACCCGATCTCAGGCCGTCTTTTCAGTGCGAATCGCGCGGTCGCCATTTGCCCAAATGCCCAAAGCCGCGCCGCGACGGTATCAAAGCGATAAAGGCTTAAGGTGACGGACTGCATGAGTCTTTCCGGTAGTGTCAATTTATTCTGACAGTTCGCCGCTAACTATGGAAGCAAAAAAGAAGTTTTGCGGCCCTTGGCGGCGGCGATCCGAATGCCATATTGTAAATCTAGCTAGACAGTCTAAGCTGGCGGCAGAATGACAGACCAGACAGATTCCACCGCTCTTGTGATCGGCGCCGGGCTTGGCGGATTGGCCGCGGCGATGCGTCTTGGGGCGAAGGGCTATCGCGTCACGCTCTTGGATAAGCTCGACCGCCCTGGTGGGCGCGGCTCCTCCCTCACACAAAACGGCCACCGCTTCGATCTGGGGCCGACGATTGTGACCGTGCCTCAGGTCTTCGAACAGCTTTGGGCCGATTGCGGGCGGGATTTTCATGCCGAGGTCGATCTGAGGCCGCTTGATCCCTATTACGAGCTGCGCTGGGACGATGGCTCCACTTTCGCGGTGCGTCAGGATGAGGACGCGATGCTGGCGGAGGTCGCGCGGCTGTCCCCTGACGATGTTGCGGGTTATCAGCGCTTCCTCATTGACAGTGAGCGGCGGTATCAATTCGGGTTCGAAGGCCTTGGCCGCCGCCCGATAAACAAGCTTTGGGACCTGATCAAGGAGATCCCGGGGTTCGTGCGGTACCGGGTCGATAGATCGGTCTATGCCCACGCGGCCTCTCGCGTGAAGGACCCAAGGCTGCGCATGGCGCTTTCCTTCCACCCGCTCTTCATCGGGGGCGATCCGGTGCATGTGACCTCGATGTATATCCTGGTCAGCCATCTGGAGAAGGAATTTGGCGTCCATTACGCGATGGGCGGGGTTCAGGCGATGGCCGACGCTATGGTCCGCGTGATCCGAGAGCAAGGCGGCACCGTGCGGATGGGCGAAGAGGTCGATGAGATCCTCGTGGAAAACGGCCGCGCGGCGGGGGTGCGGACCGGCGATGGCGAGGTTCTGACCGCTGATTTGACTGTCTCCAACGCCGATCCGGGGCACACTTATGACGTGCTTCTGCGGAACCACCAGAAACAGCGCTGGACGTCGAAACGGCTGGGTCGCGCACGGTGGTCCATGGGGCTCTTCGTCTGGTATTTCGGCACCAAAGGCACACGCGGCAAATGGGCGGATGTCGGCCACCACACGATCCTGAACGGTCCGCGGTATCGCGGTCTTTTGCACGACATCTTCATGCGGCGGCACCTAGCCGATGACATGTCGATCTATTTGCACCGACCCTCGGTCACCGACCCAAGTGCCGCGCCTGAGGGCGATGACACCTTCTATGCCCTGTCTCCGGTCCCGAATCTGCATGGGGATAACTCGGTTGATTGGGCGGTCGAGGAGGAACGCTATCGCCAAAACCTGGCAGAGGTGCTTGACCGGAAACTGATCCCCGGCTTCCAAGACCATCTTTCGGCCAGCGAGATTTTCACCCCCGACACGTTCCAATCACGCTATCTGAGCCCCCATGGCGCGGGCTTCTCTCTGGAGCCGCGGATTTTCCAAAGCGCCTGGTTCCGCCCCCATAATGTCAGCGAGGAGCTGCCCGGCCTTTACCTGGTTGGCGCGGGCACTCATCCCGGCGCGGGTATCCCAAGCGTCGTGACCTCAACGGAGGTCTTGGCGAAACTCATCCCAGACGCGCCCCGGCCCATGGCCTATGCCGCGCCCAAGATGGCAGCGGAATGATGCGGGCGGAGGATCTGGAGCATTGCCGTGAGGCGATCCGCGACGGGTCTTACTCCTTCCATGCGGCGTCAAGACTTCTGCCCCGGAAGGTCCGCGACCCGGCCCTGGCGCTTTATGCCTTCTGCCGCCTGGCCGATGATGAGGTTGATCTCAACACCCAGAAACCCGCCGCCGTCCTCCGCCTGCGGGATCGCTTGGACCTTGCCTATCGTGGCACACCCAAAGACGCGCCTGCCGACCGGGCCTTCACCGCGATCATCGAAGAGTTCGAGATGCCGCGCGCGCTGCCCGAGGCGCTGTTGGAAGGTCTCGCCTGGGACGGGATGGAGCGGCGGTATGAGACTTTGAGCGACCTCCGCGCCTATTCCGCCCGCGTCGCCTCTGCCGTGGGGGCGATGATGTGCGTGATCATGCGGGTGCGCGATGAACATGCGCTGGCCCGCGCCTGCGATCTGGGCGTTGCGATGCAGCTTACCAATATCGCCCGCGATGTAGGCGAAGATGCGCGCGCCGGGCGGCTTTATCTGCCGACCGAGATGATGGCGGAGATGGGCCTCAACCCCGACCGGTTTCTGGAAAGCCCCGAGATCACGCCCGCCTTGCAGCGGCTGATCCGCAAGCTTCTGGCCGAGGCGGACAGGCTCTATTTCCGGTCCGAGCCTGGGATCGCCAAGCTGCCGTTCACGGTGCAGCCCGGCATCTACGCCGCCCGGCATATCTACGCCGGGATCGGCAGCGCACTGGCGCGGCGAAACTATGACAGTCTGCGCTACCGCGCCTATACAACGAAGGGTCAGAAACTGGG
>JANQNZ010000186.1 GCA_028279315.1 Rhodophyticola sp. | reverse complement strand
TGCTATTCAACATGGTCTTTGCGCGCCTGGCTTGGGCTGCGGATGGCCGGGATCGAACCTCGGATTGAGGTTGTCCCGATGAAAACGCCTGAGGGACGCGCGCGTATGAAGGCGGCGTCCCCCACCGGCTCGCTGCCGGTTTTGATCACCGACGCCGGGCCGATATGGGATTCTCTGGCGATCATCGAACTGGCCGCCGACCTTGCGCCAGAGGCGGACCTGTGGCCGCGCGATCCGCTGGTCCGTGCCATCGCCCGCAGCATGGCGGCTGAGATGCATGACAGTTTCCGCAACTTCACCTGGGAAATCCCCATGGACCTGCGCCGCGCGCCGACCCCGAAAGACATCGCGCCCGAAACCCGTGAAGGGGTCGAGCGCGACATCGCCCGCATACAGATGCTCTGGCTCGATGCTCTGTCGCGTGAAGATCGGACGGATGGCCCCTATCTCTTTGGCCGTTTCACCCTTGCCGACGCTTACTATGCGCCCGTGGTTGAGCGCTTCCACAGTTTTGCGATACCCGTGGCAGACCCTATTGCCGAGTACATGCAAGTGATGCGCGCGCACCCCCTGATCGAGGAATGGCGCAATGAGGCGCTGAAAGAGCCCTGGGTTCACGACCACTGAAGGCGTCACGGGGTCTGCACCTCCAAGGAAAGCGGAAACGCGGTGTCCGCATCGCGATCAGCGTGATCCGCGGCGGGCACATCGCCAAGAAGTTTGTCGAAGCCGGGCTGAAGTTCCTGCAAAGCGGCGTGGTGGTCGATGAAGACGGTTTCGCCGTCTGAAACGACCTTGCGGCCATCCACCCAGACATCCCGGATTGCCGTATCATTGGCGTAGAAGATCAATGATCTCAGGGGGTCACGGGTCGGCATCATATGCGGGTCGCTCAGGTCAACCGACAGGATATCGGCCTTGGCGCCCACGGAAATGCGGCCCAAATCCTCCCGGCCAAGCGCCGTCGCCCCGCCGATGGTCGCCGCATGGAAGACATCCGCTGTTGTGGTCGCAAGACGCCATTCTTCAGCCACACGGCAAAGGATCGTTGCCATACGCATCTCATGCAGCATCGACATCGGGCTGCAGTCGGTGCCGAGGCCGACGCGGGCACCATCGGACAGGTAAGACGCAAAGGACCGCATGATGCGGCCGTTCTTGGCTTGGACATAGGGGCAGTGGGCGACGGTGGCGCCACGTTTGGCGACAATCGCCCGGTCCTGTTGCAGGTTCTTCGGCCAATGGATGAACGGGTGATCATCCATGAAGAGGCCATGGGCGATGATCGTGCGATGATCCAGGAAGCCAAGCTCGTCCAGCCAGCGGACGGGGCTGAGGCCATAACGGTCGATCATGACGCGGAATTCCACAGGGGCCTGCGACGCGTGGATCGACACAACCATGTCGCGGGCGTCGGCCTCCCGCTTAATGTCGCGGATCAACTCCGGTGTGGAGGTTTCGGATTGACCCGCGGCCAGGATACCGCCAACGCGCCCGCTTTCGTGCCGTTCGGCCTGATCAACGAGGTTCAGCGCCTCTTTCAACCCAGCCTGGCCGCCATCCTCGGCCCAGCGAAAGGCCAGCGTATGCCCGTTGGGCGTGTATTGCACCGCACTGGCGGCCTGGGCGCCAGCATAGGCGCGGATGCCTGAGGCCGCCATGGTCTCGATCCAGCCATCGACCGCGGGATAGGTTCCGGTGGAGGGCACATAAGAGATGTCGACAACGGTGGTTGAACCGCCCTTCAGGCATTCCGCCATCGCGGCTGTCAGATTGGCGCGCTTATATTCGGGGTCGAGATTGACGAGCTTGTAATAGTCGTAAAGCAGCGAGGAGCTAAGTTCGATCGTCGCCACCTCTTCGATCAGCCCCTTGGCTTCGATTGTGGACGATGGATGGGCGTGGAGGTTCACCATGCCGGGCATCAGCATCCGTCCGGCGCAGTCGATCACCTGATCCGCCGCGCCTGTCCAATCGGTGCCGACATGGGTGATCTCGTTGTCTTGAACGACAACATCCGCCCCTTTCAGATAGACATGCTGCGCCTTCTTCGCGTCCCAAGCGATCACGTAATCGGCTGATTTGAAATGGATAGGTCCTGTTGTCATGGGGGTCTCATTTCGCACAAGGGGAAGCCGGGGCCGCTATGGCCCCGGATTGCCGGCCGGGTTTTGGGCCGGCGTGTCGTTCAGCTTGCGATCCAGGTCTCGCGGTGCATATGGGCAAGTGTTGGGTGCAGTTGGAAGTTCTGAACCCGGGCATTGGCCGCCGTAAAGACCGACCGCCAGAAGGGCTGCACCATCACTGCGTCATCCTGCAGAATCTGCTGCAGACCTTCCATCGCGCGCGTGCGCTCCGCGACATCCAGAATACCCGAGGCCTCGTCCAGCGCGGCGTCGAAATCTGGGTTGTTATACCCGCTTTCATTCCACTGCGCGCCTGAGCGATAGGCCAGGTTCAGCACCATCACCCCAAGCGGGCGGTGTGACCAGGATGTGATGCCGAAGGGCGTTTCGGTCCAGATGTCCCAATAGAGGTTCTGCGGCATCGTGTTGAGTTCTAGGTTGATGCCCGCCGGCTCCAATTGCTGGGACAGAACTTGCGCAAAGGCGCCGATCCAAGGCTCGTTCTGGCCGAAATCGATCGAGATGTTGAGCCCGTCTGCATAGCCAGCTTCTGCCAGCAACGCGCGCGATCGCTCCACATCCCGCGCCAGCGGCGGCAGCGCCGCGTATTCCGGATGAATGGGCGAGACGTGGTGGTTCTCGGCCACGATCCCGCGTCCACCAAATGCCAGTTGCAGGATTTCCGCATTGTCGGTTGCCGCGACCACCGCCTGACGCACCAGCCTGTTGTCGAACGGCGCGCGGGTGTTCTGCATGCGGGCGCAGCCGGTATAGGCGGTCACCGCTTCATAGAGCTCGATATTTGGCAAGGTGTTGATGACGTCGATTGTCTCGGTCGAAATTTCGTGAACGATATCAACCTGATCCGAGGCCAATGCCGCAATCTTCGCGGTGTCGCCATCGCCCACATCGACAATTGTGATCCGGTCGATGAAGACCTCGGGGCCCCAATACTCTGCCGGATCGCGCTTCACGAGCGAGCAGACTTCGCCGATCTCGTAGCTGTCGAGCTGGTAAGGACCGGTGCCCACCGGGTTGGTGGTGAGATCGCCGCCTTCCTCATCGAAGCGGTGATGCAGAATGGCGCAGGTGTATTGGAACAGGTTCTCTGGGATCGCCAGCTCTGGCCGGGTAAGGTTCAACCGCACCGTATGCGGGTCGATGACCTCGATCCCGCTTTCCGGCAGGGCCGAGAACAAGCTGGCAGAGGAGGATCCGGTGTTCGGGTCGATCCAGCGCCGGAAGTTGTAGGCCACATCTTCCGAGGTAAACGCATCGCCGTTGTTCCAACGGACGCCCTGGCGCAAGTTCAACGTCCAGGTGGTCAGGTCAGATGACGCCTCCCAGCTTTCCAGAAGCCATGGGCGGGTGATGTTGTCGACACCGGTCTCCGCCAGATACTCCACGAAATAGCGCGTGATATTGTGTTCGCCCGAGCTGAATTGATGCGGATCGGCAATCGGGAAGACCCGGTTGCCAACACGAAGGGTGCCGCCCATCTGCGGTGTCGCCGTCTGGGCATGGGCGGCAGGCACAATCGCCCCACCCATCCCGCGCGACAATCCATACGCGGCGCTGGCCGACAGGCCCAGCAGCGTGCCGGTGCGCAGGAAATCTCGACGGCTGATCTCTTCACGCCTCAGCGCCTCATGCAGATCTGGAAGATAGTCATGGATATCCGCGCCTAGCTTGCGCGCGATCTTACCGGGTTTGCGTTTCATCTGGTTTCCCCCTGAGCATTTTTGGTTCTTAGATCGCAGGGATGCGACCCTTCGGGCAGACGAGCGGATATTCGAACGTTTCGGCAGGAAAGCGCGCCAAGACACATGGGGCTGTCAATTCACAGATCACATCAGTGGATTTGCCGAAACAGGAACCTCCAATTCGTTTGCCGCTGCGCAGCCGCTGCCGTCAAGGCCGGGCCAAAGCGATCCGTCTGGAGCAGTTCTTCGGCGTTGGCTATTTTGGCAGCAAGTCGCCACATAATTCAGTTTAGCGGTGCCTTGGATCATTGCCATAGCTTTTTTGCGACATCGTGCGAATTTCTTGCTCTTGCCCCGGATTAGGTAAATGATACCCATATTTGACCCTAGGCGCAGGTGCGAATTGACGTGATTTCAGACCGACGATCGAGCTTAGGCGGGAAGAGGCCAGCGAATCAGGTAGGGCGCCCCGCGCCCGACTGCCAGATGGACGCGCGCTCATGACCGCATTTCTCTCCCGACGATTGTTCATCGCCATGGCGACGATCCTGACGGTTTCGATCCTGCTGTTCGTGACGCTCGAACTGGATGCTGAGGCGATCGCCACCCGCGTCCTTGGGCCCTATTCGAGTGATGAGCAGCGCGCGATCTGGTTGGAGCGGAATGGTTATAACGAACCGCTCCTCCTGCGCTACTTCGATTGGTTGTTCGGCCTGTTCCGAGGTGATTTTGGCCAAAGCTTCATCTATCGGCGTCCGGTAAACGAAATCCTCTGGGATCGGTTGGGGAACACCGCCATCTTGGGCGGCACGGCCTTGCTGATGATTGCCATCCTCGGGCTGTTTCTGGGGCTGCTTGCCGGGGCGAATGAAGGGCGCTTGCTGGACCGGATCATCTCGCTCACATCGGTGCTCACCACCTCGGTCCCGGAATTTGCGACGGCTGTTTTTGTCAGCGCGATCTTTGTCTTTTCCCTCGGCTGGCTCCCCGGGACCTCTGGTATGGCGACGGGCTTTGACATCAAACAGCTGATCCTGCCGGTCATGGTTCTGGTGATCTACGATTTCGGCTATATCGCACGTCTGACCCGTGCCTCCATGGCTGAGGTCATGCGCGAAAACTACATCCGGACCGCGCGCCTCAAAGGCGTCAGCCGTCGCGGGATCATCTTCCGTCATGCCATGCGCAACGCCCTGATTGCGCCCTACACCGTCTTGGTTCTGCAGATCAATTGGCTGCTGTCGGGCGTGATCGTGGTGGAGTTCTTCTTTGCGTATAAAGGCTTCGGCGTCTTGCTGCTCGAGGCGACGCTGAACCAGGACATCTTCCTGATCCAGGCCTGTGCCTTTGTGGCGGTGCTGGCCGCGGTGCTGAGCCAACTGGTCTCGGACCTCGGCTATGTCCTCTTGAACCCGAGGATCCGTGTCTCATGAGTGATATGACGGAAACGGATTTCACGCTCAAACGAAGATCGCAGCTTGTTGAGGCAATCCGCTTTGTGGGCGACAGCTGGCTCAGCATCGCGGGGGCGGGCATTGTCATCTCTTGGATCCTTGTGGCTGTCTTTGCAGATGTCATCGCGCCCTTCCCGCCCAACATCTCCTTACTGCCGTTGCAGCCCGCGGGCACTGAGGCCTTGCTTGCGCCTGAGACGCGCCTTGGCTCCGTGACCGCGGGCGATCTCTGCGCGCCGAGCGGGCCGGCCGGAACGGTCAATTGTGGGACGTTCTGGCTTGGCACCGATCTGATTGGCCGCGACGTGCTCAGCCGCATCATCCACGGCTCCCGCACCGTGCTGTTCTATGCGCCGCTTGCGACCCTCTTGGCCTACGCGTTTGGCATCGCCTTCGGCCTCTATGCCGGGTATCGCGGGGGCAGGGTTGATGAGGTCGTGTCCTTCGCGGCCAATGTCGTCCTCGCCTTCCCGGTCCTCGTTCTCTACGTGATCATCATTGCCCGGTTCGGATCGTCGGGATTGAACATCCTGCTGGCGATCACCTTCGCCTCTGCGCCAGGGATCATGCGGATCGTCCGGGGGCTGACCTTCGCGGAGCGCGAGCGGGACTATGTGCAAGCGGCCAAGACCCGGGGTGAGCCTGTTTGGCGAGTGCTTTTCGTGGAAATCCTGCCCAATGTGCGGGGGCCGCTGATCGTGGATTTCTGTGTCCGGATTGGGTACACGACGATGACCATCGGGGCGCTTGGTTTCCTGGGCCTGGGCCTTCCACCGCCGAACCCGGACTGGGGCGGAATGATCAATGAAAGCAGGCAGATGGCGATGGTGTTTCCGCATCTGGTGATCTGGCCCTGCGTGGCGCTGTCGTCGTTGGTGTTGGGTTTCAACCTGCTGGCGGATGGGCTGTCGGAAACGGCGGCCCGGGACTGATGGGCGACCGCCTTGTCGCTGCCGATATCCACGTCTTGGAGTTCCCATTATCGCCGGAACATGCGCGGTCTGGGGGCGCCTGGCATCCCACCCTGATTACGCTTCACAGCGCCTCGGGCGCTTGGGGCCTTGGCGAAGCCGGGCTGGCCTATGGCACCGGTCAGCGCGCCGTCGTCGCGATGTTGCAGGAGCTGCTGGAGGGCTTGGTTCTCGGTCGCGATGCCCAAGACCGTTTGGCGATCTGGCAGGCGATGCGCCATCAGACGTTCTGGGGCCGATCGCCTGGCCCGGTTCTTGGCGCGGCGATCAGCGCCGTCGATACGGCCCTTTGGGACATGGCTGGCCGCGTGGCGGATCGCCCGGTCTGGGCGCTGATTGGTGACCGAAAACATGACACGCTTCCTTGCTACGCAAGCCAGATTCAGAACGGCTGGCGGGCCGATGGCGCCTGGACCATGCTGCACGAGCCCGCCGCGTACGGGGCCGCGGCACGCCAAGCCGCGGCTGGAGGGTTTGCCGGGCTGAAAGTGAACCCTGTGGTGATAACACCAGATGGCCAATACCAACCACCCGACGCCTTGCTTGAGACCCTTCCAGGAGAGGTTTTGGAGGCCGCAATCGTTCGAGTGGAGGCCATCCGGGACGCCGCACCAGACATCCAGATTGCCGTCGAACTGCATGGGATGTTGAGCGTCGCGACAGCGGCGGAGCTGATCACAGCGCTCGCCGATTTTGACATCGCGTTCTGGGAAGAACCGGTCGATCCGGGCGCGGTTGTGGACCTCAACAAGTTGGCGGCGTCGTGCCCCGGTCAGCCCGTTTTCGCAGGTGGCGAACGCCTCTATTCCGCTGCCCAATTTGCACCGTTCTTTGACGCTGGTCTGCTGTCGCTTGCCCAGCCAGATGTTGGCCTTGCCGGGGGTGTTACGGGGGTGTTGGAGATCGCGGACCTGGCCGCGCGCAAAGGGGTCGCAACCCAGATGCATGTGTGCGGCACACCGCTGGCGGATCAGGTCGCTGCGCATGTGGGTGTCTGTCTGGAAACAACCCTGTGGCATGAGACCCATGTGAATGCGCGCAGCCCGATGAATCGAGCGCTCGCGGAGGTGGTTCAAATGCCCGTCGGCGGCAAATTGACACCGTCTGACGCAGCTGGTTTCGGCGTTTCGATCAATTCCGATCTTATCGAGAAGGTAGGTGTCACAATTCACATCAAGGCTTGATACTGAGGTTCTCACTTAATTGGAGGAATTCTTAACCTTAATTCACGATCTGCAAAAACAAATTAATCGCAGAGATTCAAAAAGAATTCTACGTTCTTTTCTAAAGTACCGACACATTGTGTCAGCTTCCTATTTCGCGGGGTGGTTTCAAGGCGCCCGACCCCCCGTTGTGGTCTAACTTATCAGAACTCCTTTCTCGCGGCTTGGCCGCTTTGCTCACAATCTATAGTGTTCGATGCCCTGCTTCCGACTGGCCACGTAGGCCTCAAGCGCCTCTCGGCGCTCGGGCAGGACCTCGGGCGGCACATACTCTGCTAAGGCTTGCTTCCAGATCCTGATTGCACGCTCCGTCGCGGTCTGTGCGCCGTTCTCGGCCCAGGTCTCGAAGTTGGTCCAGTCTGACAGGATGGGTTGGTAGAATGCCGTTTCGTAGCGAGCGATCGTATGGGCTTCTCCAAAGAGGTGCCCGCCGGTCGGCACCGCTCCGATGGTGTCCAGGGCAAGTGTGTCGCTGTTGACGGGTGGCACGCGCACGATATCTGTGGCCGGATCCACATCGGCGCCCGCGCCCGCCAAAAGGTCGCGCGCCGATACGCCGCCCACTTCCACACCGTGATCGCTTAGAATGCGCAGAGAGGCCTGATGGATGTCTTCGATCTGGTCGTCGGAGAACAGGCGCAGCGGCGGAAAGGGGTTCCTGACCCGCGCGAGGGGGAGTTGCGGAATCTTCGACTGCGCGGGCCGCCTACGACGTTGTCGCCTTCCCGATCTCTGCTGCAACCTGGCTTACCCCGTTTTTGCCGTGCCATCACAAACGTGGCGGATCACGGCGTGGGCCATTGTGCATAGATGGACAGTATTGGTAGGTTTTTGTCGTACAGCGCATAGCCCGGTGCTTCTGCCCCGGAGACACTGACCAAAACGCCGCCGCATCGGAGGGATCGACATGCCACCCAACCTCCCTCAGCCCCTTCGGGCGCTGCAGACGGCTCTGGCCCAGGATGGCGCCGGTCTTCGATTGCTGGTTCACGCAGCCGAGCCGGCACAGATTGTCTCGCTCATTCAGCAAGAGTTTGAAGGGATGACAGTAACAGGCGCGGGGGAGGGCGACGATCTCGATCTGCTCCTGGCCGAGACGGACCCACAAATCTGCCTCAGCTACCGCTTTATCTCTCCCTTCCCCAGGGCCAGCCTGTTGGGGCACAGCATCCGATACCTGCATGTCGGCGGAACCGGGTTTGACCATATCACGCCTTGGGACCCGACGGAGGTAACGGTCTGCACCTCCGCCGGGTTTCAGGCCGAGATGATGGCCGACTACGTGCTGGGGGCCATCTTGGCGATCTCTCTACGCTTGCCTGCGTTCTTTGAGCAGCAGAAGAAGAGGCAGTGGCGCCCGATGGACTTGCGGCCATTGGCCGGGACTGAGGCGGTGATCTTGGGAACCGGCGCGAATGGGCGCTCTATCGCTGGCCGCCTGCGGAACGCCGGGATCACGGTGCGCGGCGTCAGCCGAAGTGGTCGACAAGATGCAGCGTTTGACAGTGTTCACAAGGTAGGCGACCTGCCCGCTCTTCTTCCGCAGGCGGATCATCTGGTGATTGTCTTGCCACGAACACCCGAGACGGAGGGGCTGCTTTCGGCAAAGCTACTCGCCCTCCTGCCGCGCCACGCCACGCTGGTGAATGTTGCGCGTGGCGGCATCCTTGATGACGACGCGCTGCTCGACATGCTGACCTCGGGCAGGCTTGGCGGCGCGGTACTGGACGTGTTCGCGACCGAACCGTTGCCCGCCGACAGCCCGCTATGGACGGCCCCTGGGCTGATCGTCACACCGCACAGCTCCGCCCTTTTTGATGGATGGGAGGGGGCGGCGGCCCAAGTGTTTCTCGATAATCTGCGCAAGATCGGTGAGGGGTCTGCACCGGCCAACGTGAAGGACCCCAACCTTGGCTATTGAGGCTGGCACATCGAAACAGTTCCGCGTCGGCATCTACTTGGCGCATCATTTTCCACTGGCGCCCCTCTCACTCGTCCTTGACGCGCTCCGCATCTCCAACCTTGTCGAAGGGAAGGAGACCTTCAGCCATGTCTTGGTGTCGGCCGATGGCCGATCGGTTGTCTCCTCAAGCGAGCTATCAGCCGCGGCGCAGCAGGCAGCAGGCGACGCCATGGTTCTGGATGTGGCGCTGGTCTGCGCTGGCGATCATTCCGCGCGATCCTCGGACGAGTCGCCGCACGTCCTGGCCTGGCTTCGGGATCTCTACAGACGTGGCGTGCAAGTGGGCGGCATCAGCAGCGGCGCATTCATTCTGGCGCGCGCCGGTTTGCTTGATGGGCGCTCCTGTGCGGTTCATTGGGCAAGCGTTGATGCGCTGGCAGAGACCTTCGACCGCGTGACGGTTGTCCCCAACATCTTTTGCATCGACGGCGGTGTCGTCACCTGCTCGGGCGGGATGTCGACGCTTGACCTGATGTTGCATCTGCTGGCGGGGTTCAAAGGTGAACGGTTTGCGCGGACGGTGGGTGATCTGATGATCTATCCGGACCTGCGCAAGTCGGGTGTGCCGGCCCGGGCGGACTTAAGGCAGCGCCTTGGCGTCAAAAGTGCCGCAGCGCTTGGCGCTGTCCGGATCATGGAGGCCAATATCGAAACACCGGTGCCGATCGGCGATATCGCAACACGGTTGAGGATGCCAATCCGGCGCCTTGAGCGGGCCTTCCTACGGGCCTTCAACACAACGCCCACAGCCTACTATCTCAATCTGCGCCTGTCCGAGGCGCGCGCCTTGGTGACGCAGACGGATCGCCCCATCCTTCACGTCGCGTTGCGATGTGGCTTCTCAGACGCGTCTCACTTTTCCCGCAGCTATCGCAGGGCCTTTGGGTGTTCGCCAAGCGAGGATCGCATCCAATCGCGCAGGGCCCCAGGCTCGACCATGGCAAACGAGAGGCGGCCCGAAAATGTGCAATCAACTCAACAACAAGCGGGGATGTGACTGGATCAGCGAGGCCTCCGCACAACGAACTCTAAGTGGTTGGCAGAACGCCTCTGATGGGTAGCGCTGCAGACGACCGAAACCTCCCGAAGGCGGGCAGGTGATGACGGCCCAAAACAGACACCAAGAAGGTGGACGGGCTGAGCCTATTTCCAGAGCGCCCTCTGTGGATCAATCCGATTATGTGATCTCCTGGTGCGGTCGAGAAGACTCGAACTTCCACGGGTGTTACCCCACAGCGACCTCAACGCTGCGCGTCTACCAATTCCGCCACGACCGCACGTGATCCAGGTAGGTCGCGGCTAGATAGCCGAGGGTTTGGGCGATGTGAAGGGTAAATTGTGTGCCTTCCGACCCGCCGGTCAGGCCGCTTTGCCGCGCCTCCGCGCCCGGACTGTCTGCACCAGGATCACGCCGCCACCAAGAAGAATGGCGACAAACCCCAACTCCGGCAGGTCTGGAAAGAGCGCCCGATTGAGCAGCCGGCCGGGCAAGAGCGTGAAGAGACCCGCGATACCCAAAGCTTGCCAATAAAGACTTCGCATCTCCATCTGATGGGTCGCAAGGTCTCGCCGTCGGGCGGCTTGGACGCCGCGCCAGAGCGTGTAGAGCGCCCAAAGCGATAAGAGATGGATTGGCCCAAACGGCCCAAGACGTGGCCAGAGCGCGGTTTCGATGAAAAGACCCGATCCCGCTGTCACCGTCATCACAAGAACCCACGTGTAGCCAAGCCCCTTATGCAGCCGATCCCGCCTCTGCCGATAGATGGCAAAGGGCCCAAGGAGCAGCGCCATGACGGCCGCCATCAGGTGGATTTGAACGGCGGGTGCGGCGCTTAAGATCGGGGTCAAGTCCATTCGGGCCTCCCTGGTTGGCAAGCGGATGTCCGGATGGCAAGCTTCAAAGCAGGCCCGCCGCGCCCGCACCATTGAGAGTTCGCAGATCCCCATGAGAGCTTCGTGAATCCCAAGCCCCCGCACTCCGCGCTTCGCAGAATACGAAGCCATTTGAGCGCGCCTGCGACCCTGGCGGGTCTTCTTGGGGTTGCGGCGATCCTGGGCATCGCAGGGCCATTTGACACCAATGAGATGCTGCGCCTTGGCCCGCGCCTGATCTATTGGCTGATTGTGGTTGTTGCGACCTATTCCGTGGGGCTTTTTGCGGGCGCGTTTCTGGGCCCCTATCTTCGCGCACGCCTGCCGCGATGGCCCGCGCTTGGGCTGGTCGGGTTGGCCACTGGGGTCGGTGTGACCTTGGTGGTCTTGGCGATAAATGCCGTGAGTTTCGGGGTGGTGCCCGAGATGGGCGACCTGCCCCAATTCATCGGCACCATCCTGGCCATCGCGCTGATCATCACCTTGGTCTCAGAGATGATCGATCAAAGCCAATCGGGCGCCACCGCCCCGCCGCCCCTTCTTGACCGGCTGCCGCTTGAAAAACGTGGCCCGCTGGTCTCGCTTTCGGTGGAGGACCACTATGTCCGCATCCGAACCACAAAAGGGGAGGAGATGGTGCTGCTCCGCCTTTCCGACGCGATGCGGGAGGTGGGCGCGACCCCGGGCCTTCAGGTCCACCGCTCCCACTGGATTGCAACCGATCAGGTGCGCGCGGCCACGCGGGAAGGGGACCGCGCCCGCTTGACGATGCGCCATGGGCCTGACATTCCCGTCAGCCGGGCACATTTGCCCGCGATCCGGGAGGCAGGGTTTCTGCCCAAATAGACGATGGTGGACTGGCTCACATCTCACGGCCTTGTGGAGTACGACACCGCGCTTTCCGAAATGGAAGCGCGAGTGGCCGATATTCGCGCGGGGCAGGCGGAAGAGGCGATCTGGCTTCTGGAGCATCCGCCGCTTTACACTGCCGGCACCTCGGCCAAGCCTGCCGATCTTCTGACGCCCGACCGGTTCCCGGTCTATGAGACGCGACGGGGCGGGCAATACACTTATCACGGGCCGGGGCAACGCGTGGTCTATGTCATGCTCGACCTCACCAAACACGGCAAAGACGTGCGCCGTTTTGTGGCAGAGATCGAGGCTTGGGTGATCGCCGCCTTGGCCGAGTTTGGCGTGACCGGCGAGACGCGGGAGGGCCGGGTGGGGGTCTGGGTCCAGCGGCCCGAGAAACCGGTTTTGCCTGATGGCAGCCCGCGGGAGGATAAGATCGCCGCCGTCGGTTTGCGCATCCGCAAATGGGTCAGCTTTCATGGGTTTTCCGTGAATGTGGAGCCCGATCTGACGCATTACGATGGGATCGTGCCTTGCGGGATCGCTGATCACGGCGTGACCAGCCTGGTTGATCTGGGCCTGCCGGTGACGATGGCTGACCTGGACGTGGCGCTGAAGCGCACATTTCCGCCGAGTTTCGGCGGCTGATCGCCGAGACCGGGCCGCCCGAGACAGCGCCCTCGGCAAATCACCCAACCCCACGCCAAGGTTTTGACCAGGGCCGCTGCCGGTCTGGGATGGCGGATCGGCGCGGCCCCAGGGACAATTGGGGGAGATTTGGGACATGCCTCAGGGCACTCTACCCGTGCGGCCTGCTCGTCAGGCCCCGTCCGCGGATGACCGGATCGAAGTGATGCTGCTTGTCGCGGCGCTGTGTGGCTTGGCCGCTATTCTGGGCCTGGCGATTGCCGGGATGATGATCGATCTGGTTTTGGGTCCACCTTTGAGTGACGCGATCCTTCTCCATCTCTAGGGCGCCTCTTTGGCGGCAAATTCCTGGCGCCGTCGCCCGCGGCGCCTTATCTGATCACAATGGTCCGCGTCTCTGACCCACCAGTGCCACCGCCCGACCCACCCCCGCAGTTTCACGAACCGATGGGGTTGACCGATATTGTCGACGATGTGTTGGCGTTGTGTGACACCGAAAGGGTGAGCGTGGGCGAGATGACGGCGGCTTTCGGCGGTGCTGCGTTTCTGCCAGCGCTTCTGATCCCGGCTGTGATTGTTGTCTCTCCACTCAGCGGCATCCCGTTCCTGCCAACCATTTGTGGGATCATGATTTTTCTGGTTGCCATGCAGATGGCGGCGCAGCGGCGGAAGCTTTGGCTGCCAGGATGGCTCTGCCGCCGCAGTATAGGGACCCGACGCCTCAAATCGGGCATGGCGCGGGTGCGCCGCCTGGCACGCTGGCTTGACGGGCATAGCGGGCGGCGGTTAACGCTTCTGACCCGGCAACCAACCCTGACCCTTCTGTATCTGGCCTGCGCGGTGTGTGGCCTGGCCATGCCGTTTCTGGAGCTTGTGCCGTTTTCCTCTTCGCTTCTGGCCAGCGCCGTCTGCCTGATGGGTCTGGCGATGCTCACCCGCGATGGGCTTTGGGCGGCGGTTGCGCTGATCCCCATCCTCGGCGCCATCACAATCCTGGCCCGGATCTGGTTCTGACCAGCGTCACGTTGGAGCGGCATTTTTTCCCACCTCAGCACGCGCTTCCACATTGCGCCCCCGGGGCCACGCCTCTAGAACATGGCGAAACACCTGTGACGGGCGGCAGTCCGTTGGAGTGGGACGACTAGACAGGAGCGCGCATATGGCCGACGCCGCCATTTCCGGACATGACCATGACCGGCCGGGGTTTTTCACCCGGTGGTTTATGTCCACAAACCACAAAGATATCGGGGTTCTTTACATCTTCACGGCGGGTCTCGTCGGGCTGATCTCGGTCATCTTCACCGTCTATATGCGGATGGAACTGATGGAGCCGGGCGTGCAATACATGTGCACCGAAGGCGCGCGGGTCTTCACCCAGGCTGCGATTGAGGAGTGTACCCCCGACGGGCATCTTTGGAACGTGCTGATCACAGGCCACGGCGTCTTGATGATGTTCTTCGTGGTGATCCCGGCGCTGTTTGGCGGCTTTGGCAACTATTTCATGCCGCTGATGATCGGCGCGCCGGATATGGCGTTCCCGCGGTTGAATAACCTGAGTTACTGGCTCTATGTGGCAGGCACGGCGCTCGCCTTCTGCGCGGTCTTTGTTGATGGCGGGGCGGGTCCTGGGTGGACCTTCTACCCGCCGCTTTCCTGGCAGGATGCCGCGACCAGCCGTGCCGTCGATTTCGCAATCTTCGCGGTCCACGTCTCGGGCGCGTCTTCGATCCTAGGCTCGATCAACTTCATCACGACCTTCCTCAACATGCGCGCCCCAGGCATGACGCTGTTCAAAGTGCCGCTGTTCGCCTGGTCGATCTTCGTCACCGCCTGGCTTCTGCTGCTGTCGCTACCGGTTCTGGCGGGCGCGATCACCATGCTGCTCACCGACCGCAACTTCGGCACCACCTTCTTTGATGTGGCCGGCGGCGGGGACCCGGTTCTCTTCCAGCACATCTTCTGGTTCTTCGGGCACCCTGAGGTCTATATCGTGATCCTGCCGGCCTTTGGCGTGATCTCTCACGTTGTCGCCACCTTCTCGAAGAAGCCGGTCTTCGGGTACCTGCCGATGGTCTGGGCGCTGGTGGCGATTGGGGGCTTGGGCTTCGTTGTCTGGGCGCACCATATGTACACGGTCGGCATGACCTTGACGCAGCAGGCCTATTTCATGGTCGCGACCATGGTCATCGCGGTGCCGACGGGGATCAAGATCTTCTCGTGGATCGCCACGATGTGGCAAGGCTCGATCGAGTTCAAAACGCCGATGCTCTTTGCGATCGGGTTCATCTTCCTCTTCACCCTGGGCGGGGTGACCGGGATTGTGCTGAGCCAGGCCGCCGTCGACCGGGCTTATCACGACACCTATTACGTGGTGGCGCATTTCCACTATGTGATGAGCCTCGGCGCCGTCTTCGGCATCTTCGCCGCGATCTATTACTGGATCGGGAAGATGAGCGGGCGACAATATCCGGAATGGGCCGGCAAGCTCCATTTCTGGACCTTCTTCATCGGCGCCAACATCACCTTCTTCCCGCAGCATTTCCTGGGCCGCCAGGGGATGCCGCGCCGCTATATCGACTATCCCGACGCGTTTGCGCTTTGGAATTATGTCAGCTCCATCGGGGCGTTTGTGGCCTTTGCGTCCTTCATTTTCTTCATCGGGATCGTGTTCTACACGCTCCGCGCCGGGAAGAAGATCGAAGAGCCCGCCTATTGGGGCGAACATGCCGACACGCTGGAATGGACCCTGCCCAACCCGCCGCCGGAGCACACGTTCGAGGACCTGCCGACGCGGGAGATGTGGGATAAGCAGCCGCATCATTAGGGCCGATGCCAGTTACCTATGAGACGATAGAGGAGGGGCCCCGGGAGATAACCGGGGCCCTTCGTCGTTCCGGCGCGGGGCTGCCGCGGCTCAGGGTTCTTATGCGGCCCCATAAATCGCTGACGCCAGAGGGGTTTGTCTGGTTCATCGGGCTGACGGCGGCCTTTCTGTCGCTGCCGCTTCTGGCGATCATCGGCACGGCGATCTTCTGGGCGCTGTTGCCCTTCATCGCAGCGGCGGTTGCGGCGGTCTGGTGGGGGCTGACCCGGTCTTGGGCGGATATGGAGCTTTATGAAGAGCTTCTCATCTGGGACGATCTTGTGCGCCTGGAGCGTCATGAGCGGCGCGGGGTGAAGGACTGGCAGGCGAACCCCTATTGGGTGCAGGTCCGGATGCACCGGAAGGGCGGTCCGGTGCCGAATTATGTGACGCTGGCGGGCGGTGAGCGCGAGGTAGAGATTGGTGCGTTTCTCACGCCTGGAGAGCGGGTTGGTTTGAAGGATCGGCTGGAGCGGGAATTGCGGGCTGGGTGAGGTTCTTGACCTGCCGATTGGGCCGCACCGAACACCCGTCATTCTCCTTCCCCCGCCCGGAATCAAGCCGAAGGCGCCGGGCATCGACAGGCCGCCCGGGCGGTCTGGCGATTTGGCTGAGTCCGGGTGCTGAGATCGGAACGAGGAGGGGCTTGGCTGCCATAAATCGCTGCCGCTCAACGGTTGGATCGCCAGCCCACGGCCTGTCGATGCCCGGCTCAGGTCGGTCTACCACCGCTCTTCGATCGGCGGACCGTCAAGCCCTGGCGCGCTCGCGAAACGACACAGATATCGCGATGGCGGCATGGAGTGCCAGCCGTTACCGCCACCAGTGACGCCCTGTCGCTTTGCGCTGGCCCCGACCCTCGGGCTATGTCTGCCGCCACGGCAAGGGAGGGAGTTCATGACGTACCAAGATATCTATGATGCCGCGCAGGCGGACCCAAATGGGTTTTGGATGGCGCAGGCTGAGGCGATTGATTGGGATCAGGCCCCGTCCAAAGCGCTTTTCGACGGCAACGCGCCCCTTTACGAATGGTTCGCCGATGGCCAGGTCAACACCTGCTGGAACGCGGTTGACCGCCATGTGGAGGCCGGCCATGGCGACCGCGTGGCCATCATCTATGACAGCCCGATCACCCATACCAAGCATGAGATCACCTATGCCGAACTGCAGACCCGCGTGGCGAGTCTGGCGGGCGCGCTCAAAGCCAAAGGGGTGGGCAAAGGCGACCGCGTCATCATCTACATGCCGATGGTGCCCGAAGCCTTGGAAGCGATGCTGGCCTGCGCGCGGCTGGGCGCGATCCATTCCGTTGTCTTCGGCGGGTTTGCCGCCAATGAACTGGCCGTCCGCATCGACGATTGTGAGCCGAAATGCATCATCGCCGCCTCCTGCGGGATCGAGCCGGGGCGTGTTGTGCATTACAAACCGCTTCTCGACGGCGCGCTGGACCTGGCCGATCACGCGCCCGAGTTCTGCGTCATCTTCCAGCGCGAGCAAGAGGTCGCCCATCTGGAAGCGGGCCGCGATGTCGATTGGCACGCCTTCCAATACGGGGTTGAGCCGGCGGATTGCGTGCCCGTTGAAGGCAACCACCCGGCCTATATCCTCTACACCTCCGGCACCACAGGGCAGCCCAAAGGCGTGATCCGCCACACCGGCGGCCATTTGGTGGCGCTGAATTGGACGATGCGCAATCTCTATGACATGAACCCGGGCGAGGTGTTCTGGGCGGCCTCCGATGTCGGCTGGGTCGTGGGCCATTCCTATATCTGCTATGCGCCGCTGGTTTTCGGCTGCACCACCATCGTCTTTGAAGGCAAGCCCGTCGGCACGCCCGATGCGGGCACCTTCTGGCGGGTGATCCAGGATCATGGGGTTAAGTGCCTCTTCACCGCACCTACGGCTTTCCGCGCCATCAAACGCGAGGATCCGGGTGGGGCGCTGGTGGGCGATTACGACCTCTCCAGCCTGGAAAGCCTGTTTCTGGCGGGGGAACGGGCCGATCCCGACACCATCGAATGGGCCGAGGATAAGCTTGGCGTTCCGGTCATCGACCATTGGTGGCAGACTGAAACCGGTTGGGCGATCGCAGGCAACCCGCTTGGGATTGAGAAGCTGCCGGTCAAGATCGGCTCCCCCGCCGTGCCGATGCCGGGCTATGACGTGCAAATTCTGGACGAAGGCGGCCACCCGCTGCCGCCGGGGGAGTTGGGCGCCATTGCCGTGAAACTGCCGCTACCGCCCGGCACCTTGCCGACCCTTTGGAAGGCCGAGGCGCGCTATCGCAAAAGCTATCTTGAGCAGTTCCCCGGCCATTATGAGACGGGCGACGCCGGCTATCGCGATGAAGACGGTTATCTCTACATCATGGCGCGCACCGATGACGTGATTAATGTCGCGGGCCACAGGCTGTCCACCGGCGCGATGGAGGAGGTTTTGGCCGCCCACCCAGATGTCGCCGAATGCGCGGTGATCGGCGTCAGCGACACGCTGAAAGGGCAACTGCCGCTTGGCTTCCTGTGCCTCAACGCAGGCACCGACGCGGCGCCGGAAGCGGTGGAGAAGGATTGCGTGAAACTGGTGCGCGAGAAGATCGGCCCGGTCGCGGCCTTCAAGCTCGCGGTGGTCGTGGACCGGCTGCCCAAGACCCGCTCTGGCAAGATCCTGCGGGGCACCATGGTGAAGATCGCCGATGGCGAGACGTTCAAGATGCCCGCCACGATCGATGATCCCGCAATCCTTGATGAGATCGCCACGGCCCTCCAAACGGTCGGCTATCCGTCAAAAGCCGGATAAAGAACCCGCGCCCCCCGCTTGACCCGGGTCGCGCTTACGATAGCGTAACTCTTGACGGCGTAATGTTTCGGTGTGGGCGCGTTCGGCCCGGAGGGGGCAATGGAAGACATCCGACCGCGGGATCAGTCAGAGGGTTTGGACAAGCGCACCGACCCGCTGACAGAGACCTTGCGCTTGTTTACCCATGATATTCACGCGGCCATGTCCGACGTGATCGGCGGCCTGCGCTTGATCGACGCCGAGCGCCTGGATGCCGATACCCGCGCCCAGGTGGAGCGGGTACAGGCGGCGGGCGAGACCCTGGCGGAACTGGTCGATGCCGCGCTGATGGCCGCCGCAGGCGAAACCCTGATCCGGCTGGATGACGACGGCGTCGACCTGCGCGGGTATCTGACCGGTGTGGCGATGCGATGGGTCGGACGCGCGCAAGAGGCGGGTCTGCGTTTTGAGGTTGATCGGGGTGAGGGCCTGCCCGACCGGATTGGCGTCCCCCGCATGGCGCTTGACCGGATCTTGTCGAACCTGATCAGCAACGCGCTCAAATTCGCCGATATCGGCACGGTGACCTTGCGCGGGAGCCTTCTATCCGATGATCGACTGCTTTTCTCGGTTACCGACCAAGGCCCGGGTTTCACCGATGCGGCGCTGGATAGGCTCTTCAGCCCCCAAGGCCGCCCGACCAATAGCGATGACCCGGGACCGGGCCTGGGTCTTCATATCGCCAAGGATCTGGCTGATGGGATTGGCGGGTCGTTGACGGTGGATAAGACCCGCGCCAATGGCGCGAGCGTCACGCTCAGCCTTCCCCGCGTGGTCTGGCAGACCGGCGGCGCGCCTCTGGCTTTGCCGGACCTCTCGGGCCTCCGCATCCTCGTGGCCGAGGACAATGAGACAAACCAGATCATTGTCCGCCAGGTCTTGGGAAAAATGGGCGCCGCGCCGCGCATTGCCGCCGATGGGGTCGAGGCGCTGGAGATCCTGGCGCGGGAACGGTTCGACATCGCGCTGGTCGATATTGAGATGCCGCGTATGTCGGGGATCGAGTTGATGCAGGCCGTGCGCGAATTCGGCGATGGCCGGGCCAAGCTGCCGCTTGTGGCGCTCACGGCTTATGTACTCCGCGACAATCGAGAGGCGATCTATGCCGCCGGCGCCGATGGGATCATTGGCAAGCCGATCCGCTCTGCCGGGGCCTTTGGCCGGGCGATCCTGCGGCATTTGGGGCGGGATGTGGCCGCGGGCGCTTTACATCACCCGGCCGAGGAGGACGGGTTTGATCAGGAGCAATTTGACGCGCTTCTGACCGCGGCGGGCCCGGATGGCGCGCGCGAATTGCTGGAGCGGTTGACCGAAGACCTGCAATCAGTCGCAGGCGCCTTGGCGGCTGCGGTTCCGGACGAGGACTTGCGAGAGATTCGCGGCCAGACCCATATCCTAGTCTCGCTTGCGGGCGCGGTGGGCGCCGACCGCTTGCGCCATCTGGCCGAGGCGCTGAACCTTGCGGCACAGCGCCAGCGCCTGCCAGATTTGCCAGGCCTTTTTCAAGCGGTGGACGCCGATCTCACCGACCTTCTGAAGGCCATTGCCGCCCGGCAAGGCGGTGGTTCCAGATAGACCACCTGTAACGCTGGCCCCTTGCGCTTGACACGGGCGCGGATCAGACTGCCCGAACCTGATCAACCCGCCCCTGAGGTGCCCATAATATGTCGCTTCTTTCCGCCGCCGCCGAGGTTCGCAAAAACGCCCATGCGCCCTATTCCGGCTTCAAGGTCGGCGCCGCCTTGCGCAGCGTCGAAGGGAATGAGTACCGAGGCTGCAATGTGGAGAATGTCGCCTACCCTGAAGGCACCTGCGCTGAGGCTGGCGCGATCGCCGCCATGGTGGCCGCGGGCGACAGCCGGATTGCCGAGATCGCGGTGATCGCCGACAGCCCCGCGCCGGTCCCGCCCTGCGGTGGCTGCCGTCAGAAACTAGCGGAATTTGCCGATCCCGATGTGGTGGTGACCTTGGCCACCACGGACGGGGCTGAGTTGAAGATGACGGTGGCAGAGCTTCTGCCCGGCGCGTTTGATGCCAGCTTTATGGATCGGACCTGACCGAGATGGACGCGCGCAGCATCCTGATCAAGCTCCGCGACGGCGAACCGCTGACCGAGGCGGAGGTCTTCTGGTTCACCGAGGGTATCGCTCAAGGTCGGGTCAGCGATATGCAAACAGGCGCCTTTGCGATGGCGGTCTGCACCCAGGGGATCAGCCGCGAGAACCGGGTGCATCTGACCCATGGGATGCTCCAATCGGGCTCGGTCCTCAAATGGGATCTCGACGGGCCGGTTCTGGACAAACATTCGACCGGCGGGGTGGGGGACAGTGTGTCGCTTCTGCTTGCGCCTGCGCTCGCTGTTTGCGGGGCGTATGTGCCGATGATCTCGGGCCGAGGTTTGGGCCATACCGGCGGCACACTCGATAAGCTTGAGGCGATCCCGGGCTACCGCACCCAAGTTGATGTGGAAGAGGTGCAAGAGATCGTCGCCGATATCGGCTGCGCCATTGTCGGCGCGACAGGGGAGATCGCCCCGGCGGACAAACGCCTTTATGGGGTCCGCGACGTGACCGGAACGGTGGAGTCGATTGACCTCATCACCGCCTCGATCCTGTCTAAGAAGCTCGCCGCAGGGTTGGAGGCGCTGGTCCTTGACGTCAAGGTCGGCTCCGGCGCGTTCATGGCGGAACCGCGCGATGCTTTGGCCTTGGCGGAGTCGCTGGTCGAGACCGCCCAAGGCGCGGGCTGCATGTGCGCGGCCCTTATCACGGATATGAACCAGCCTTCTGCCAAGGCCGCCGGGAATGCGCTGGAAGTCCTTGAAGTCATGGAGATTTTGACCGATGGCGGAGCCGATACCGCGCTTTACCGCCTGACCGTGGCCTTGGGTGGCGAGGTTCTGGCGCTTGGCGGGCTGGCTGCCGATGCCGCCGATGGGGAACGCCGCATTGCGCGCGCGCTCGACACCGGCCAAGCGGCAGAGCGGTTTGGAGAGATGGTTGCCGCTTTGGGCGGCCCCGTGGATTTTGTGGAGCGCTGGCGCGACCGGTTGCCGGGTGCGCGCGTGATGGTCGATGTGCATCCTCAAGAGGCGGGCCATGTGGCCGCCATCAACACCCGCGCTTTGGGTGAGGCCGTGGTACATCTGGGCGGTGGGCGCCTAGTGGCGAGCGATCCGGTTGATCCCGGCGTGGGTCTGTCGGACATCGCGCCGATTGGCGCTTTGGTCGACGACGCGCGACCTTTGGCCCGGATCCACGCCGCGGATGAGGACAAGGCCAAGGCCGCCGCTGCCAGGGTGCGCGATGCTTATGTTCTGGCCGAACGGGCGCCTGACACGCCGCCCCTGATCCATGAGAGGATCGGCTAATGCCTCGCGCGTTTCTGGTTGTGATGGACTCCGTCGGGATCGGCGGGGCGCCGGACGCGAACCGCTTCTTCAACGGCGATGTGCCCGATACCGGCGCCGACACGCTTGGCCATATTGCTTTGGCCTGCGCCGAGGGCCGTGCCGAGGAGGGGCGGAGCGGGCCGCTTCGGATGCCGGTCCTGGATCAGCTTGGCCTGGGCGCGGCGGCGCGGGCCTCAGGCGGCGGCGACGTGCCGGGGCTGGATGCGGAGCCATCAGGTCTTTGGGGTGCGGCGGAGGAGGTCTCTCCCGGTAAAGACACGCCATCGGGTCATTGGGAACTTGCCGGGCTGCCGGTGCCCTGGGATTGGAGCTATTTCCCCGACACCGAGCCCTGTTTTCCGGATCACCTTATAGAAGAAGTTAAAGAGATTGCCGGGGTCGAGGAGGTGCTCGGCAATCGTCATGCCTCGGGCACAGTGATCATCGCGGAGGAGGGCGCGCGGCATCAGCAGACCGGCTGGCCCATTTGCTACACTTCCGCCGACAGCGTGTTCCAGATTGCGGCCCATGAAGAGAGCTTCGGCCTCGACCGCTTGCTCGACCTTTGCGAACGCCTGGCGCCGAGCCTCCACGCCATGAAAGTGGGCCGGGTCATTGCTCGGCCTTTTGTCGGCGAACCGGGCGCCTATACCCGCACCACCAACCGCCGGGATTACGCGATCACGCCGCCAAGCCCGACGCTGTGTGATTGGGTTCAAGGGGCGGGCCGAAAGACTCATGCCATTGGAAAGATTAAAGATATCTTCGCAGGTCAAGGCATCGACGATGTGGTGAAAGGCGAAGACCGCGTGTTGATGGGCCATTTGGCCGACGCCGTGGCGAGGGCCGAAGACGGCTCGCTCACTTTCGCCAATTTCGTCGAGTTCGACAGCCTTTATGGCCACCGGCGAGACATCTCAGGCTATGCCCGGCATCTGGAGTGGTTTGACGCCAGCCTGCCGCCGATCCTGGCCGCGCTTCGCCCCGATGACCTGATGCTTTTCACCGCCGATCACGGGAATGACCCGTCTTGGCCCGGCACGGATCACACGCGTGAGCGGGTGCCGGTTGTGGCCGCAGGGCCATACGCAGGCGGGATCGGCATCCGCGCCTTTGCCGATGTCGGAGCGTCGGTGGCGGCACATCTGAATGTCCCGGCCCAAGGCCCCGGGCGGAGCTTTCTATGAGCCACCGCGACCTGCCCAAGATCGAACTTCATCTCCACCTCGAAGGCGCCGCGCCGCCGGATTTCATCCGCGGTCTCGCCCGCGAAAAGAATGTCGATCTCAGCCGGATCTTCACCCCTGACGGAAGTTATGCCTATCGCGATTTCACCCATTTCCTCAGCGTCTATGAGGCCGCCACCAGCGTTCTGACCAGCCCTGAGGATTACGCACGTCTGACCCGCGCGGTCCTGGAAGAAAGCGCCGCCCATGGCGTGATCTATTGCGAAACCTTCCTCAGCCCCGACTTCTGCGGCGGCGGCGATCTGGGCGCCTGGCGGGAATACCTCGCCGCTATCGAAACCGCCGCGGCAGAGATGGAGGCAGAGGCCGGCATCACGCTCCGCGGCATCGTCACCCCGATCCGCCATTACGGGCCGGAGCGTGCCAAGCCCAACGCCATATGTGCAGCCGAAACCGCAGGCGCTTTCATCCGTGGCTTCGGGATCGGCGGTGACGAAATGGCCGGGAAACTCAAAGACTTCGCCTGGAGCTTCGATTGCGCGCGCGAGGCGGGGCTGCACATCACCGCCCATGCGGGTGAATGGGGCGGCGCAGCCTCGGTCTGGGACGCGGTGCGGGATTTGCGGGTGGAGCGCATCGGCCATGGCGTCCAGGCCATCGAAGACCCCGCGCTGGTTGACCATCTGGCGGAAACCGGGATCGTCCTGGAATGCTGCCCCGGCTCCAATGTGGTTCTGGGCGTCTTCCCAAGCTGGGAGGCACACCCGATTGAGCGGCTTCGGGCTGCGGGCGTGAAGGTGACCGTTTCCACCGACGATCCGCCCTTCTTTCACACGACCATGACCCAGGAATATGATCATCTGGCCGAGACCTTCGGATGGGATGAGGCGGTCTTCGCCGAAATTACCCAAACCGCGCTCGCCGCCGCGTTCTGTGATGAGGATACGCGCGCCGCAATCGCCAAGAGATTGGAGACATAAATGCTCGATCACCTCACCGTCGTTGATCACCCGCTGGTGCAGCACAAGCTAAGCCTGATGCGGGAGAAAGGCACATCCACCGCCGTCTTCCGGCAGCTTCTGCGCGAGATCAGCCAGCTTCTGGCTTATGAGGTGACGCGCGAATTGCCGATGACAACGAAACCCATCGAAACGCCGCTGCAAGAGATGGACGCGCCGGTTCTGGCGGGCAAGAAACTGGCCCTGGTTTCGATCCTCCGGGCGGGCAACGGGCTTTTGGATGGTATCCTGGAATTGATCCCACTGGCCCGCGTTGGCTTTGTCGGGCTCTACCGCAACGAAGAGACGTTGGAGCCGGTCCAATACTACTTCAAAGTGCCCACCGAGTTGGAAGACCGGATGGTGATCGCCGTTGATCCGATGTTGGCAACGGGCAATTCCTCGGCCGCCGCCATTGATCTTCTGAAACAGGCCGGGGCCAAAAACATCCGCTTTCTCTGCCTCTTGGCCGCCCCCGAAGGCGTCGCCCGGATGAAAGAGGCGCACCCCGATGTTCCAATTGTGACAGCCGCGCTTGACAGCCATCTGAATGAGAAAGGCTATATCGTCCCAGGACTAGGGGATGCGGGTGATCGGATGTTTGGCACAAAATAAGCCAATTCTGTCCTTTACTTGGCGACAATCGTCCGGCACAGTTTCCCGAAATTGCATTGGGGGATGTGATGCGGCTTTCTTTGACGGCACTTCCGATTTGCCTGGCATTGGCCCTTGGGGTGAGTGCGCCCACGCCTGTGGCGGCGCAATCGGTCTCCGATGTCGGCGCGCCTGCCGAGATACCGCCAGCGAGCTTCACCGGAAACCAATATGTCGACAGCCGCGGCTGCGTCTTCATTCGCGCAGGCTTCGGCGGCAACACGGCTTGGGTGCCGCGGGTCAACAGGGCACGTCAGGTGCTGTGTGGCTATCAACCGTCGCAGACCGGTGGCGCGCGGGTCGCCGAGGCGCCAGCAGCGACAGCCCCCGCCGCAACCAGCGCAATCCGGACAACAACCGTTGCGGCGGCGCAGCCGGCCCCGCGCCAAGTGATCGCGCGCCCGGCGCCGACCACAACCGCCGCCGTCCAGCCGCGCACCACCACAACAATTGTCCAAGAACCCGTCGCCACCCGGCCCGCGCCGACACGCACGGTGCCCGCGCCCGTGCCGACCACAGACATCGCCGCGGCCTGTCCGGGCCTTGATCCAATCGCGCAGCGCTATCTCAGGGGCTCCGGCCTGCGCTGCGGGCCTCAGGGCGGGTTTTCGACGGGCGGCGGGCAAGTCGCCCAGGCCGCGACGGCCGCTCGGGTGCAGGACCCCTCAACCTTCGTGCGGCCCGTGCAACCGGGTGTGCCGGCTGGCTATCGCCCGGCTTGGGAGGATGGCCGGATCAACCCCTATCGCGGCCCCCGCACTGCGGGTGGTGACGCGCAGATGGCGATGATCTGGACCGACACCTTGCCCAGGCAGCA
>JANQNZ010000175.1 GCA_028279315.1 Rhodophyticola sp. | reverse complement strand
GATCAAGGCTTTTTCGGTTGCGCGGGCGCAATGCTGCTATGTCTGTGGCGCATAACCCACAGGGTCAATTTGCCTCCGCGGCCTCTGCATCCCGCTTCTGGCGGCGATAGGCGATGACCTCTTCGGCCACGAAATCACGGAACACCTCGACCCGCTTGGAATGCCGTAACTCCTCAGGATAGGCCAAGAAAACCGGGACTTCGTTGGAGGCGACCTGGGGCAGGACATGGACCAATTCCGGGAAGTCTTGGGTCAGGTAATCTGGCAATACACCAATCCCCAGATCATGAATGACGCCCTGCAACACGCCAAAATAGTTATTCACGGTCAAAAAGCTGCCAATGTCGTAGGTCATCAGCTCACGCACCAACTGCGCCCCTGCGCTGACCTGGGCGCTTTGCACATTCTGGCTGATCAGACGGTGGTTGCTGAGGTTGTTGAGATCCGCGGGCGTCCCGTTCTCGGCCAGGTACCGGGGCGAGGCGTAGAGGCGCATGTTGATCGTCATCAGGCGGCGGCGGATCAGATCGGCTTGGGACGGCTCCTTCATCCGGATCGCCACATCGGCCTCCCGCATGGGGAGGTCTAGGAGCCGCTCTTCCAACATCAGATCGATCTTCAAGTTGGGGTATTTCTCGTAGAGCGCGGGCAGGCGAGGGGCGAGCCAGAGAGAGCCGAAGCCAATGGTGGTGGTCACGCGCAGCTCGCCAAACACTTCTTCCTCACTGTCGCGGATACGGGCCGAGGCGGCGTCGAGCCGTTTGGTCATGGATTTCGTCGCGTCGAACAACAATTCACCCTGTTCGGTCAGGATCAGCCCGCGGGCGTGGCGGTGGAAAAGCGTGGTGTTGAGGCTTTCCTCCAGGGCGCGGATCTGCCGGGACACGGCCGATTGGCTTAAGTGCAGCGCATCGCCCGCATGGGTCAGGCTGCCCGCATCCGCGACGGCATGAAAGATGCGCAGCTTGTCCCAATCCATGGTCCCGTCTCCAGATAATCCGCGCCATGTCCACAGCGCTTGCGAGAGAGATAACGGCTCTGGGACACCGATCAACGCTTAATTGCCGCGCTGCGGAGAAGAACAGGGCTTTTCAGGTCAGCATTTTTGACCTATATGGAGAGGGCGGCATCTTAATCTGGGGAGGATCGGATGGGCGGAGCGCAGGTTTCACTGGAAGACCGCTTCGATCTTACAAAATCGCCGGTGCTGTTGAACGGGACCCAAGCCCTTGTCCGGCTGATGATTGCCCAGAAGGCGCGGGACGCGCAGGCCGGCCTCAATACAGGCGGCTATGTGACCGGCTATCGCGGGTCACCCTTGGGCGCCGTTGATCTCCAGATGGCCCGCGCCAAATCCCATCTCGACGCCGCGGATATCCGGTTTCAGCCGGGTCTCAATGAAGACCTCGCCGCCACGGCCCTTTGGGGGACGCAACAGGCCGAACTCAGGGGCGAAGGCAAGTATGACGGGGTCTTTGGCCTTTGGTATGGCAAAGGCCCTGGCGTTGACCGCTCGGGCGATGCCATGCGCCATGTGAATATGGCGGGCACCTCGCCTCATGGTGGGGTGCTAATGGCCATGGGGGACGATCATACCGGGGAAAGCTCCACCACCTGCCACCAATCCGATTGGGCGATGGTGGATGTGCATATGCCGGTCATGAGCCCTGCGGGCGTTCAGGAGATTCTCGATTTCGGCCATTACGGCTTTGCGCTTAGCCGGTTTGCCGGGGTCTGGGTGGGCCTCAAAGTCATGAAGGACACCGTTGAATCCACCGCTGTCGTCGATGGCCGCCCGGATCGGATGCAGTTCGTGCCGCCTGAGTTTGAGATGCCGCCTGGCGGCCTCAATATCCGCCTGAACGATCATTGGATCGACCAGGAAAAACGCCTGCTGGAATACAAGCGCTTTGCCGCAGAAGCCTTCTCCCACGCCAACCGCATGGACAAGCGCGTGCATGGCAGGCCCGGCGCTAAGATTGGCTTTGTGGCCGCGGGGAAAAACTGGCTCGACCTCGTCCATGCTCTGGAGCTTCTGGGGATTGATGACGCCGAAGCCGAACGCCTTGGCCTCACCACCTATAAGATCGCGCAAACCTGGCCCATCGACATGAAAGGTGTGCATGCGTGGGCCGAGGGGCTGGATCTGATCGTGGTGGTTGAGGAGAAACGCAAGCTGATCGAGGTTCAGATCAAAGAGGCGATTTTCGACGACCGCAGAGGTCGCCGGGTCTATGGCTATAAAAAAGGCGGCGACGGCCCAGTTCTGTTTCCGTCACATTACGCGCTCGACCCGCTCGATATCGCGAAAAAGCTTGGTGACATCCTGATCGAGGAAGGCCGCCGCACCGACCGGATTGAGGCGGGGATCGAGAAGATCGTCGAAGCCCAACGCGCCGATAACGCCCCTGATCTCGCGCAGCGGACGCCTTGGTTCTGCTCCGGCTGCCCCCATAACACGTCAACCAAAGTGCCCGATGGCAGCCGCGCTGGCGCCGGGATCGGCTGCCACTTCATGGCGAAATGGATGGACCGCTCAACCGAGGCTTACACCCATATGGGCGGCGAAGGCGTGAACTGGGTGGGGGAGGCGCCGTTTTCCACCCGTAACCATATCTTCCAGAACCTGGGCGAGGGGACCTATAACCACTCCGGCATTCTGGCGATCCGCGCGGCGTTGGCCGCAGGCACCAACATCACCTATAAGATCCTTTTCAACGACGCCGTCGCGATGACCGGCGGCCAGCATAATGAGGGGGATTTGGACCCCGCGCGCATCGCCCATGAGGTGAAAGCGATGGGGGTCGAGAACATCGCGCTGATCTATGACCCAAAGGAAGAGATCGACTTTTCGGCCTTCCCGGGCGGGCTCGCACGGCATACGCGGGACGAGCTGATGGCCGTGCAAGAGCGGTTCCAGACGCTCAAGGGCGTCTCGGCCATCATCTATGTGCAGACCTGCGCGGCTGAGAAACGCCGCCGCCGCAAGCGCGGGACGTTCCCCGATATCGACAAGCGGGTCTTCATCAACACCGATATTTGCGAAGGCTGCGGCGATTGCGGCGTGCAGTCGAATTGTGTGTCGATTGTCCCGGTGGAGACAGAGTTGGGCCGGAAGCGCGCCATCGATCAGTCGACCTGCAACAAGGATTTTTCCTGCGTCAAAGGCTTCTGCCCCAGTTTCGTGACCGTCGAAGGGGCGGAGGTGAAGAAACAGGCCACCGCTGAGGTCGAGATCGGCGATCTGCCGGAGCCGATGCTGCCGGAAATCAACGGCACCCATAATGTGGTCGTGACCGGCGTCGGCGGGACAGGCGTCGTCACCATCGGTGCCATCATCGCGCAGGCCGCCCAGATCGACGGCAAAGGCGCGGGCATGATTGAGATGGCGGGTCTGGCGCAGAAAGGCGGGGCGGTCCATATCCACCTGCGCCTGGCCAATGCGCCTGAGGACATCAGCGCCATCCGTGTCGCGACAGGTGAGGCGGACGCTGTGATCGGCGGTGATCTGGTGGTCTCGGCGGGTGCGAAAACCCTGGGGCTGATGACAACGGGCCGAACCGGGGCGGCCGTCAATTCCCATGAGATCATCACCGGAGACTTCACGCTCAACACGGAATTCCGTATTCCTGGCAAAGATCTAGAGGTCGCTCTTCAAGCGCGCCTCCGCGATCGCGTCAGCCTGTTTGATGCCACGGAACTGGCCCGCATTCTGATGGGCGACACGATCTATTCCAACATGATCACCTTTGGCGCCGCCTGGCAGATGGGGCTGATCCCGCTGAGCCACAACGCGATCTCCCACGCGATTGAGTTAAACGGCACTGCGGTCATGCGCAACAAACGCGCCTTTGAGATTGGTCGGTGGGCCGAGGCCAATCCTGAGGCCGCCGCCGCGCTTTTGACGCCGACGGTGGTTGAGAAACCCAAAAGCCTGGAGGAGAAGATCGCCTTCCGCACCGACCACCTGACCAAGTATCAAAACGCCCGTCTGGCCAAACGCTATCGCAAATTGGTCGAGAGTGTCACTGATCCCCGCCTTAAAGAGGCGGTGGCGAGGGGCTACCATAAGCTCTTGGCTTATAAGGACGAATTTGAGGTCGCGCGACTGCATCTAGAGACCGAGGCCAAAGTGCGGGAGGTGTTCGACGGCGATTTGCGCGTCACCTATCACCTCGCCCCGCCGCTCCTTCCCGGCAAAGACGCAATGGGCCGCCCGAAGAAACGCAATTTCGGCCCTTGGATCGCACGGGCCTACGGACCGCTTGCGCGGCTAAAACCCTTGCGCGGCACGCCGTTCAACCCGTTTGGCTATACCGCCGAACGCCGCATGGAGCGCGCATTGATCAAAGAATACGAAGGCGACATGGCCGAAATCCTGCCCAAAGTCACGGGAGATACCTTGGACATCGCCGTGGCCCTGGCCGAGCTACCGCTCAAAATCCGCGGCTTCGGCCCGGTCAAAGAGGAAAACGCCCAGAAAGCCGCGGCGGAGCGTTCTGACCTCCTCGCGGCCTTCCGCGCCGGGGGCCCTCTGCTGACCGAGGCCGCAGAGTAACGCGGCTTCTGCTCTTCTCTATCCCATAAATATGGCCGCCGGAGGCATCCACCGGATCCCATATGCAAAGACGCTCATTGATCCGGCGTGATCAGCCCCAATCCACGCAGATAAATCCCAATCCCCGCCTCCAGCAAATCCTCCGGCGGAAAGGGGGCATTGCCGCCCGGACGCCCGCGCGCGAAGAGCTCCACGACCCCGTGGCTCAAAGCCCAAATATGGGCACTGAACATCGACGGCGGCGGGCGTTTGCCAGGCGGGATATGCTCTGACAGTGCCTCTGCCGCCCGTTCCAGGATCGAACGGGATCGGGTTGCGGCGGCGGCTAGCTCGGGCGTCGCTTGCATCGAGATACCGCTTTCGAACATTGCCATGTAATGGCCAGGGTATTTGCGCGCGAAGGCGAGATAGGCGCGGCCCGTGGCTTCAAACGCCTTTAAGGCTGTGGGCTCGCCATTGTTGAACGCATACTCCATCAGATCGGCGAAAATCTCATGGCCTTGGCGCGCGGCCTCGATGATCAGATCCTCGCGGCCTTCGAAATGGCGATAGACAGCGGCGGGCGTCACGCCCGCATTCTTGGCCGCCTCTGACAAAGTAAACCCGGTCGGGCCTTTCTCCTCGATCAGCTTTAGCGCCGCCTCAACCAAGGCCTGGCGCAAATTGCCATGGTGATAGCCGCGTTTAGGCATAGGCGCGATCGGCCCACATCTCAGGGCCCCCGCAGATCGCGGGATCGGGGCGGGCGACAACCTTGTCCTTCCGCCCGGCATAAGGCAGCCCTGCAAGAATCTGCCGGATCACCGCCAACCGCGCGCGGCGCTTATCGTCGGACCGGATTACCGTCCAAGGTGCATCCGCCGTGTGGCCCAGGCTCAAGGTCTCGCCAATCGCATCGGAGTAGGCGTCCCATTTCTTCAGGCCTTCCACATCGATCCAGCTTAGCTTCCACTGTTTCAGCGGATCGCCTTCGCGGGCGAGGAAGCGGCGCAATTGCTCCGCCCGGCCCACGTTCAACCAAAGCTTCACCAGGTGAATGCCGTCAGCCACCATCATCTTCTCGAAATCGGGCAGTTGGTGGAAGAACACGTCACGCTGCTCTGGGGTGCAGAAGCCAAACACGTGTTCGACCACGCCGCGATTATACCAAGAGCGGTCGAAAAGCCGGATTTCGCCCGCGGCGGGTAGGTGATGGATATAACGTTGGAAATACCATTGCCGGGTTTCCCGGTCGGTTGGTTTCGACAGCGCGACGACGCTGGCCACGCGGGGGTTCAGGTTCTCACGCACCCGTTTGATCGACCCGCCTTTGCCCGCGGCATCCCGGCCTTCAAACACCACCGCAATCCGCTGCCCGGTATCGCGGACCCAGGCATGGCATTTCACCAACTCGATTTGCAGCGCGGCCAGATCGGCCTCATAGGCCTTTTTGTCCATCCGCGCGTCATAAGGATAATGCGGGTCCAGCATCTGGCCCTTTTCGGCCCCGTCGATGGCCGCGCGCACGGTATCCGGCGCCTCGTCGCGGTAGAATTTGCTGATCGCGCCATCGAACGGTTTGCTCATGCGCCGCCTCGGATTTTTCCTTGTCTGTTGAAGGTAATATGACCTCGGGGGCGCGTTAACGCAATCCGGCGCGGGTTGCCGCACGGTCAATGGCGGCGATTGTGGCTTCGGGGTTGGCATGGTGCGGCATGTGCCCAACGCCCTCCAAAACCACCAGATTCGCGCCCGAGACCTGGGCCGCAAGCGGCTCGGAATGGGTGGCAAGCGGCACGGTATCGTCTTTCGTCCCATGCAGGATTTCGACCGGGAGAGAGAGGGTGGGATAGCGCGGTACCATCTCCGTGACGTGACCCAGAAGCGTATTCACCTGGCGGCCATTGGCGCGCAGAACCGGGCTTTGCAGGGTTAACTCGGGCCGCACATGGGCGATATAGCCCTCGGGCACGGGGTCGGGATCAAATATGCTTCGGACCGCGTTCGCGGCCACCCGGCGCGGGGTCAGATTGGCGATGAGGGGCACAAGGGTGATCCCGCCAAGGCGGGAGGCGGTGAGGGGATAGAAAGCCTCAAGCCCGCCCTCCCAAGGCTGCACGGCGCCCGCAAGCGAGACAACAGCCGCCACCTGATCCGGATGCTCCAAAGCCCAAGCCAGGGCCACCGCGCCGCCATAGGAATGGCCGACAATCACCGCGCGCTCGACGCCAAGCATGGCGGCGGCTTCAGACAGAACCGCGGCCTGATCACTGGGGCTTTCCCGTCCCCGGCCCAAGCCATCCGACAGACCAAGACCCGGCCGGTCGAACGCAATCACGCGGTGGCGCGCGGCCAAATCGGGCCCAAGGCGGAA
>JANQNZ010000156.1 GCA_028279315.1 Rhodophyticola sp. | reverse complement strand
GCCATCCTCGATCTACCGAAGACACTGGAAGTGCTGGAGACCTACGGCGTGCCGGTCATCTCCGTTGGCCAAGACGCTTTCCCGGCCTTCTGGTCCCGTGACAGCGGCCTGCCCGCACCGCTGCGCCTGGACAATCCCGCGCAAATCGCTGCCGCGCATCGCACCCGCCGCGATCTGGAGTTGCCGGGCGGCCAACTTATCGCCAACCCCATCCCGGAAGTTGATGAGCTGAGCCGAGAGATGCTGGCCCCGCTCATTGCACAGGCTCAAGCGGAGGCCGAGGCAAGCGGGATTTCTGGCAAAGACGTCACGCCCTTCCTTTTGCAGCGCCTCTATGAGTTGACCGAGGGCGCGACACTCACCGCCAATATCGCCCTGGTGCGCAACAATGCCCGCCTGGCCGCTGAAATTGCTCAGGCTTTGTGCAAGCCCCCGTAACCCCCTTCCTTGCGCCCAAGCACCGCTTGTGCGATTCGCACCCGGCGCCTACATAAGAACAGCGCAGCACCCAAGACGGCCCCGTAGGATGCAACTGCCTGAAACCCCGCCGCCGCCGAAGCGCGGCTTCTTTGGATCGCTCCGGACCAATTTTCTGGCCGGGTTGGCGGTGATTGCGCCCATTGGATTGACCGCTTGGCTGATCTGGACCGTGGTCGGCTGGATCGATTCCTGGGTCCTGCCGCTGATCCCCGGC
Source organism: Rhodophyticola sp. (assembly GCA_028279315.1). Taxonomy (GTDB): domain Bacteria; phylum Pseudomonadota; class Alphaproteobacteria; order Rhodobacterales; family Rhodobacteraceae; genus Rhodophyticola. The sequence continues at coordinate 1,392 of JANQNZ010000156.1, read as the reverse complement.
GCCTATAACCCCGTGACGCTGATCCAAGAGTATACCGGTATCACGATCGATATTCGCGGGCTTGGCGTTGCCACCTTCCTGGTCTTCACGTTCATTGTCGGTTGGATCGCCAAAGGGCTAATCGGCCGGTCGATGATCAAATGGGCCGATCAGCTGGTGCTGTCGATCCCGGGTGTGCGGACGATCTATTCGGGCCTGAAACAGATCGTCGATACGGTGATGAGCCAAGGCGAGCGGAACTTCGACAAAGCCTGCCTGGTGCAATATCCGCGCAAAGGGATTTGGGCGATTGCGTTCATCTCTACCAATGCCAAGGGAGAGGTGCAGGCCAAGACCGCCCATGATGTCGTCTCGATCTTCATGCCGACAACGCCGAACCCGACCTCAGGCTTTCTGCTGTTTGTGCCGCGAGAGGATGTGACCGTCCTCGACATGACGGTGGAGGATGCGGCGAAATTGGTGATCTCGGCGGGGCTGGTTTACCCGAACCCGGACGATCCGACGAAGGAGCCTCAGGTGCTCGAGGCGCCGAGGCAAGACGCGGCGGAATAGACGCCGCTGAAGACCTGCTGCGCCCTGTCGAACAAACGTCTTTCTACATCCCCTGCCCGAATAGTGCGCCGAAGGCGCCGGGCATCGACAGGCCGCCCGGGCGGTCTGGCGATTTGGTTGGTCCTGGTGCTGAGATCGGAGTGAGGAGGGGTTTGGCAGCCATTAAGCGCGCTCGCTCAACAGGAGGATCGCCAGCCCACGGCCTGTCGATGTCCGGCTTTACGTTGCGCTTGCGATTGGCCTTTTTCGGCGCCGCCGGTTCGCGCCCCTACTCCGCCTCAAACCACCACACATCCGGCTGGAACCCCAGGAAGTCCCCATAAATCGGCAACCGCTCGGGGTACTGCAACTCCCGCACATGGGCGATCCGCGACACCGGGTTATGCCAGATCGGGATTACATAACGGCCTGAGGTCAGCACCCGGTCGAGCGCCCGGACCGCCGCCCGATACTCCGCCTGATCTGGCGAGGTCAGCATCCACTCGATCATCGCCTCGATGGCTGGATGGCAAACCCCCATCAGGTTCCGGCTGCCCTCCGTCTCGGCCATTTGACAGCCCCAGTAAAGCCGTTGCTCGTTCCCCGGGCTGAGCGATAACCCGCGCGTGTAATAGGTCATGTCGAAATCAAACGCGTCGGTGCGTTCGCGATATTGCGCGCTGTCGACCGTATCCACGCGCGGCGTGATCCCCATCCGCGACAGCGCCTCGACATAGATATTGATGATCGATTGGTTCTCCGAGGACCCGGTTTGCAGAAGAAGCTCGAAGCTGAAGGGTTCCCCATCCGGCCCCGTCATCACCCCATCCTCAACCGTATACCCCGCCTCTTCCATCAGCC
>JANQNZ010000161.1 GCA_028279315.1 Rhodophyticola sp. | reverse complement strand
ACCACCTGCCGCCACATATCGGCCAATTGCGCAGGCCGTACGCCCCAGATGAGCGCGAAAATAGGCAGCGAGAGAAGCGCAAGAACAAAGCCGATCAATGTCGGCGTCAGCGCCTCTTCCAACCCCTCGCGTTTGCCAGTGAGCGCGCCGTAGAGATTGGCGACCAGCCGTTGCAGGATGCGCACAAAGGCCAGAAGCGCGAGGCTGGAGATGACCGGCAGAAGAAAGGTGATCCCAGCGGTGTAATAGCCGATGGCGGCCAGCGTCGGGCCCATGATGGCCATCGCCATCGTGGCCCAGCCGACAAATCGCAGGATTTGCAGATAGACGCCCGTCTCTTCCTGGTCTTCCGAGGCGCGGGCGACATGCAGCACCAAAAGCCGCCCAATCCGGAGGAGCAGAAGCCCCAGCACCAGCACAATCGGGAAGAAGAGCGTCAGGCGCGCGGCTTCACTGAACCCCTCGGCAGCCGCCGCCTCGTCAAGCACCGTGCCCGCCGCAATCACAACCCCAATGGCAATGGCCGCCCAACGGCCCTGGAACCGTTGCGCCGCGGTTAGGTTTAGGGGCCGGACTGCCGTTTCCCGCGCCGGGAAGACTTGGCGGCCCAACCAAACCGTCACCATCACGATGATTGCCAGATCGGTCCAAAGCCCGACAAAGACCGATCCGCGCAAGCCCACAAAACCAGTGGCTTCCGCCGCGGCCTGGATCGCCGCGATCCCAAGGATCGGCATCACTGCCTGCAGAAGCGATAGGAAGAAAAGCGCGAGCCGCGCGGCCGGAGAGGTCTCTTCCCGCGCAATTGCGGGCGCCATGGCGCGCCCAACCCAACGCCAGCCCCGCGCAAGGAACAAAAGCGCGGCCACCAGATAGACCAGGATCACCGGGATATTCGACTGAAACTCGGCCTGATAAATCTCTGAGGTCGTGAGCTGCCGCAGCTCCGACACTAAGCCGCCTCTCCAGGATTGAACCGCCGCCACCGCCTCGGGCCAATGGGTGGGGTTCAAGGGCGATGGGCCAAGGGTGAAAAGCGCGCCCGCCAGCCGTTCGACCAAGACATCGTCAATCTCGCCGATCAGGCCTTGGACACGTTGATACTCGGCCTCGGCGCGAAGGACGGGCGCCTCCGCCTCTGCCAAGCGGTCATTCAGCGCCGCGCGCTGCGCTGCAATCGCGTCGGGTTCGCTGGCGCCGTCCTCGGGCGCAGGCCCCAGCGCGTTGATCTGGGCCATCAGACTTTCGATCCGGGGCGCATTGATGCCTTGGCCGTCTTCGAAGACTGCGCGCCATTCGACCAGTTGCGTTCGCAGCGTCTCTAACGCGGCATCGGAGGCGCGATCGCCATCGATCACCCGCTCGGCACGCGCGGCCACACCTTCCCAAGTCTCGTAATCCGGTTCCTCCTGCGCCGCTGCGCCAACGGCGACGGCCAGAAGAACCAGGACCGAAAGGAGGAGCTGGCGCAAACGTCCGATCATTCAAAGACGCTCGGCAAATCCGCGGGCGGGCGGGACAGCCAATCAGGGACGGGCAGGTCCTTCTCGCGCAGGAATTCCGGATTGAAGAGCTTCGATTGATACCGCGTGCCATAGTCGCAGAGGATCGTCACAATTGTATGCCCCGGCCCCATCGCGCGGGCCATCCGAACGGCACCGGCGATATTGATGCCCGACGAGCCGCCCAGACACAGCCCCTCATCCGCCAGAAGGCCGAAGACGTAAGGCAGCGCCTCGGTATCGGGGATTTTGAAACTGTGATCGGGCTTGAAGCCCGCCAGGTTCGCGGTCTCCCGCCCCTGGCCAATCCCTTCGGTGATCGAGCCGCCCTCGGCCTTGAACTCCCCCGTGGTGTAGAAGCTGTGGATCGCGGAACCTTCCGGATCCGCCAGACCAATCGCTACCCCTTTGGGTTGCAGCGCCATGCCGACGCCTGCGAGCGTGCCACCCGTGCCCACAGCCGAGACAAAGCCATTCACCGCGCCGCCCGTCTGGTCCCAAATCTCAGGGCCGGTCCCGTCGATATGGGCCTGCCGGTTGGCCACATTGTCAAACTGATTGGCCCAGATCGCGCCTTCGGGCCGGGCCTGATTCAAGCGCTCGGCCAGCCGCTCGGAATAGCGCACATAGTTGTTCGGGTTCTTGTACGGCACCGCGGGCACTTGCACCAATTCGGCCCCCGCCAGGCGCAGCATATCCTTCTTCTCCTGGCTCTGCGTCTCGGGGATCACAATCACCGTCTTGAACCCCATCGAGGCGCCAACTAGCGCCAGGCCGATCCCGGTATTGCCCGCCGTGCCCTCCACAATCGTGCCGCCAGGGCGCAGCGCGCCGCTTTCCACCGCTTGGCGGATGATGAACAGCGCCGCCCGGTCCTTCACCGATTGGCCGGGGTTCATGAATTCCGCCTTGCCCAGGATCTCACACCCGGTCGCCTCGCTAACCGCGTTCAGCCGAATGAGCGGCGTGTTTCCAATCGCTGCGGCCAGGTCTTTGTGAATGGTCATTTCGCCTGCTCCCCACCCCATCTTGTTGGTCCCTCAGGGATAGGGGGGCCGTGGCGCAAACTCAAGCGGTGACCGTGCGCCCGCGCAGGCGATCGCGGTTCAAGGCCAGCCATTGCAAGCTGATGATCAGAGGCGCCACCGCGATCTCCCCCGATTGCACCATCTCCATCGCCTGATCGAAGCTGACGCGGATGCTGCGGATATCCTCGCCTTCGCTTTGCAGCCCGCCCTGCCCGGGCAGATCATCGGGCAAATCGGTGATCCCGAGATAGGAGATCAGCACTTGGGCCACCGCGCCGGGGCTTGGGTAATAGCGCCCGATCTGATGTAGCGCGCCGATGGAGATGCCAGCCTCCTCCTCCGCCTCGCGGCGTGCCGTCATCTCATAGGTCTCGCCCGCATCGACAATGCCCGCGATGGGCTCAATCAGCCAAGGATGCGGATCGCCATGGGCGTAGGCCGCAACCCGGAGCTGTTCGATCAGAAGCACCGCGTCACGGACAGGGTCATAAGGCAGAACCGTCACCGCATCGGCGGCGCGAAAAACAGCCCGATCCGCGGGGTCTGTCCAGGACCCGTCAAAGCGGCGATGGCGGAGGCGGTGTTCCTCAAGCGTGAAGAAGCCAAGATAGGGCCGCGAGAAACCCTCAAGGGCCACATCCTCGGCCGAGAAGTCACTGGAGATCGTGCGGCTCCGATCCCAATCCGCGGCCCTCAGCCGCGATTGCGCCCGCGACCGCACCATGTGGAACCGCCGGCCCAGCCCCGCCGCCTCGGGCCGTCCGTAATGGGCCATCACTTCCTCAGCGGCCTCAAGCGTCAGCGCCCCCCAATCCCGCACCCAATCCTGCAAATCCCAGGCCTGGCCCACAGGCCAGCGCCCGGGCTGCGGGCGGTAAACTTCTGCTGCTTCCACGCCTGCCTCGGTCTCCACCGACACCGGCAGCACGGCGTAGTCGAACGCCCCTTCGTAATGATCAAGCCGGGCGCGATCTTCCGATGTTGCGTCACGCAGGAGGATGCCGTCGATCTGCCCCGCTTCGGCCTCCCGCAAAATCGGAAAGCTCTCCCCCGCGGCCCATCGCACCTGATACCCGTCAAGCCGCGCGGGCGTTGTTTCGGCCTCGCGATCGAGGACCAAACGCAGAAGCGGCGCGTGGCAAAGCGTGCCATAGAAAAAAAGTGGGGTCATGAAGGGCGCGACCTTATCGCCACCGCCGCGCCGCGATTTCGGCCGCAAACCCACCCAGAAGCCCGCCAACCAGAAGGGTCACCAGCACCGGCACCGTCTGCATCTGCCAGAAATACTCCAAGAACAGGTTCAACGCGGCTGTCACCGCCTCCCCCGCGCCGCGATATTGCAGATCGGCTGAGCGGACGAACATCTCGCGAAGCGCGAAAAAGGCCAGGCCAAAAAACGCCAACTGCACCGAGGTGCGAAGGCCGTTGCCCATCGATGCGGTGACCCCC
>JANQNZ010000127.1 GCA_028279315.1 Rhodophyticola sp. | reverse complement strand
GATCATCCTGATCGGGCCGTCGGTTTACGGGATCGCCCAGAACCTCGGCGGCGGCGGAGGGTTCTAAGACCATCAAGGAGGACATTGATGCGGGGGCTCATCATCTTCACCACCTGTCTGGGGCTCGCGGCCTGCGGCGCCCAGCAGGAACCCGGATTGTTCGGACATGACAGACAGGGGCCAGCGGCCCCACCCGGCACCCATGTGCTGCGAAACTCGGTTGACGGCATGCTTGTCGGCCACCGGCTGATGGAGGCGGGCGAGTATGAGCTGGCCCTGCGCGCCTATCTAAGGGCAGCGGCTGAGGGCGATGCGACGGCTGAGGAACTGCCGATGGCGCTTGGCTCTGCCAATCTGCATCTGGGGCGTCTTGGTCAAGCCGAAGATCAACTTCGCAGCGCCGTGGAACTCTCCCCCGATGACCCGCGCGCCTGGAACAATCTCGGCGTCGTTCTGATGGAGCGCGGCGAATATGGCGAAGCCCGGCGTGTCTTTCAGCACGCTTTTGCCTTAGATAGTGGCCAATCGGACTCCATTCGCGAGAATTTGAGGCTTTCTATCGCGCGAATGGAGAATTCCGTCTATACTCCCGAAAACAATGATAACCGCTATGACCTGGCGCGGCGGGGCGGGGGGTTCTACATCCTGCAAGCGGCGCCGTGATCATAGCGATCGAGCAGTTATGAGGTCGCCAATGCCCATGATGGTCCGGGTTAGCTTGGCATTCGCCACAGCCCTTGGTCTTGCCGCCTGTGGAAACTCAGACGGTGCCGATGTCGACCGCGCGATGGACGCGATGAACGTCATCGACGAAACCAATCTCAACGATATCATGCTGACGGTCGCCGATCCTGATGAGGCGGTCTCTTATTTCCGCCGCGCGACGCGCGAAAACCCCGATCGGGTGGATCTGAAGCGCGGGCTGGCCCATAGCCTGGTCCGCGCCGGTCGCGCAACCGAAGCGGTCCCGATCTGGCGCGAGGTGGTCACAGGCCCCGAAGGCACCGAACAGGATAGGGTGGATTACGCCGGTGCATTGATCCGCGATGGCAATTGGGATGAGGCCGAAGCGCAGCTGGACCTTGTGCCGCCCACCTTCGAGACCTTCGATCGGTACCGTGTCGAGGCAATGGTTGCAGACAGCAACCAGGAATGGGACCGCGCCGACAGTTTCTATGAAACCGCCGTGGGCCTGACCACCCGCCCCGCGGGTGTTCTGAACAACTGGGGCTTCTCCAAGCTGACGCGCGGCGACCATGAGGCGGCTGAGCGCCTCTTCACCGAAGCCATCAGCTATGACCCCGACCTCTTCACCGCCAAGAACAATCTGGTCCTGGCCCGCGCCGCGCGGGGTCAGTATTCCATGCCGCTTATTCAGATGACCCAGATCGAACGGGCACAGCTTCTGCATACCGCAGCACTTGCCGCGATCCGCCAAGGCGAGGTCGATGTGGGCCGTGGCCTTTTGGCGGAAGCCATCGATACGCACCCCCAACATTTTGACGCCGCCGTCCGCTCGCTCCGGGCGCTTGAGACCGAGGTTCGGAACTGATGACGCTGTCTTTGACTTTTGCGGAAGCCGCGTGGTTTCTGCCCTTCGTGCTGCCGATCTGCATCTATGTCGCTTGGAAAGACCTCAGCGAGATGCGGATCCCCAATACGGCCGTTCTGGCCCTGGGCGCGGTCTTCCTGGTCGTTGGTTTCTTTATCCTGCCGCTTGACGCCTATGGCACGCGGCTTCTGCAATTGGCCGTTGTGCTCTTTGCGGGCTTCATTATCTCGTCTCTGGGGATGGTGGGCGCGGGCGACGCGAAGTTTGCCGCCGTCATGGCGCCTTTCATCGCGCCGGGCGATCTTTTGTTCTTCTTGCTGTTGTTCTCGCTGGTTCTGCTTGGGTCCTGGCTGACCCATCGCGGCGCAGCGCGCGTGCCCGCCGTCAGGCGTGCCACACCTGATTGGGTGTCGTGGGACAAGGGCAAACTGTTCCCCATGGGGGTCGCCCTGGCGGGCGCCCTCGCCATCTATCTGATCATGGGTCTGGGTCTATGGACATGGGCCGCGTAACGCCATGAATTGACGCCACGACGCCCATTTTGCGCCGCATTCCCCTGGCACAACGGGGCGGAATACGAGGGGCAGATATGAACGTTCAAACGCCGACCACCGAAAGCTTCGCACCGCCGGCCTTGCGCAAACTGGGCGATACCGGTTTGCCCATGGTGATGATGCGCGACATCCTTCTGAAAACGATGTTCCGCAAAAGCGTCGAACACGCGACCGAGATTGCCGAAGCCATCGCGATGCCGCTGACGCTGACCCAGGCGCTGATCGACATGTGCCGGGATATGAACCTGATGCAGGCGACGGGCACGATGCACGCCACGTCCAGCTCTGAGATGGGGTTCCAGCTGACCGATACGGGCAAGGCCCGCGCCCTCGATGCGCTCAGCCAATCCGAATATTACGGCGCGATGCCGGTGCCGCTTGAGGATTACAAGACCCAAACCAAGCGCCAATCGATCCGCAACATCAACCTGACGCGGGAGATGTTGGAGGCCTCCATGGGCCATCTGATCCTGCCCGACGGCATGATTGATCAGCTTGGGCCCGCTGTGGGCTCGGGCCGTTCGGTTCTGATGTATGGCCCGCCGGGGAACGGGAAATCCTCCATCGCTGAGGGTATTCGCGCCGCCATGGGTGACACGATCTATATCCCCCGCGCGCTTTCCTATGCCGGTCAGGTCATCACGCTTTTCGACCCGATTGTGCACACGCCCGTGGAAGAGGTCGCGCAGGTCGAAGGCTCCAGCCTGCGCCGCGCCTCGGCCCGGTTCGACACGCGCTATCTGCTGTGCAAACGGCCAACGGTGATGACCGGCGGTGAATTGATGCTGTCGATGCTTGACCTCAATTACAACGCGGTCAGCCGGACCTATCAGGCCTCGCTGCAGCTGAAAGCCTCCGGCGGCGTCTTCATCGTCGACGACCTTGGCCGGCAAGAGGAACCGCCCCAGGCGCTGATTAACCGCTGGATCGTCCCGATGGAGGTTGGGTACGACATCCTGGCCCTGCAATCGGGTGAGAAATTCGAGGTACCCTTCGACACGCTTGTGGTCTTCTCCACCAACTTCCACCCCAATGAGCTGTTCGACCAAGCGGCGCTGCGGCGGATCTTCTTCAAGGTGAAGATCGACGGGCCGACGCAGGAGGAGTTCTTGAAGATCCTCGCCATGGTCGCCCGGAAGAAGAAGGTCCCCTTGAACGAGGAAAGCCTGATCCACCTTCTGAAGAAGAAATACCCGACGGTGGACAACGTTTACGCCAACTACCACGCGCCGTTCCTGATCGACCAGCTGATCGCGATCTGCGAGTTTGAGGGCATCCCCTATCAGATGCGCCCCGACCTGTTGGACCGCGCGTGGGAGAACCTCTATGTGAAGCAAGAGGCGATAATTCACTGAGTGGGTGGCAGACGGACTGAGCAGGCGAGCAATCGATCTGCGCACTGGCATTACTCGCGACTTCAGCGCGTGATGAGGCGCGGAACAAGGCGAAGCCGCCGCGCCCGCGCATGGCCGTCCGGGCGGCCAGGCGCTTTGTCATCCTCGCGCAACGATCCTTCGAAACAATGACTTGGCTACGATAAAGCGCACCCTTCAACCGTTCCGCACGCCTGTCCCCGGCCATGCACGGGCGCGGCTTTCGTCGCAATTGGGTATCTGCAGGTTCGCCGATCAAAATTGCTGACCCCATGCGCGCTGACGGCTATCTCTATCTCATGACCGCCCTGCCCCCAGAGATCACCGCCTGGTTCACCAACCGCGGCTGGACGATCCACCCGCATCAGCAAGAGATGCTGGATCTGTCGCGAGAGCCTTGCCAGCTTCTCATCGCGCCCACGGGCGGGGGCAAAACCATGGCGGGGTTTTTGCCCACCTTGGCGGAACTTGCCGATGGCAAGCATCAGGGGCTGCACACGCTTTATGTCTCGCCCCTGAAGGCGCTGGCGGCGGATATCAAACGCAATTTGCGGACGCCCGTGGAGGAAATCGGCCTGCCGATCCGCATCGAAGACCGGACGGGCGACACCACCCAGACCCAGAAGAAACGTCAACGCGCGGACCCGCCCCATATCCTTCTGACCACCCCGGAAAGCCTGGCGCTGCTGATCTCCTACGAAGACGCGGGCCGGATGTTTGAAGGGCTCCAACGTGTGGTGGTCGACGAAATCCACGCCCTGGCGGAGTCCAAGCGCGGCGACCAGTTGATGCTCGCCCTCTCGCGGCTCTCCACGCTCGCCCCGGGCCTCCGCCGCGTGGGCCTGTCCGCCACGGTTGAGGACCCGCCCGCCATCGCCCGCATCCTCGCCCGCCATCCCGACCCTTGCCAGATTCTGCAAGCCGATCCCGGCCCCGACCCCGATATCGCCATGCTGGAAACGGAGGAGTATCCGCCTTGGTCCGGCGGCGGCGGGCGGTATGCGATCCCGGCGGTCCTCGACGAGGTGAAACGCCACAAAACCACGCTCATCTTCCACAACACCCGCGCCCAGGCCGAGATTTTCTTCCACGCCCTCTGGCTTGCCAATGATGAGGATCTGCCCATCGGAATCCATCACGGCGCGCTGGCCCGGGAGCAGCGCGAGAATGTGGAGGCGGCGATGGTGGCGGGTGATC
>JANQNZ010000116.1 GCA_028279315.1 Rhodophyticola sp. | reverse complement strand
AATATCCAGCCCGGCGAGGTCGGAGGTCTGAAACGGCCCCATGGCAAAGCCGTACGCGCGGATCGCGGCGTCGATCTCCCACGGGCTCGCGCCGTCCAGCATCAGGTAATCGGCGGCTTTCCGGTAGTGGTTCATGATCCGGTTGCCGATGAACCCATCACAGACCCCGGCGCGCACGGCGATCTTTCTCAGGCGTTTGGCCAGGGCAAAGGCGGTCGCCGTCACCTCGGGCTTGGTCTCAGCGCCCACAACCACCTCCAAGAGGCGCATCACATGGGCGGGTGAGAAGAAATGGAGGCCAATCACGTCTTCCGGGAAGCCGGTGACCGAGGCAATTTCGTTCACGTCGAGATAAGAGGTGTTGGTGGCGATGATCGCGCCGGGGCAGGCCGCCTCAATCGCGTCGATCACCTGTTTCTTGACATCCATGTCTTCAAAAACCGCCTCGATCACCAGGTCAACGCAGGTCAGCGCGCTCATCTCGGTTGATGACGTGAGCTGCAGCGCCGCGCGGCCTTCGGGCGTGAGCTTCCCGCGCTTTTCGGCGCCGTCGAGATTAGATTCGATCGTGCCAAGACCGCGGGCGAGGGCCTCGGGCGTCTGCTCAATCAGGGTGACGGGAAACCCCGCCAGAAGGCAGGCCGTCGCGATGCCTGCCCCCATGGTCCCGGCCCCGACAATGCCGATCCGCTCGATCTTGCGCGGGGTGGCACTCGCCTCGGGGATCTTGGCGACGGCGCGTTCGGCGAAGAAAGCGTGGATCAATCCGGCGCGCTCAGGGCTGTCCATGCACTCTTGGAACAGCGCGCGTTCGCGGGCGAGGCCATCCTCCAAGGGTAGGGTGCTGGCGGCCACGGCCTCCACACATTTATGGGGTGCAAAAAGGTGGGATTGGGTTTGGGCCAGGTGGTCTGTGGTGTCCGACAGGGCCGCGTTGTCCGGTTGGGTGGGGAGTGTGCCGGTCCGCCGTGTAGCCAAGCTGCCCGCCCGCACCTCCTCAGCCGCGGCAAGGGCGAGGTCACGGGGGGCGCCGTCCGTAACACGGTCAACAAGGCCCAACTCCAGCGCCGCCTCGGCGCCGATCCGGCGGCCCGTGGTGATCAGGTCAAGCGCCGGTTTGATGCCGGTCAGCCGCGGTGCCCGTTGTGTGCCGCCCGCGCCGGGGAGGATACCAAGCGTCACTTCGGGAAAGCCAAGGGAGAGGCCCGGCACCGCAATCCGCGCATGGGTCGCCAGCGCGACCTCCAACCCGCCGCCCAAAGCCGCGCCGTGGAGGATGGAGAGAACCGGCTTTGTACAAGCCTCAATCCGGTTGCAAAGCGCAGGCAACCAAGGGTCCGCGGGCGGCTTGCCAAATTCGCGGATATCGGCGCCGGCAATGAAGCTGCGCCCCGCGCCGCAAAGCGCGATCACCTCGATCCCGGGCTCTTGCTCCACCGTCTCAATCGCGTCCCAAAGACCTTGGCGAAGCGCCTGGCTCGCTGCGTTCACCGGCGGGTTGTTGAGCGCGATCAGCGCCACCGATCCCACCCGTTCGATCTGCACGATATCGCTCATGTCGATGGATCCTCCCCGCCCGCCATCGGGCCCGTCCCGGAAGGAATTGTCAACCGCTTGGTCGGGAATAGTTGGGGGCGGCCCGTCGCCCGATGCGGGCGCTCTGGACGCCGGTTTGCGGTCCTATCTGTCGGTCATGGGCGCTCTCTGCGGATTGAGACCCCGATCCCGCGCCTGACCTCCAATCTCAGGCCGCTTGTTTTTGGCAGCGCGTGCCGTAGCACGCGCCAAGCACATGGTCCCAACCGGTGTTGTAGTTTGCACAAGCGGTTTCGGCCTCACTGCCAAGCCTGTCGAACCCGTCATGGATCAGCTCGACCCGCGTGCCCGTGCCGTCTGGCGTGAAGCTGACCTGCACCTGCGTTGCATCCTCCCGGTCGCGGCCAACATACCAGTCGAAGGACAGCCGCTCCCCCTGCTGCCACTCGGTAATGGTTGCCCAAGGGGCCGTCCGCCCATCCGGCATGGTTTCGAAAATCTGCCCGCCTTCGCGTGGTTCGACAGCAACCGAGGTGGCGGTCTCGCCACCCGCGGCAGACAGCGAATGGCTGTCGAGCGGCCACCAACTGGCGATGTCATCGGTGAAAAGGGCGAAGGCCTCGTCAGGCGGCAGGGGCACGGTCACGGATTTCACGAGTTTCTCGGTCATCTAAGGCTCCTTTGATGCAGCTCGGCGCTCAGCCTCCGCGGCGAAATTCGATAAAGCGTCATCCCAAAGCCGGTCGAGATACCGGCGCAACTGGGCGACGCCCTCTGGCGCGAGACGGTAAAGCCGCCTTGTGCCGTGCGGTGTGACGGTCAAAAGGCCCGCGTCGCTCAGGACTTTCAGATGTTGCGAGACCGCGGGCCGGCTGACGGTCAATCCATCCGCCAATTCGCCCACCGGCAACGCGCCACGCGCCAGCTTTTCGACGATGGCGCGGCGGGTTGGATCGGCCAGCGCGGTCAGGGCCTCGCCCGGGGGGATTGATGTTCCGTAAGTCACAACTTACCGTAAGTCCAAGCTTACGATTCTGTCAATGCGGCCCCGTCGCTGTGCAATGCCACTCTTGAAGCCCCCTAGGCCCACCACTAAGACTCATTTAACCGCGAGACCGTAAGACTCCTCCAAACACCCGAAAACAGGCAGGACCCCAATGCAAGACCCCGTTGATTACTTCTCCAACAACCTCGTCCCCATGGTCGTCGAGCAGACCAGCCGGGGCGAACGCGCCTATGACATCTTTTCGCGCCTGTTGAAGGAGCGGATCGTTTTTGTGAACGGCCCCGTCCATGATGGGATGAGCCAGCTTGTCGTGGCCCAGCTTCTGCATTTGGAGGCGGAGAACCCGTCGAAAGAAATCTCGATGTATATCAATTCGCCCGGCGGGGTCGTGACCAGCGGCCTCTCGATCTACGACACGATGCAATACATCAAACCCAAAGTGTCGACCCTTGTGGTGGGCCAGGCGGCCTCGATGGGCTCGATCCTCTCCGTCGCGGGGGAGCCGGGGATGCGCTTTGCGCTGCCCAATGCGCGGATCATGGTGCACCAGCCCTCGGGCGGCTATCAGGGCCAGGCGACCGATATCATGATCCATGCCGCCGAGACCCAGAAGATCAAAGATCAGCTGCATCAGATCTATGTGAAACACACCGGCAACACGCTGAAAGACGTCGAGAAGGCGCTGGAGCGTGACAATTTCATGTCACCCGAAGAGGCCAAGGATTGGGGCCATATCGATGAGATTGTGGAAAGCCGGGCCACGGGGGATGACGACGCGTCGTAAGAAAGCCGGTCGCGCGGTGGTGATCCGCCGCGCGTGCATTTTGACATTGTGGCCACCCGGGGCCTGTTCTAGGCTACCCGGAACGGAGCACCAAAGAGGCCCTTTCGCGGCTCCCTCGGCGCCGCGGGATATGAACCCGTTGAGGACGTGACATGGCAAATTCATCCGGCGGCGACTCGAAGAACACGCTTTACTGTTCCTTCTGCGGCAAAAGCCAACATGAGGTGCGAAAGCTGATTGCGGGGCCGACCGTCTTCATCTGCGATGAATGTGTTGAGTTGTGCATGGACATCATCCGGGAGGAGACGAAATCCGCCGGGTTGAAATCCTCTGATGGTGTGCCAAGCCCGAAAGAGATTTGCGAGGTTCTGGACGATTACGTGATTGGTCAGGGCCATGCGAAGCGGGTGCTGTCGGTCGCGGTGCATAACCACTACAAGCGCCTCAACCATGCGGGCAAAACCGATATTGAGTTGGCGAAGTCCAACATCCTGCTGATTGGGCCGACGGGCTGCGGCAAGACTTTGCTGGCCCAGACGCTGGCGCGGATTTTGGACGTGCCCTTTACGATGGCCGATGCCACCACGCTGACCGAGGCGGGCTATGTTGGCGAGGATGTGGAGAATATCATCCTGAAACTGCTCCAGGCCTCCGAATACAACGTCGACCGGGCGCAGCGCGGCATCGTCTATATCGACGAGGTCGATAAGATCACGCGCAAATCTGATAACCCCTCGATCACCCGGGACGTCTCGGGCGAAGGGGTGCAGCAGGCGCTTCTGAAGATTATGGAGGGCACGGTGGCCTCGGTGCCGCCGCAAGGGGGCCGGAAACATCCGCAGCAGGAATTCCTGCAGGTGGATACGACCAATATCCTCTTCATCTGCGGCGGGGCCTTTGCGGGGCTCGACAAGATCATCTCACAACGCGGCAAAGGCTCGGCCATGGGGTTTGGGGCGGATGTGCGCGACGAGAATGAGAAGAGCATCGGGGAGCATTTCCAAGACCTTGAGCCCGAGGATTTGCTGAAATTCGGCCTGATCCCGGAATTTGTCGGCCGCCTGCCGGTGATCGCGACCTTGGAGGATCTGGACGAAGACGCGCTGGTTACGATCCTGACGGAGCCGAAGAATGCGCTGGTGAAGCAGTATCAGCGGCTGTTTGAGCTGGAAGACGCGAAGCTGAAATTCACCGATGACGCGCTTGGGGCGATCGCCAAACGCGCGATTGAGCGGAAGACCGGCGCGCGGGGCTTGCGGTCGATCATGGAAGATATCCTCCTCGACACGATGTTCGATCTGCCGGGGCTGGAAGGCGTCGAAGAGGTTGTGGTGAATGAGGAGGCGGTGACCTCGGACGCGCAGCCACTGATGATCTATATCGAACGCTCGAAAGAGGAACCGGCCAGCGCCGGTTGACCAAGGCCCGAGACCCTGGAACGGCCCTGCGCGAGCCTCGCGCGGGGCTTTTCTTATGGGAGTGGCTGGCAAGTGGGGCGTCTTTGCTATGGGCGCTCAATCCGCTCTTGAATGGTTGGATAGAGACCAAACCTTAATTCTTGTCGGTCCGCAGTGACTGGCGGCCTTGCTGCAGGGCTGGCGATGCAAACGGCATATCCCATCGAGGCCCTGAGGCGAGCGGCCCGTTCAACGGGTGTTCGGTCCGTAAACATCCATCAGTTGAACGTCCGAGCTCTGCCGAACAGGCAGCTCATGTGTTGCTCCGTTATAGTACTGCCCGCCTTCTGCATGGTCAGACCCCAACGCATCGCTTGGTCGAAATCCAAAGCAGCCACGAAAGAGCCTGGTGAAATGTGCCTGGTCATGAAACGACCAATTTCGCGCAACATTTGCGACCGCGCCCCGGGCCGGAACTGACCTGCACAATTCCTCAAATGCGCCTTCGAGACGCATTTGCGTTATGGCCTTACCAACGCCGCCTTCGGTTTCGAACAGGCGGTAAAGAGCAGGTCTGGAAATTCCGACCTCCTTGCAAATGACGTCTGCATTAAGATCAGCGTGCTTGAGGTTCGCCTTGATATAACTCCGCGCGCTTGTCTCTTTTGCGATTTTGAATTTTCTGTATGCGCTCTCGTCGCGGAAGTTCTGAGTGAGGAGCCCTTGCAGCAGGCCGCTTATGCCGGAGCTCAACACCTCCGCGTCTTCGGGGTCAATTCTCTGTGCTTGCTCGAACGCGTGAGTCAAGTTCCGTTCGATCATCTTGCCGATCACCGACTTTCGACTGATGTCCATGACCGCTGGATGGCGAGATGGGTCATAGCCAATCGCAGAATAGGGAATGCCAAATGTCAGGATCTCGACATCTTCGTATTTTGCCCTAATCGACTGATCAAAGTTGAAAATACTGATCTTCGTATTGTCGGACACAAAGCTTTG
Source organism: Rhodophyticola sp. (assembly GCA_028279315.1). Taxonomy (GTDB): domain Bacteria; phylum Pseudomonadota; class Alphaproteobacteria; order Rhodobacterales; family Rhodobacteraceae; genus Rhodophyticola. The sequence continues at coordinate 6,595 of JANQNZ010000116.1, read as the reverse complement.
GCCATCCATCACACCGCTGGTGCGGCCTGAGACATGCATCCGCACCACGACCACCTCGGTCTCCTTGGACGGAGAGGTTGGTCGATCGCGAAACCGAATGCTTGGACTATGGGTATGCCGCCCGATCATTCCGGCGCCGAACTTGTAGAGTTCGTAGTTTGCCGTCACCTCCAACGGGTCATCCAGCAGCAACCGCGTCTCATAAGCGACAGAACTGAACTGCATCCAAGCGTCCAATCTGTCTTTTGGATCAAATCTAGCAAGATCAAGTGAAGCAGTGGGGTCCATGTGTTTGCCTGTCGCCTTGTTACCAAAGTAACCGCGGTCGTTTAGCGGCATCACGATTTTGTTCTGCGTCTATATATGAGGAGTGAAATTGAGGCTTTTTTTTGGCAAACCCTATCAGGCCGCGAAGGTCGCCGGCTCCGATAGGGGTGTGTGATCAGTGCCGATTGTTTTCAGTCGGGGACACTGACCACGATCTTCTCATTTCTTGAAATAGGCTTCGCAGCAGCGCCTAGCGCAGCCAGAGCTTCTCGCGCTTCAACGTATTCCTTATCGCCTGTTCCCGGCGCGGCAGGTTGTCTTGATCGAAGAGCGCCCGGGCCTTTTGGCCTTTGGACTGAAAGATCATCCGTTTCATCGGCTCATAGGTCTTCAGCACCTTCTTGATCTTGTTGGGCGCCGCGACCTCTTCCAGCGCGTCGATCACGAATTGCGGCTCGCGCGCATAGAGGAGCGGCAGGACGCGGTAATGGCAGGAGGTTTTGCCGTCCAAAAACCCCGGTTTCAGCGCCTCACGCCCGCCGCCGAAGGAATGGATCACAAGCGGCAGCGCCACCTGGTCAAGCCAGGGGTCGAGGGATTGACAGACCAGTGCCTCGGGCGGGTCATCGCGGATGGCGAGCGCATAGTCGAGGAACCGTTGCCCGAATTCATGCGGACAGCGGTAGTAGAAGAACCCGGCGTTGAAATAGAGGTAGCGGCGCCAGTATTCATCCGGCTGGTCAGCATCGAGTGAGCTCTCGAAATCCAGGCCGAACTTGTCGTAGAGCGATTTCCAGGTCTCCGTATAGCCCGGCCCGTAAAGCTGGATCTCGGGCCAGGTGCCCTCACGGCGGAGGGAGGCGGAGGGTTTGGAGAAATCAAAGGGCACCTTGGTCAGATCGCCAGTGATCAGCGTGTCACTGTCGAAAAAGACAAAGGGTTCGCCTTTGGGCAGTGCCGTCAACGCCTCGATCTTGTTGCCATAGGGGTAGGATTGCCCGAAATGCTTGGCTTCAAAGGGCAGGATTTCGGCGTTGAGCTGACCCAGAAGCTCCCGCACAGCACCATCATTGATCCGGGGGTCCCGGTCCCATCTGTCACCCGGCTGCGGCTCGGCGATGAAGAGCTTGCCTTTGAATTTCGGGCTGAAATGGCGAAGTGAGGCCACAAAGAGCGCAGCCTCGTATTGCAAGCGCCCCGCTTGCCCCACGACAAAAACGTTGAAAACTGGCTTTGAGGGCATTCCTGCTCGCCTGGCCCCAGGTACTTAACCGGGCCAGTCTAGCGCGAGGGTGGGGGGCAATCCAAGCGTGGATCGCCCCCATGGTTACGGGCGGTCTAAGTTTCCGCCGCCTTCACATGGGTCTTCACGGCAAAGAAGCTGTCGGGCGTGACCGAGATCGTGTCGATCCCCGCCTCAACCAGGCGCCGGGCGAAGGCCGGATCGTTCGATGGCGCCTGACCGCAAAGGCCCACTTTGGCGCCCGCCGCATGGGCCCGTTCGATGAGCGTTTCGTTCATCCACAGCACCGCCGGGTCGTCTTCGCGGAAAAGATCGGCCAGTTCTTCGCCGTCCCGGTCGATGCCAAGCGTCAGTTGCGTGAGGTCATTGGAGCCGATGGAGAACCCGTCGAACCGTTCAGCGAACTCCGCCGCGCGGATCACATTGGCCGGGATTTCGCCCATCACATAGACCTCCAACCCGTTTTCGCCGCGCGTTAGGCCGTTTTTGGCCATCACGTCCAGCACATGGTCGGCCTCCCCCGGCGTCCGGCAGAAGGGGATCATGACAATGGCGTTGTCAAAACCCATCTCCTCCCGCAGCATCTTGATCGCCTTGCATTCCAGCGCGAAGCCCTCGCGATAGCGGGGGGAATAGTAGCGGGAGGCGCCTCGGAACCCGATCATCGGGTTTTCCTCGTCAGGCTCAAACCCATGGCCGCCCAGAAGCTCCGCATATTCATTGGTCTTGAAATCGCTCATCCGGATGATGACCGGTTTGGGATAGACCACCGAACAGATGCGGCTGAGGCCACGCGCCAGCGTCTCCACAAAGAAATCGGGTTTGTGGTCATAGCCGCGGGTCAGGGCTCCGATCTGCTCCTTCACCTCATCCTCGGGCAGGGTGTCATAGTTCACCAGCGCCATGGGGTGCACCTGAACCGCGTTATTGACCACAAACTCCATCCGGGCGAGGCCCACCCCTTCGGAGGGCAAGCGCCACCAGCGGAAGGCCGCCGCCGGATTGGCCAGGTTCAGCATGATCCGGGTCTCGGTTTCGGGCAGATTGTCGAGGCGCAGTTCTTCCACCTCAAACTCCGCGATCCCGGCATGGATCTTGCCGTCATCGCCGCCCGCGCAATCCACCGTCACCTCTTGCTCATCATGCAACACATGGGTGGCCGTGCTTGTGCCGACGATGGCAGGCAGGCCCAATTCACGGCTGACAATCGCGGCGTGGGAGGTGCGCCCGCCGTGATCGGTGATGATCGCTGAGGCGCGTTTCATGATCGGCACCCAATCGGGGTCCGTCGTTGAGGTGACCAGGATCGAGCCATCAACGAAGCGGTCGATATCTGAGGCATGTTCGATCAGGCAGACCCGCCCCGTCGCCACTGCCGCGCCCACACTCAGGCCCGTCAGGATCACCGGACCGGCCTCTTTGATTGTGTAGGATTTCATGGCGCCTGTATCGGCGCGGGATTGCACGGTTTCGGGCCGGGCCTGAACGATGAACAGCTCGCCAGTCTCGCCATCCTTGGCCCATTCCATATCCATCGGCAGGCCGTAATGCTCTTCGATGGTCGCCGCCATCCGCGCCAGGTCTAGAATCTCGGCATCCTCCAAGACGAAGCTTGCACGTTCGGCCTTCGAGGTCGGCACGTTCTTCGTGTCGCCCCCGGCAAGCCCCGCATAGACCATCTTGATCTCTTTGGCGCCAAGGGTCTTTTCCACAATGGGCGACAGCTTCGGCTGATCCAGAAGTGGCTTGTAGACCATGTACTCGTCCGGATCGACGGCGCCTTGCACCACATTCTCACCCAAACCCCAGGCCGCGTTGATCAAAACCACTTTGTCGAAGCCGGTTTCGGTGTCGATGGAGAACATCACGCCGGAGCCACCGATATCGGAGCGGACCATCTGCTGCACACCAATCGACAGCGCCACTTGATTGTGGTCGAAGCCCTTGAGGCTCCGATAGGTGATCGCGCGGTCGGTAAAGAGCGAGGCGTAGCAGCGGGAACAGGCGGACAGAAGCGCCGCTTCGCCGCGGACGTTCAGAAAGGTCTCCTGCTGGCCGGCAAAACTCGCATCCGGCAAATCCTCCGCCGTGGCGCTTGACCGGACGGCGACGGAGACATTCTCAACGCCTGCGCGCCCCGACAATTCCGCATAAGCCGCGAGGATCGCGGCCCGGCTCTCCTCTGGCCAATCGCCTTTCACAATCGCGCCGCGAATCGTCTGGCCCGCGTCTTGCAGGGTGATCTTGTTGCTCGCCAAATCGGCCATCGTCTCTTCGATCAGCCCATTCAGACCGTTGGCCTTGATGAAGCCGCGGAACGCATCCGACGTGGTGGCAAAGCCCGGCGGCACCTTGATTCCCTTGGCGCCAAGCGTTTGCACCATCTCACCGAGAGAGCTGTTCTTGCCCCCCACCAGCGCCACGTCACCGCGCCTTAGGGCCTCAAACCAAATCACCGGGGTTGCGTCGTCCTGCATCCTTGTCTCCTGTCCGAAAGTCGCTGGGTGTTACCGGTAACTATGGCGACTTGAGACCGGGCCTGGATTGATACGGGTCAAATCAGGTGCAATCTCTATACGGTAAGACAATGGGTGCTTAAGCTGCCCCGGGAACGACAGGAGACACCGCCAATGGCCACGCCCGATATCGACACGCTGATTGCCCAATTGAGTGGCGGACCGCTGGAGGATGGCCTCTTTGCCGATGTGGTCGCGCGGGTGGCTGAAGGGTTCCCGAAAGCGGCTGAGGTCGCGCTCAATGGCGGGTCGGCCACGGATGCGGCGCTGCATCTTGTCGATCTCTGCCGCCCGGGCTGGACCATCGCGCTCCACGGCAAAGCGCTGGAGCCGGATGGCCATTGGCGCTGCACCCTCAGGGAGACCTCAAGCCGCGACAATGACGCCTTCATCGGCGTCGGAACTGGGCCAACGGTCGGCCACGCGGTTCTGATCGCGCTTCTGCGGCTTGTAAAAAGCGGCGCCCACGCCTGACGCACCGGCTGCCCCCAAACTGTCCTTTCCAAACCTAAAGCCTGCCTGCTGCGTTGGGGCAGGCCCCGCTACGCGTCCGCGCCCGGCCCTGTCGCGGAGCCATGAAATACAAGGCCTCCGAAACACTTTCAAATTCTTCTTGAAAGACCGCGCCGTCATCTCGGTCTAGAAGAAGATAGGTCTAGGAGGCACCCGTGCATCATGTAACGAGTGAGAATTCCGTATGTCAGGCGCTGCCCTCCGCCCCCTCAGGGGCGGAAGGGTCAAGATCAGGCGCCGTCCATCCACCCCATTTCAACGATGTGCCCAAGAACCTGAGCGTAGAAATGGGATGCCGTCGCGTGGCCGAGCGGCGGCATCCGATGCGCGGACCTGACTCGTCTGGGGTGGGCGGAACGAACACCACATGGTCCCGAGCGACGGCGTCATTGCCGCGAGACCATGGCCAGCGGCAGGGAGGATAACGCATGGCCCATTCATCCATCGGGACGCCGGAGCAGCTCCGCGACCCCAATTTCACACCGGCACTGCATCGCGCGGTGCCGTTAGGCATCCAGCATGTGCTGGCGATGTTTGTCTCGAATGTGACGCCCGCGATCATCATCGCGGGCGCGGCAGGCTTTGGATTTGGGTCCGATGCGGGCGCTCAAGGTTTCCCGGACATGACCTATCTGATCCAGATGTCGATGCTGTTTGCGGGCATCGCGACGCTGTTTCAGACCATCGGCATTGGCCCAGTGGGTGCACGCCTGCCGATTGTGCAGGGCACCAGCTTTGCCTTCATCCCGATCATGATCCCGCTTGTCGCGGGTCAAGGGGTGGAGGCGCTGCCCGCGCTGTTCGGCGGTGTCTTGGTCGGCGGGCTGTTCCACGCCTTCTTGGCCACCTTTATCGGTAAAATTCGCTTTGCGCTGCCGCCATTGGTGACGGGGCTTGTGGTGACGATGATCGGTCTGGCGCTGGTCAAAGTTGGCATCCAATACGCCGCGGGTGGCGTCCCGGCAGTCTCTCAACCCGAATATGGCAGCCTTCTGAACTGGTCCGCAGCACTTGTCGTTGTCTTCGTGACCCTCGGCCTGAAGTTCTTTGCCCGCGGCATGTTGTCGGTGTCTGCTGTCGTCATCGGCATCCTGGCAGGCTATATCTACGCGCTTTTCATGGGCATGGTGACCGTGGAGGGTATCGCAACCAGTTGGGATCGGGCCTCGGCCTTCGCGTTCCCGGTGCCGTTCAAATATGGGATTGATTTCACCGTTGCGGCGATTGTCGGCTTCTGCCTCATGGCCTTTGTCTCAGCGGTCGAAACCGTGGGCGATGTCTCGGGCATCACCAAAGGCGGCGCGGGCCGCCAGGCGACCGACCGCGAAATCCAAGGCGCGACCTATGCGGACGGTTTCGGCAGTGCGATTGCCGGGATTTTCGGCGGTTTCCCCAACACCTCTTTCAGTCAGAATGTCGGCCTGATCGCCATGACCGGCGTCATGAGCCGCCATGTGGTGACCATTGGCGCCCTGTTCCTGATCCTCTGCGGGTTGGTGCCGAAGGTGGGCGCGGTGATCCGCACGATCCCGATTGAGGTGCTTGGCGGCGGCGTGATTGTGATGTTTGGCATGGTTGTGGCCGCCGGTATCTCGATGCTGTCGGATGTGAACTGGAACCGCCGCAACATGGTGATCTTTGCAATCTCGCTCTCGATTGGGCTTGGCCTCCAGCTTGATCCGCAGGCGGTGCAATACCTGCCCGACACGGCGCGGATTCTGATGACGAGCGGCCTTTTGCCCGCCGCGGCCATCGCCATCATCCTGAACCTGATCCTGCCGGAGGAGCTGTCGTCGGAGGCCACTGAAGAGGTCTCAGGCGGGCTTTCGGGCCATGGCGAGGGGAGCTTGCCGGGCCGATAACCTGACGGTCAGGGAGCGAAGAGGGCGGCCCCGTCGGGTTTCGGCGGGGCCGTCTTCTGTTCCACGGTTGCGGGGCAGAATTCCGCGCCGTGACGGCGCTGCGGCGTAGGTCCCGGTGGGGAAAATGGTGGGCGACCCTGGAATCGAACCAGGCGTGGGTTGCCCCGGCGGAGTTACAGTCCGCTGCCGCACCT
>JANQNZ010000101.1 GCA_028279315.1 Rhodophyticola sp. | reverse complement strand
TGCTGTGGCTGCCGCTGCGGAGCACATTGGGCGCCCCCATCACCATCGGGTCGCCTACATCGCGGGCGGCTTGGGCGGCCTCTGCCGTCATCGGGAACTCCGCGATCCGGGCGCCCATCTCGCACCAAGCGCGGCGGGCGGCCTCGGTGGCGTCGTCATGGCTGCCAAGTCGCACACCCGCAGCCATCAGCCTTTCGGCAAGCCCGGGAAGCTTGCCCCGCGCGGTGTCGATTTGATCATGCAAGCGTTGGAGAAGCGCGTGATGCTCCGCAGGCGCCCGCCCGGATTTGAGCGCTTGACCTTCAAGGCGCGGCGGGCGTTTGCCGGCGGCCAGGCGGTCATGGGGCAGGTGATCGTTGAAGACGACATAGCCAATCCGGTGTTTGGCAATCAGGGCTTCGATGGCGGGGAAGTCCTCGTGGCAGCCAATCTCCAATCGCAATTGCAGATGCAGGTCGAGCGTGGCCTCATAACCCCCCAAAGCCACGCACAGACGGCGCGCAAACTCCGGCCCGCGCATCCCGCCCTCCCAACTCCAGAACTGGGCGAGGGTGGCAGTGGTGATCCCGTTTGCGGCAAGCTCCGCCTCTAACCCAAACAGCCCCTGACGAAGATCGCGCAAGGCGCCCCGGCGGGGGGCCAGATGCCCCTCAAACCCATCGCCATGGGTGTCGACGACACCCGGCAAGACCCAGAATCCGGAGAGGTCGACCTCCCGCCCCGTGCCATCCGCGATCTGCCCGTCGGAAATCGTGAGCGAGCGGTCTTCCAGGCCTTTGTCCTCAAGAACAAGGCCATGTGTGAAGCGGGTTGGCGCTGTCATGGACCCTGTCTTGCGCGATTACTGTCGAAAGGGAAGCCCGGCTCAAGCGTTCTTGTAGGCAGCGGAGCGCGCTTTGGGGCACGTCCTGCCGAACGACCGCTGTTCTACGTACCCTGCCCGGAATCAAGCCGAAGGCGCCGGGCATCGCCAGGCCGCCCGGGCGGTCTGGCGATTTGACTGAGTCTGGGTGCTGAGATCGGGGCGAGGAGGGGTTTGTCCGCCATAAAGCGCTGCCGCTCGGGTGTGGGATCGCCAGCCCACGGCCTGTCGATGCCCGGCTTGGTTTGGCGCGTAGGGTTGGCGCCGTCGGCTCAGGCCTTGCTATAAGCCGCGGAGATCAACGCGGCCAGGTCTGCCTCGGCCAACCCCTCCGCCACTCCGCGCGCCACCAACTCTTGCCCAAGCGTCAGCGTCTTTGACGGCGCGCCCGCGTCGGCGGCCACGCGCAGGAACACGTCGGCATCTTTGGCCACACCCGCCACAGGGAAGCCCACGGTCTGGTCCTCGCCCAATATTTTCGGCAATCGGTCGCGGAACATGGGTGGGGCGGCGGGGCCGCCGGCGAGGATCGTCATCGCTTGATCCAGACGCAGCCCGGCGCGTTTGGCGAGCGCCGCCATCTCGGCCAGGGCCGCCCAATAGGCCTGCAAGATCCCGTTGTTGATTGTCTTCATCGCCATGCCCGCACCCAAGGGTCCGACATGAAAGACCCGGGCCGCGAAAGCCTCGGCCACGGGGCGAAGCCGCGCGGCATCGGCCTCCGTGCCGCCGATGAACACGCCCGCTGCACCGCTGAGGACCAGTTCCGGCCCGCCGGAGATCGGCGCATCGACCGCGCCGGCCCCGGCAGCGGTCAGCGCCTCCTGCCGGGATTTTAGAACCGCCGGGCTGACCGTGCTGGTATCGGCGATGAGGCGGCCTGCGATCTCGGTGTCGCAGAGGGCATCCACGATCGCCCCCACGGCGGCATCGTCGAAGAGGCTGAGCAGGATCACATCGCTTGTCGCCACAAGCGCAGGCAAATCGGCAGCGGCGGTGATGCCCAGGTCTGCCGCACGGTCCTGGGTCAGGCCGCTCCGCGTCCAGCCGATGACGGGCCAACCTTGATCCGCCAACCGTTTGGCCAGCGCGCTGCCCATCCGCCCCAATCCGATGATCCCGATCCGCTCCATGATGCCCTCTTGATCCGATGGTTCCGCGGTACCCTGGCACAGAGTGGGGTGGCGGAAAACCGGGCGGCGTTTGGGAAGGGGTAGAGGTGGTGGATGCGCTTGTGCTGGGCGCGCCGTTCGATTGTCTCGACCGAGCGCAACAGAAGCCGGGCATCGACAGGCCGTGGGCTGGCGAACCAACGGCTGAGCCGGCGCACTTTATGGCAGCCAAGGCTCTCCTCGCTCTGACCTCAGCACCAAGCGTCACCAAATCGCCAGACCGCCCGGGCGGCCTGGCGGTGCCCGGCGCCTTCGGCTTGGTTCCGGGCGGGGGGAGCAGAACCAAGGTGGTCTAACCCCCACGTTCTGTTCTTAGCTGGTCTACCGCGCGCCCTCGGCCCCCTCCGCCTCCGCCCATTCCATACGGCGGAAATCGAACCCGCTTTCCAGTGTCGGCTTCACGACGCGGAAATACGGCGACAGGTCGAAATCCCGCGGCGCGAAGAGGGAATGGTGGCGGATATGGTAAATCTCCTCCGCGGCATAGTCCGACCCGCCCGCGCGCCGCTCGGGCAGAATCGGATAGCGGATCGACTGAAACGCCTGCGCAATCAGCGAGGAGCAAATCGCGCGCGTCGGATCGCCGGAGCCAAAGGCCAGCATTCGCCGCCGCCAACGGACGGGCACCGGCGGCGTCGGCAGGAAATAGCGGGCTAGATCGAAGATATTCCGCAGGTCATATCTGAGGCCGAGATTGCCAATCATGAACTGAACAACCGCCGCGCGCTCATCATCATCCAGCCCCGCGGCCCGGCAGATTCTTGTATTATAAGTCTCGTATTTGCTGAGGGGTACGGCAACGCACCCCTCCCCCAGATTGACCTCAACAAGCCGTGGGCGCTCCCCGCCATCCTCGGGCATGGGCAGGATGTCGCCGACATAAAGCGCGGCATGGGACCAGGTGGATTGGGTCAAGTATTTGATGGCTTTCGAAATCCGCTCATTGCCCTCGATCAGGATGACATCGCCGGGCCGCAGCGTGGCGCAGAGGGTGGGGAAATCCGACGGGGTATAGGGTTGGTAGCCAGAGCTTTCGCGGCGCAGCCTGTCGGCCATCCAGCGCCCAAGCCGGTCCAGCACCGTATCCCCCGCTGCGCCAATCTGATCGGTCATGGGCCTGCGCCTCCTTCCATCATCAGAATAGGGGTTAGTTCGCCGGTCTTGTCCATGCCCCTCACCAGGTCGTCACCGCGCGCGATTGTGGTCGGGCATCGGAGTCTCTTCGGCAAATTCTGGCAAAATGACATTTATTGCGCATTTTGTCATGGAAACCCGCGGCCGGGCGCGCTATCCTCTGATCAAGGCATCTCGGATCAGTGACATCTGTGCGGAGGCAACCCAATGTCCACCACCCTTACCATCAACGGCTCGGCCCATACGGTCGATCTTCCCGACGACGTGCCCCTCTTGTGGGTGTTGCGTGATGAATTGGGGATGACAGGTACGAAATTCGGCTGCGGGGTCGCGGCCTGCGGTGCCTGCACCGTGCATATCGACGGAGAGGCGGTGCGGTCCTGCCAAGTGGCCCTGGCCGATGTCTGGGGCGATGTCACCACGATTGAAGGGCTGGGCCAGCCTGAGAACCTGCACGCCCTGCAGGCCGCCTGGGTCGAACACCAAGTCGCGCAATGCGGGTACTGCCAATCAGGGCAGATCATGCAGGCGGCTGATCTTCTGTCCCGCCTCCCGAACCCGAGTGACCAGGATATCGACGACGCCATGGCCGGCAATCTCTGCCGCTGCGGCACCTATGACCGTATCCGCGCCGCGATCAAAACCGCGGCCAGCACCCTTCAGGAGGCGTGATCCCATGAGCCGTCTTGGAACCATCGCCCGCCGCACCTTCCTGCTTGGCACCGTCGCCGTCGCCGGTGGCGTCGCCTTTGGCTATTACCAATATGCCCGCGCGCTCCCGAACCCGCTGCCGAATGGGGAGGGGCAACACCCAATCACGCCTTATGTGACGATCGACCAGGATGGGGTGACCATCATCACGCCGCGCGCCGAGATGGGACAGGGGGTCTACACCACGCTCGCCGCTTTGGTGGCTGAGGAGTTGGACGTGAATTGGGAGGATATCCGGGTCAGCCACGGCCCCCCCGATCAGGCGTATTTCAACGGCGGGCTGATGTCCCACGGGCTTCCGGTGAACGATTATGAGCGGACCGGGTTCCAGGAGATGATGATCGAGGCGATGACGACGGTGTCGAAGGTGTTCGCGCTTCAGGTCACCGGCGGCTCGACCTCGATGCTCGACGCTTATGAGAAGATGCGGCTGGCGGGAGCCTCGGCGCGGGAGACGTTGAAAGAGGCCGCCGCTCAACGTCTGGGTCTGGCCCGCGCGGATCTCAGAACTGAGGGCGGCGCGGTGATCCCGCCCGATGGCACGCCAATCCCCTATCCCGACCTGGCCGAGGCCGCGGCCCAGATTGATCCGGTGACACGCGGGATTGAGCTGCGGTCGAAGGCCAATTGGCGTTATCTGGGGCAATCGATGCCGCGCACGGATATGCTGGGGAAATCAACCGGCACGGCCACGTTTGGCTCCGATATCCGGCTGGACGGCATGAAACACGCCACCGTGCGGATGTCGCCCCGGCTTGGCGGGGACATGCTGAGCTTCGACGCCAGCGCCGCCGAGGCGATGGAGGGCGTCGAGCAGGTGATCGATCTGGGCGACGGGATCGCCGTTATCGCCAACAACACCTGGATCGCCATTCAGGCCGCGGAGATGGTGGAGATCGAATGGGGGCCTGCGCCATACCCGGAAAGCTCGGATGCGCTGATGGAGGTGATCCAAGCCGCTTTCGATGCGGAGCCAAACTCGGTTCTGCGCGACGATGGCGACGCGGATGAGGTGCCACTGGCCACCGATCTGGTCATTGATGCGGACTACACTGTGCCTTGGCTGGCCCATTCGACGATGGAGCCGATGAATGCCACGGCGATCTATTCTGGTGATGCCTTGACGCTTTGGTGCGGCACACAAGCGCCGGTTCTGGCTGAACAGCAAGCCGCCGCGGCCGTGGGCCTCGACCCAGACCAGGTGACCTGCCACGTGACCTATCTAGGTGGCGGGTTCGGGCGCCGGGGGGAGTTCGACTTCGCCGTGCTTGCGGCGCGCGTGGCCCGGGAGGTGCCGGATACGCCGGTCAAGGTGATCTGGTCGCGCGAAG
>JANQNZ010000153.1 GCA_028279315.1 Rhodophyticola sp. | reverse complement strand
GCATTTCGAGATCGAAGGGCTGATTGGGCGATATCTGCTCGATGCCGGGTCGCTGCAAGACAGTCTCCTGAACCTGGTCCTCAACGCGCGCGACGCCATTGACGCGGGTGGCGGCCAGATCACAATCCGCGCCCGGCCCGTTCAGAACACCTGGCTCGAAATCACCGTCCGAGATACAGGGCCCGGCTTCTCGGAAGAGGCGCTGACCACTGCGCTTGATCCGTTTTTCACGACGAAGGGGGAGGATGGCTCGGGCCTAGGCCTATCCATGGTCTACGACGTCATTCAGCTCTCCGGCGGGACCGTGAAGCTCTCGAACACCGGAACCGGGGCGGAGGTTGCACTGCGCCTGCCCTTGCGCCCCGTGGCCGAGGAACCGCGCACCCAGATGATCCTTCTTGTCGAGGATCAAGCCGATCTCCGCGCCACGATCCGCGATATGCTGACCGAGATGGGTCATCAGGTGATCGAGGCGGCCAGCGCGGATGAGGCGCGTGGCCTTGCCGATCTGCCGGACCTCACTTGGGTCCTCTCCGACATCAATCTGGAGGGGGAACATGATGGAGTGAGCCTCCTCACCGATCTTACTCAGAACGCACCCCATCTGAGCTTCGCACTGATGACCGCCCTGCCCTTGGACCACCCCTTGCGCCAGAAAGGCGCCGCGCGCTGGCCGGTTCTGTCAAAACCGATCCAGCCGGGCGCGTTGATGCATCTCCTCTTGGCCGAGGCCGTGGCATGAGTGCGCTCGTCACCATCCTCGACGATGAGCCGCAGATCCGCGCGATGCTGTCCGACGCGCTGTCAGAGGCCGGATACCGCACCGCCGCTTACGCCCGCGCGACGGAATTCGAAGCCGCGCTTCGGAGCGCCACGCCCGACCTGTGCCTGGTCGATCTCGGCCTGCCCGATCGGGATGGGCTGGCCGTGGTGCACCGTCTGGCTCTCGAATCCGGGGCCGCGATCATCATCATCTCTGGCCGGGCACAGGTACAGGACCGAGTGACGGGGCTGGAACTTGGGGCGGACGATTACATCATCAAACCCTTCGACCCGACCGAGGTTGTGGCCCGCGTCCGCGCCCGGCTCCGCCAAGCGAAACCAAGGGGGCAGTCCGGAAATACAGCGAACTTCAACGGTTGGACCGCCTATTTCGACCGCTACGTCCTTGTCGCCGAAAACGGGGAGGAGATCAGTTTCTCCCATGCCGAGGGCGAAGTCCTGCGCCTATTCCTAGAAAGCCCCAAACGCCTGATCTCGCGCCAACAGATGCAGGAGAGCTTGGGCGGCGCCGCAGGCGAGAGCTTTGACCGGGCCATGGATGTGCGCATCTCCCGCCTCCGCACCAAATTACGCGAAGACCCAAAGAACCCCAGGCTGATCAAAACGATCTATGGCGCGGGCTACATCTTCCTGGGCGACGTCACCTGGTCCTGATCGCCCTCCTTCCTCTTCATCTTTCTCTAAATACGCCCGCCGGAGGCATCACGGCGCGGCGACGGCTCCCTGGAACAGGGAGCTTGAGCCGCGCCGTCCTCCTACCCCAAAGCCGCCGCGGCCTTGGCCAAGACCTCTAACCCCGTGACCAAATCCTCATCCCGCGTATCCTCATCGAAGTTGTGGCTGATCCCGCCAATGGACGGCACAAACAGCATCCCAACCGGCATGAGGCGCGACACGTTTGACGCATCATGAAGCGCACCGGAGGGCATCTTCCGCCAGCGTCCCGGGGCAACCACCTCTGCTGCGTCGGCGAGCGCGGCTTGCATCCCCGCATCCATGGGCACCGGAACCAGATCGTGACGCAGCCGGTCGGCGGTGATCTCCAAGCCGGTCTCTCCCGCAACCTCCGCCAAGACCGGCTCAATCACCCGCTCCATCTGATCGAGCCGGTCCGCCTCCCCATCGCGCCATTGGATGGTGAAGACCGCCTGGCCTGGGACAATGGACGAGGCATTGGGCGACAGCTGCAGATGCCCGATGGTCCACACGCTTTCCGGAACCACCACATTGGCCATCCGCTCAGCCAGTAGCACGGCAACCCGCGCCGCCCCTTGGAACGCATCCCGGCGGGCGCGCATGGGCGTGGTGCCGGCGTGGTTTTGCTCCCCCACAACCGTGACTTGGATTTGGCGCAAACCCACGATGGCCGTCACGACCCCAATCGCCTCCTCGGCTTGGTCCAATACCGGGCCTTGCTCAATATGCATCTCCAGGAAGCCGGTGAAGCGGCCCGGATCGACGAAGTGATCTTGCATAAGATGTGACAGGCCGCACCGCGCGGTGCCAAACTGCGTGCCATCGGTCGCGCTGAACTGGTCCGCCTCTTCAAGAGTGGTCGCACCAGACCAAATGTCACTGCCGGTGAGCGCGCCAAAGCGGCCCTCTTCATCCTGGAAACTCACCATGGAGATCGGTGGGCCACCGGTTTCGGCCGCCGCGCGGGCAATCTCTAACCCCGCGATCACACCAAGTGCGCCATCCAGCCAGCCACCCTCAGGCTGCGTATCGGCGTGGGAACCAATGAGGAGTGAGCGCCCCTTCGCCAACCCAAACACATTGCCCGCCGGATCCACATGGGCGGAGAGCCTCGCCGCCTCTATCCGCCCGGCCAACCATTCCCGCGCTGCGATATCCTCTGCCGAGAACGCGGGCCGAACCACCCCTGTGCCACACGCGCCAATACTGCGGAGATGCTTGAGGTCGGAGAGAAATCTGTCGGGATCGATCTGCATGGGGCCTCGCACATATGGAAACACCAGACACATGCCAGCGCCCTGTGGTAAGGTCCAGCCCATGGATGTGACGGCGCTGATCTTCTACGCAATTGTCTGCGGGCTCTTGAGCCTTGCGGGGCCGCGCCTCGGCGCGCCGCTCATGCGCCTTGGGATCGGCGCGGGTGTGGGCATTCTTGCCGCGGCTCTCCTGCCGGGTCTGCGTGGGATGGTGGGGCTTTAGGTCAAGTTCACCACCTATCAGCTTACAGCAACAGGCGAACCCATTCAGCCTTGCTGGAATCGCAACATGGAGCCGGGCATCGACAGGCCGAGGGCTGGCGATCCTCCCTTTGAGCGGCAGCGCTTTATGGTAACCAAATCCGGCCTCAATCCATCCTCAGCGCTAAGCCCAACCAAATCGCCAGACCGCCCGGGCGGCCTGTCGATGCCCGGCGCCTTCGGCTTGATTCCGGGGAGGGGACGTAGAAGGACGGGTGTTCGACGGCCATTGTGAAATGAAGCCTTCGTGAAGCCACGCAATTCCATCATGTCCGCGCTATCAAGGCGCTCGAACCCTCACTCCGCCGCGACCTGATCCTTACTCTCCACAACCTCCACCTTCACCGCAGAGTATTTGAACTCCGGGATCTTGCCATAAGGATCAAGCGCCGGATTGGTCAGGATGTTCGCCGCCGCCTCGACATAGGCGAAAGGCACAAACACCATATCCGGGGCCACCGCCCGGTCAGCCCGCGCCATGATCTCAATCGATCCGCGTTTCGTCGACAGCCGGACACGGCCGCCCGGCTCCACCCCCAGTTTGCGCAAGGTCGAGGGGTGGAGTGAGCAATTCGCCTCCGGTTCCACCGCGTCCAGAACCGTCGCACGACGGGTCATCGATCCGGTATGCCAATGTTCCAACTGCCGGCCCGTGATCAGGATCATCGGATAGTCTGCATCGGGCACATCGTCGGGCGGAATGATTGACGCCGGAGTGAAACGCGCGCGCCCTTCGGCCCTCGGGAACCCATCACCAAACACAATCGCCTGACCCGGGTCTTCCGGGCTGAGGGAGGGGTAGGTGACGGCGTTCTGCGCCTCCAGCCGGTCCCAGGTGATGTTGTCGAGCGACGGCATGTTCAGCTTCATCTCGGCAAAGACTTCGGACGGGTGCGTATAGCCCCAATCGAGCCCGCAGCGTTTCGCCAGTTCCACCGTGATCCACCAATCCTCCTTGGCCTCACCCGGGGGCGAGACGGCAGGGCGGCCCATCTGCACCTGGCGGTTGGTATTGGTGACCGTCCCGGCCTTCTCATAGAAGGCGGAGGCGGGCAGGATCACATCAGCATAATTCGCCGTTTCCGTCAGGAAGATGTCCTGGACCACCAGATGATCAAGCTTGGCCAGCGCGTGACGCGCGTGTTCTACATCGGGGTCGGACATGGCCGGGTTCTCCCCCAGGATATACATCGCTTTGATATGGCCCGCATGGACGTCATCCATAATCTCGGTGACCGTCAGCCCTTTCTCGGCACTGAAATCACCCGATCCCCAGACCTCGGTAAAGGCTGAGCGCACCCCGTCGTCGGTCACCGTCTGATAATCCGGCAGGAACATCGGGATCAGCCCGGCGTCGGAGGCACCTTGGACATTGTTCTGGCCCCTCAGCGGATGCAGGCCGGTGCCGGGACGACCCACATGGCCACACATCAAGGCCAGCGAGATCAGACAGCGCGAATTGTCAGTGCCGTGGATATGCTGGCTAACCCCCATCCCCCAGAAGATCATGCCGGATTTTGCGGTGGCGAAGGTGCGGGCCACGTCGCGCAGCACCTCGGCCTCGATCCCGCAGATCTCAGCCATCTTCTCGGGCGGGAACTGGGCCAGATGCGCCTTCTCCGCCTCCCAATTCTCGGTATAGGCGTCGATATATTGCTGGTCGTAGAGGCCTTCCTCCACGATCACATGCATGATCGCGTTCAGCATCGAGACATCCGCGCCGGGCCGGAATTGCAACATGTGAGAGGCGAACCGGCGCAGGCCCACGCCGCGCGGATCCATCACGATCAGCTTGCCGCCACGCTTGGTGAATTGCTTGAAATAGGTGGCGGCGACGGGGTGGTTCTCCACCGGGTTGGCGCCGATCACAATCGCCACATCGGCGTTTTCAATCTCGTTGAAGGTGGCGGTAACAGCGCCGGAGCCGACATTCTCGATCAGCGCCGCCACAGAAGACGCATGGCACAGCCGCGTGCAGTGATCGACATTGTTATGGCCAAAGCCCTGGCGGATGAATTTCTGGAACAGATACGCCTCTTCATTGGTGCATTTGGCCGAGCCGAACCCGGCCACCTCACGCCCGCGGCCTTTCAAACCTTGGGCGGCGACATCCAGCGCCTCATCCCAAGTGGCCTCACGGAAATGGGTCAGCAGATTGCCAGGATCCACGTTCAACCCTTTCGCAGGCGCATCCGCGCGGCGGATCAGCGGTTTGGTCAACCGATGAGGGTGGTGAATATAGTCAAAGCCGAACCGGCCCTTGACGCAAAGCCGCCCCTCATTGGCGGGCCCATTGATCCCGTCGATGTATTTGACGCGGCCATCTTTGACCTTTAGCGACACCTGACAGCCGACGCCGCAGAACGGGCAAATGCTCTCAATCTCTTTGTCGAAATCGGTGCTGTCCCCGACCTGCGCCTCATCCACCACGGTTGCGGGCATCAACGCGCCGGTGGGGCAGGCCTGCACACATTCACCGCAAGCAACGCAGGTGCTGTCGCCCATCGGATCGTCGAAATCGAACACCGGATAGCTGTCATGCCCCCGGCCGCCCATGCCGATCACGTCATTGACTTGGACCTCACGACAGGCCCGCACACAGAGCCCGCATTGGATGCAAGCATCCAGATTGACCGACATCGCCACATGGCTGTCATCGAGAAGCGGAATACGCTCCTTCTCCAGCGCCGGTAGCCGGCTGTCCGAGACCCCATTAGCCTCGGCCATCTCCCAAAGATGAGCGGATCTGTCATGGGCCACGTCCCGCTCTGGCTGATCGGCCAGAAGCATCTCCATCACCATCTTCCGCGCGGTTGTCGCGCGGTCTGACGCCGAGGTCACCACCATCCCCTCAATCGGTTCGCGGATGCAGGAGGCGGCAAGCACCCGCTCCCCCTCGATCTCCACCATACAGGCGCGGCAATTGCCGTCGGGGCGATATCCAGGCGCGGGCTTATGACAAAGATGCGGGATCACGAGGCCCCGGCCATTTGCGACCTCCCAGATGGTCTCCCCCGGTTGGGCCTCAACCTCTTCGCCATCCAGCGTGAAGCGGATCATCTCGGTCATGCGCGTCTCTCCTCAAGCGATTGGACCCTACCGCAGAATCGCGCCCCCGCCAGGCCCAATTCGCGACCGCCATAGGTCCAAATCCGGCAATATCCGCCACCAGCCGAGCGTCGCCCTGCCTCTTCTCTATCCCGCAAATATGGCCGCCGGAGGCTCCCCCCGCCGGCAAAAGGCGCGGGGCTGTCCAAAATGGGCGCCCGCGCGTAAAACCGGCCACGCCAAGAAGGGGAGACGTCGATGACACATCTCTGGGTCCGCGCCGAGCAGCGCCCAAATGAAGACCGTGTAGGGCTGACACCGGCAGGTACAAAGGCCCT
>JANQNZ010000038.1 GCA_028279315.1 Rhodophyticola sp. | reverse complement strand
CGCTGCTGTGGCTCGCCTTCTTCGCCAGTTTCGCGGTGAAGATGCCCATGTGGCCGGTCCATACCTGGCTGCCCGATGCCCATGTGCAGGCGCCCACGGCCGGCTCCGTCGTGCTGGCGGCGATCCTATTGAAGATGGGCGGCTATGGGTTCCTGCGCTTCTCAATCCCGATGTTCCCGGTCGCCTCGGACCTTCTGGCGCCGCTCGTCCTGTGGCTGAGCGTCATCGCGATCATCTACACCAGCCTGGTCGCGATGGTGCAGGAGGATATGAAGAAGCTCATTGCTTATTCCTCGGTCGCCCATATGGGCTTTGTGACCATGGGGATTTTTGCGGCGAACCAGCAGGGCGTCGACGGCGCGATTTTCCAGATGATCAGCCATGGCTTTGTCTCTGGCGCGCTCTTCCTGTGCGTGGGCGTGATCTATGACCGGATGCATACCCGCGATATCGACGCCTATGGCGGCCTCGTGACCCGGATGCCGGCTTATGCCGCTGTCTTCATGCTCTTCACCATGGCGAATGTGGGGCTGCCGGGCACGTCCGGGTTCGTGGGCGAATTCCTGACCCTGGTTGGTGTCTTCCAGGTCAACACCTGGATCGGGGTTCTGGCCGCGACGGGCGTGATCCTCAGCGCCGGTTATGCGCTTTGGCTTTACCGCCGGGTTGTCTTTGGCGATCTGATTAAGGAGAGCCTCAAATCCATCACCGACATGACCGGGCGCGAACGCGCGATCTTTGCGCCGCTTATCGTCATGACCCTTCTGTTGGGCGTCTATCCAAGCCTGGTGACCGATATCATCGGCCCCTCGGTCGAGGCGCTATTGACCCAATACGACACCGCCGTGGCGGCACATCTGCCCCATGATGCGGTGGCCGCGAACCATTAGAGGTGACGGGTATGATTGGCGCCGATCTGACCATTCTGATCCCCGAGATCGTGCTGTCGGTCTATGCGATGGCGGGGCTGCTCTTTGCGGTCTACACCGGCAAAGACGGAATGGCGGGCCTGCTGACCTATGCCACGGCGGGCCTCTTCGTGGTCATGGCCTTCTATATCGGCGTGACGGGGGAGGGCACCCGCGCGGCCTTTGGCGGCATGGTCATTGATGACGGGTTTGCGCGGTTTGCGAAGATCACAATCCTGCTTTCCGCCGCGGCGATCCTGCTGATCGGCAAAGAGGCGATGGAGAAATCCGACCTGTTGCGGTTCGAATACCCGATGCTGATTGCGCTTGCCGCCGTTGGCATGATGATCATGGTGTCGGCCGGAGACCTCATCGCGCTCTATATGGGGTTGGAACTGCAATCGCTCTCGCTTTACGTCATCGCGGCGCTGAGGCGGGACAGCGTGCGCTCGACCGAGGCGGGGCTGAAATACTTCATCCTCGGCGCGCTCTCCTCGGGCCTTCTGCTTTATGGCTCGTCGCTGATCTACGGGTACGCGGGCACGACGCTTTTCTCCGGCATTATCGAGACCGCGATGGCGGGGGAGATGGGTCTGGGTCTGCTGATCGGCCTCGTCTTCCTTATGGCGGGCCTCGCCTTCAAAGTCTCCGCCGCGCCGTTTCATATGTGGACGCCCGATGTCTATGAAGGCGCGCCGACGCCGGTCACGGCCTTTTTCGCGACTGCGCCCAAGGTTGCGGCCATGGCGCTCTTTGCGCGCGTTGTGCATGACGCCTTTGGGGGTGCCGTGGGGGATTGGCAGCAGGTTCTGGCCTTCCTCGCCGTCTTCTCCATGTTCCTGGGCGCCATCGCGGCCATTGGGCAGACCGATATTAAACGGCTTATGGCCTATTCCTCGATCTCCCATATGGGCTTTGCGCTTATGGGCCTCTCGGCGGGGACCGAGCAGGGCGTGACCGCGATGCTGATCTATATGGCGATCTATGTGACGATGAATATCGGCACCTTCGCCTTCATCCTGACGATGGAGAAAGACGGGCGCCATGTGACCCAGATTTCAGCGCTGAACAGCTTCGCGAGCAGGGAGCCGTTGAAGGCGCTGGCGATCTTGGTGCTGATGTTCAGCCTGGCAGGTGTGCCGCCGCTGGTCGGGTTCTTCGGCAAATACGCAGTGCTTTTGGCGGCGGTGGATGCGGGGCTGGTCTGGCTGGCGGTGGCGGGTGTCATCGCCTCGGTCATCGGAGCCTATTATTACCTGCGCATCGTCTATCTGATGTATTTCGGGCCCGATGAAGAGGGGCTGGATGGGCAGATGAGCCTGATGCCTTGGGTGGGTCTGATGGCGTCCGCCGCGATCATGCTTTTTGGGGTGATTAATCTGTTCGGCGTAGACGGGTTGGCCGAGGCGGCGGCGGCGACGCTGGTGCGCTGAGGCACAGGTTTCTCAGGCCAGAGCATTGTCGATCGTCAATCCACCGCTGTTCTGCTTCCCCTGCCCGAATAGTGCGCCGAAGGCGCCGGGCATCGACGGCATTGCCCGGCAGGCGATTGGCCAAAGGCCAATCTGCCGAGAGGGGCCGTCCCGCGGGCTGGCGATTTGGTTGGGCTGGGCGCATAGATCGGAGCGAAGATGTGTTTGGTTGCCATAAACCGCGCCGCTCAGGCGTCAGATCGCCATCCCCCGGTCTGGCGATGCCCGGCTCATGTTGCGCTCACTGGGCGGAGTGAAATGAATGCCCCCCTCTAACCCCTCACCCACCTGGCCCGACGGCGTGGGCCGCCGCATCCTCGCCGCGACCGACAGCACCATGGCTGAGGCCGCGCGTATCGCGCCGGACCTCGCAGGTCCCGAGTGGGTGTTGGCCCATGAGCAGACCGCCGCGCGAGGCCGCCGGGGCCGGGGATGGGTGCAGCCAAAGGGGAACTTCTCCGCTTCCCTGGTGATGCGCCCCGAGGGCAGTCCGGCCGAGGCCGCGCTCCGCTCCTTCGTGGCGGCTTTGGCGGTGAGAGAGGCGTCCGTCGCCGCCACCGGTCGCGACGACCTCTTCACCTTGAAATGGCCCAATGATGTGCTTTTGAACGGCGGCAAACTCGCCGGCATCCTTCTGGAGAGCGTCGGACAAGGCTCCGGCGTGACACATCTGATTGTCGGCATCGGTGTGAACCTGATCCACGCCCCGGACACGTCCCAACTGGAAGCGGGTGCGGTGGCGCCTGTCAGCCTCAAAGGTGAAACCGGTGCCCATGTCACGCCCGAGGCCTTCCTCGACCTCCTCGCCCCTGCCTTCGCGCGGTACGAGGCGCAGCTTGCCACCTATGGGTTTGTGCCGATCCGCACCGCCTGGCTGACCCAGGCCGCGCGTCTGGGGGAGACCGTCACCGCCCGGACCGGCGCTGAAGAGATCACCGGCACCTTCCAAACGGTGGACGAGGCCGGCAACCTTGTCTTAGAGACACCCAAAGGCTCCCGCGCGATCCCCGCGGCGGAGATCTATTTCTGACGAAAGGGGGCAGCCCCCATGCTTCTGTGCATCGATTGCGGCAATACCAACACGGTGTTTTCAGTCTGGGACGGGCAAGAGTTCGTCGCCACCTTCCGCACCTCAACCGAGCATCAGCGCACGGCGGATCAGTATTTTGTTTGGTTCTCGACGCTGATGGAAAACCAGAAGCTCGATATCGACATCTCCGCCTGCATCATCTCGTCGACCGTGCCGCGGGTGGTCTTCAACCTGCGCGTCCTCTGTGACCGGTATTTCGACACGCGGCCTTTGGTTGTCGGCAAACCCGACTGCCTGTTGCCCACGCCCCCCCGCGTCGATGAAGGCACGCAAGTGGGCCCCGACCGGCTGGTCAACACCGCGGGCGCCTATGACCGCCATGGCGGTGATCTGATCGTGGTGGATTTCGGCACCGCGACGACCTTCGATGTGGTCGCCCATGACGGGGCCTATGTGGGGGGTGTGATCGCGCCCGGTGTGAACCTGAGCCTTGAGGCGCTGCACCATGCCGCCGCCGCGCTGCCACATGTGGATGTGACAAAACCGCAGAAGGTCATCGGCACCAACACGGTGGCTTGTATGCAATCGGGCGTCTTCTGGGGCTATGTCGGCCTTGTCCGCGGCATTTGTGACCGCATCCGCGGCGAATACGATCAGCCGATGCGCATCCTGGGCACCGGCGGGCTTGCGCCATTGTTCTCCCAAGGGGATGTGTTATTTGACCTGATCGAAGATGATTTGACGATGCATGGGCTGACGGTCATCCATCGCTACAACAAGGACAATGGCAACGGATGAGTGATCGGGATCGGCTGATCTATCTCCCCCTCGGCGGCGCGGGGGAGATTGGGATGAATTGTTATGTCTATGGATATGGGCGCCAGGGGGCCGAGCGGCTGATCCTGGTCGATATCGGCGTCAGCTTCCCCGATATGGACGGGCAACCCGGGGTCGATCTGATCCTGCCCGATATCGACTGGCTGGCGGAACGGGCCGACCGGCTGGACGGCATCTTCATCACCCATGCCCATGAGGACCATGTGGGCGCCTTGGGCCATCTTTATCGCCAGTTGAAAGCCCCCGTCTTTGCCCGCGAATTCACCGCCTATCACGCGCGCCGGAAGATGGAGGAGGCGGGGCAAGACCCCGATTTGGTCCAAGTCGTGGGCGCCTATCCTGAGGTGGCCGAGGCGGGCCCGTTCCAGGTGCAGTTCGCGCCGATCTCCCATTCGATCCCTGAGGCCTCGGCCTTGGTCATCGACACACCCGGAGGCCGCATCGTGCATTCCGGCGATTTCAAGATCGACCATGAGCCGGTGGTGGGCGAGCCGTTCGACGAAGACCTCTGGACCCAGGTTGGCCAAGACGGCGTGCGCGCATTGATTTGCGATTCCACCAATGTGTTCTCAGGCCATCCAGGCCGGAGCGAAAGCCAATTGGCCGAGCCCATTGGCGCCTTAGTCGCCGGTGCCAAGGGCATGGTTGTGGCGACCACCTTCGCCTCCAACGTCGCCCGACTGAAGACCTTGGCCGAGGCCGGCAAATCCGCGGGCCGGACGATCTGCCTGATGGGCCGGGCGATGAAACGCATGGTGACGGCGGCGGTGGAAACCGGCGTTCTGACCGATTTCCCGGCCACGGTCAGCCCAGAAGAAGCGACCGACATCCCGCGCGAAAACCTGATGCTGCTGGTCACCGGCAGCCAAGGGGAGCGCCGGGCGGCCTCCGCCGCTTTGTCTAGGGGCTCCTATCTCGGCCATGAGTTGAAAGAGGGGGATATGTTCCTTTTCTCCTCCAAGACCATTCCGGGCAATGAGGTCTCGGTGGCGCGCATCCAGAACGCCTTGGCCGAACAAGGCGTCAAGGTCGTCGATGAAAGCGCCGGGTTCTATCACGTCTCGGGCCATGCCAACCGCCCGGATTTGGAGGCGATGCATGATCTGATCCGCCCGCAAATCCTGGTACCGAACCATGGCGAATACCGGCATCTGCGCGAACATGCGCGGGTTGGGATCGAAAAGGGCCTCCATGGGGTGATCGCGCCCAACGGCACGATGGTGGAGCTAAGCGGCAATCAGCCGGGGCCGGTGGAGTTCATCGAGGTTGGCCGCACCTATCTGGACGGCACCGCCCATGTCGGCGCTTTCGACGGGGTGATCCGTGACCGGATGAAGCTGGCGCTGAACGGGTTGGTGATCGTGGCGCTTGTGGTCGATGAGGATGATCAAATCCTGGAAGACAGTTGGGTCGCACTGCGTGGTCTGCCTGAGATGGTGGGTGACGGTGCTGATCTGGCGGAGATGATCGAGGATGAACTGGCCGAAATCCTGCCCCGCCTGGATGACCGAACCGTGGGCAATGACGACAAGCTGGAAGAGGCGATCAAGCGCACCGCCCGGCAAATCTGTGTCACCGAGATTGGCAAGAAGCCCGAGGTCACGGTCTTGGTGTCGCGCCTGATGGCGGGGTGATCTTGAGCTGCGCGTGTGACACTGCCTGATTGAGACCCGCGCCAACCAGCGCCCGCCCACTCCCCTCCCCGGCGCACCGCTGCACCTTGGACTCTACGCTTGGTGTGGCGCCCCCAGCCCCCTCAAAGCGCGACCCGCTCAAGCCTGAAGGCCCCATCGGGACCGGTCAGAGACGAGGCTCGCCCTGATCCCTTCATCTTTCCCTAAAATACGCAAACGCTACCGATCCCATCGGCGCATCCGCCAGCATTCCAGGCCGACACCGCCCGACAGAGACGCGGATTCGCCGGCAAATCCGACCCGGAAAAGCCGGTTTCGCCGGCCCTGCCAGAGGTTCTGGAGCACTGATCAGCCCGCGCTTTACGGCGTCAGATTCACCAGTTGGATATCGCTTGGCGTCAGGGCCTGCCCGCCGGTCACCTCGGCCACCGGCACGCCATCAAGGCTGATCGTGGCGCCGGAGTTGTCGGCGAAAGGTGTCACCGACACCACGGGCGTATCGCTCGGGTCCGCGGCGTCCCATTCGGTTTCGATCCGAATCTGATCGTCAGCGGCGTTGAAGTCGAGGATCACCGCCTGGCTTGCGCTATCATCCAGCGTGGTGTTGAGCGCGAAGGTGTCATCGCCCGATCCGCCAGTGACCTCATCCTCCTGCCCGAAGGTGAGCGTGTCATTGCCGGTGCTGCCGTCCAATGTGTCGGCGCCGGCACCGCCGTCCAGGCTGTCATCGCCCGCGCTGCCGTTCAGGCTGTCATTACCGGCGTCGCCGCTCAAAGTGTCGTTGCCAAGGCCGCCAAGGACCGTGTCATCGCCCTCGCCACCCGCGATTTGGTCGTCATCTGCGCCACCGTCGAGCGTATCATTGCCGTCGCCGCCGGTCAGACTGTCGTCGCCGGCATCGCCGGTCAGGCTGTCATTGCCTGCATCGCCGTGCAGGGAGTCGTTTCCGGCACCACCGATAAAGGAGTCGTCGCCGTCTCCGCCAGAGGCCTGATCATCGCCGGCGCCACCGTCCAATGTGTCGGCGCCGGTTCCGCCGGTCAGCTCATCA
Organism: Rhodophyticola sp.; assembly: GCA_028279315.1. Taxonomy (GTDB): domain Bacteria; phylum Pseudomonadota; class Alphaproteobacteria; order Rhodobacterales; family Rhodobacteraceae; genus Rhodophyticola. Next base: position 379 of record JANQNZ010000038.1, on the reverse strand, counting down.
TTTCCGAAGCCGCCGGATAAGCTGTCGTCACCCGTATCGCCTTGAAGCGTGTCGTCTCCGGCATCGCCGAAGAGCGTGTCATTACCCTCTCCGCCCGCGGCCTGATCGTCGCCAGTTCCGCCGGACAGTTGATCGCTGCCCGTGCCGCCGCTCAAGGTATCCGCCCCGTCGCCGCCGTCAAGCTCATCGCCACCGGCGCCGCCCAGAAGCTGGTCGTCACCTTCATCGCCGAAAAGGGAATCGACCCCTTCGCCGCCGTCGAGCTGATCATTGCCGGTGCCGCCGGTCAGGCGATCATCGCCGTCGCCGCCCAGAAGCTGATCGTCACCGCCATTGCCTTGCAATTGGTCGCCGCTGCTGCCGCCTTCGTCCTGCTCGT
>JANQNZ010000017.1 GCA_028279315.1 Rhodophyticola sp. | reverse complement strand
TCAATGTCCTTGGCGTGCAAAACTCCGTCGCCTCGCGCACCTCTTATGGCGGTACGGCACCCGCCCAGGTCCGCACCCAGATCGCCCGCTGGCGGGAGGTCTTGGCATGAGACCGCTGGCCCTCCTGCTCATGGCCCTTGCCTTCCTCACCGCCTGCGGTGTCGACGGCGACCCGATCCCGCCCGAGCCGCTGGAGGAGGCGGAAGAGGCTTAGGCGCCGCCTCCCCATCTTTGCTTCCCAAATACTCCCGCCGGAGGCATCCAAACCTCGCCACGCCGCACCACCCGCAGCCAGTTCAGGCACGACAGCGGCCACAAGCCAGACACACGCCCGGCCAATTTCCCCCGAACACCCGTTGAACAAGCCCCACACAGGCTCTAACGTCCGGGTTTCGATCCTTGTTCCGTTGATGTGACCCGACATATGGAAAAAATTCCGATGACGCCCGGTGGCCACAAGGCCCTGGATGACGAGTTGAAGACCTTAAAGACCGTAGAACGCCCGGCGATCATCCAGGCGATTGCCGAGGCACGTGAGCACGGCGATCTCTCGGAAAACGCCGAATACCATTCGGCCCGCGAAAAACAGTCCTTCATCGAAGGCCGGATCAAAGAATTGGAAGGCATGCTCAGCCTCGCCCAAGTGATCGACCCCAAAACGCTCTCTGGCCCGATCAAATTCGGCGCCACGGTGGAGCTGGTCGATGAGGAGACCGAAGAAGAGAAGACCTATCAAATCGTCGGTGAGGCCGAGGCGGATATCGAAAACGGGCGTCTCAACATCAAATCACCCTTGGCCCGTGCCTTGATCGGCAAGGATGAAGGTGACAGTGTCGAGGTGAATACGCCGGGGGGCAGCAAGGATTACGAGATCGTCAAGGTCTCGTATATCTAAGGCCTCCAAGACCCGAGCAGGACGGCCAAACATGCCCGAGCCGAAAGAGCCAAGCCCCATGGAATTGGGGATTTACGCGCAGGATCAATCGCCGCCCCGGATTACGGGGGTGGAGGTGATTGCGCTGGTCCTGACCGTGTTCTGGCTTGGCGCGGTGGCCATGTTCTTCTGGGGCATGGACAGTGGCGAAGGCCTGGGCAGCCCCGGCACATTGACCCTGATGATGACCTTCCTGGCGATCCTGATGCCAATTGCGCTTATCTGGGTTGCGGCGTCCGCCGCCCGCGCGGCGCGCACCATGCGGGAAGAGGCCGCGCGGCTGCAAAGCTCCATCGATGCCATGCGCGCGGCTTATGTGGTCGATCAGCAACGCGGCGTGGTTGATGTGAAACCGGCCATGGTGAAGAAACTGGAAGAGATTGCTGAGGCGCAGCGCTCCACGGATGTGAAGCTCGCCACCTTCACCTCGATGCGGAGCCACGCGCCCTCCGAAGCCCGCGCCGCCGTTCCCCCGCCCGCGGGGCCTGATGAAGAGCAAGCAAGCCTTGGCCTCGGCACCCCCGCCGAGGATTTGAAAGAGCCGATCACGGTCAGCGACTTCATCAAAGCCCTGAATTTCCCTGAGAATGAGCATGACAAAGAGGGCTTCCGCACCCTCCGCCGGGCGCTTGAGGATCGTGGGACCGAACGCCTGATCCGCGCGAGCCAGGATGTCCTGACGCTCCTCTCGCAAGACGGCATCTATATGGACGATCTGACGCCTGACCGCGCCCGGCCCGAGATTTGGCGACGCTTTGCACAAGGGGAGCGGGGCCGGGTTGTCGCGCCTTTGGGCGGCATCCATGACCGATCTTCCCTGGCGCTTTCGGCGGGCCGGATGAAGCAAGATCCGGTCTTTCGCGACGCGGTGCATCATTTCCTTCGCCAGTTTGATCACACCTTCCTGGAGTTCGAGAAAACCGCCAGCGATGAGGAGATCGCGCAATTGGCCAACACCCGCACCGCGCGGGCCTTTATGTTGTTGGGCCGGGTGACGGGGACGTTTGACTAAGCCCGTCCTCCAGATACCCGACCAATCTTTGGGCGACGCGTTCGGGATGCCTCCGGCGGCCATATTTGAGGGATAGAGAAGATCAGCGGGGGGCGAGGCCGAACCCGGCATAGGGTAGGTAGCTAACCGGGGTTCCAAGCGTGATCTCCATCGCTTCATCGGGAAGTTCCACCAACCCATCCGCCCAAGAGAGGCCGGAAATTCGGCCCGAGCCTTCGGATGGGAACACCTCCGCCCGGCCTTCGGGCGTCAATCGAGCGCGCAGGAACTCGCGCCGGCCCGGTTTCTTCGATTTGGTGAAACCGGCTGGCACGGTCACAGCCAAGGGCGTGGACCACCCTGCGCCCGACATCAGATCCAACGCCGGGCGCGCGAAGATCAGTGTGCAGACAAAGGCCGCGACAGGGTTGCCGGGCAGACCAAAGACCGGGGTGCCACGCCACATGGCCAGCGCCAAAGGCCGCCCGGGTTTCAGCGCGATGCGCCAACTGGTCAGATGGCCTTCGGATGTCAGAAGCGCTGAAATATGGTCTTCGTCGCCCGCGCTTGCGCCGCCGGAGGTTAGGATCGCATCGGCCTCGGCGCCCTTATCAAGCGCCGCGCGGATTGCGTTTGGGTCATCAGGTTGCGCGCCCAGATCGATGATCTCGTGCCCCCAGGCTTGGAGCAGCGATAGGAGCATCGGACGGTTCGCATCATAGATACCGCCGGGACCCGGCGCATCGCCTGGTTCGGTCAACTCATCCCCGGTTGAAAGCACCGCAACCCGCAGCCGCCGAAACACGGGGAGGTCGGCCATTCCCGCAGCGGCCAGAAGCGCCAGATCCGGTGGGCGGAGATGGTGGCCTTGGGGCAGAACCTCCTGACCAACCTCAAAATCCTCGCCTGCGCGTCGCGTATTTGCGCCTGGTTTGATTGGCCCGCGGAAGGCAATTGCGCTGTCGTCCACGGCGCAATCCTCTTCCAAGACCACCGTATCCACGCCTTCGGGCAAGGTCGCGCCGGTCAGGATGCGCAAGGCGCGCCCCTCTGGCACCATCCCGGCAAAGGGCGCCCCCGCTGCCGCGCGCCCTGGATGGAGCGGCAGGGTCACGTCCCCTTCGCCTGTCGCCTTATGAGCAAAGCCATAGCCGTCGACGGCGGCATTGGGCGCGGGCGGGTTCGCGCGGCGGGCGTAGATCGGCTCGGCGAGCACCCGGCCCGACGCGCCGAACAGCGGCACAGTTTCCTTGGCGGCAACCGGATGGAGCGCGGCCCTGAGCCGATCCAGCGCCTCGTCCACAGGCGTCCAATCGACACCTGGCGGCAAGGCGAAGCAATCGTCTTTAAGCGGCGGCGGGGTCAGGCCGGACATGGGGCGCCCTCCAATTCGGCTTCATACCCGACACCAAGAATCCAGCCTTCCTCTGCATCGCCTTCTTGCAGCATCGCCTGTAGGCGATCCGGGGGCAGTGCGTGGACTTGCTTCGCGACGATCCGCACCTGGGCCGCATCACGAATCTCGCCCGGGCGCTGCCGGGCTTTCACCAGGTCAGCAAGGAGGGAGGGGTAGATTTCGGCCAAAACAATCGGTGTCCGGGCCGGTTGAAACGGGCTGACGGCCAGCGCCGGGCCAAAACGGTGGCGGAGCCGCGATAGCATCGGCAGGCCCATCAGAACCTGCGAGCCAACCGCCCCTGCACCGGCCAATTGCCAGCAGGTGAAGGCGCTTGTCACCCTTTCCTCCACCTTCCGCCGCTCCGGCAAGCCGTGGAAACTTCGTGCCAGACCTTTGCGGGGTAGATCCGGAATATCCGCCTGCCCGCCATTGCCCCAAAATGGACCGACACCGGGGAAGAGACGGTTCAGATCACCCGCAACCTGCCAGCGGTTGTTGGTGTTGTCTGAGCCATCCTCAATGCGCGCCGCCAGAGCGTCCCACAGCGTCAGCGGATCATCGGTGCCGGTGACGGCCTGGGCAAAACCCTTGGGGTAGCCGAACGGGAAGTCGAACCCCGCAAGCACCTGGCGCCCCGCGGCGATCTCCGCCTCGAAAAGAGCGGTTAGTGCGGCCTCCGCCGAGGCCCGTGTCCGGTGGTACTGCATCCCCGGCTCCGTACCCGGTGCGCGAGATATGGCAAGAAAGATCGCGTCCTTGGTGGGTTTCGCAGGCGACGGCGCGGAGCGGGCCGACCAGTCCACCATCACCATCGTATCGAAGCCGCTCACAGGGACAGCTCCGTCGCAATGAAATCGGCAATTTTGGCGGTGGCGTTCAGATCGAAAACCGGGCGGTCGATCTCAAGCGCCGCGTCGCTGGCCACGGCGCGGATTGTCGGGTCATCGGGGGCCAAAAGGGGAGTCCCGACCTCCGCGCGATGCGCCTCGATCTTCGGATGGCCCTCCCGCTTATACCCCTCCACCAGGACCAGATCGACCGGGTCGAGCTTGGCCAGAAGCGCCGACAGGGGCGGTTCACCCTCGTCCCTCAGTTCCGTCATCAGCGCCCACCGCGCGCCGGAACTGAGCAGCACCTGATGTGCACCCGCGACCCGGTGGCGATAGCTGTCCTTCCCCGGCTGATCCACATCGAAGCGGTGATGGGCATGTTTCAGGGTGGAGACGCTGTGCCCCCGGCCCGTGAACTCGGCCACCAGCCGTTCCATCAGCCCGGTTTTGCCAGTGTTCTTCCACCCGGTGATCCCCCAGATCTTCATGGCAGCATCATCTCTGCCGCGGCCAAATCCTCCGGCGTGTTGACGTTGAAGAAGGGGTCAAACGTCTCGGACGAGAAAAGCGCCGTTGCCGCGCCATGCCGGTCGGTCCAGAGCACCACTTTGCGCAAGCCCCCTGCCAGCGCCTCTCGAAGATCATCGCGAAGCGCAACGGGCCAAAGCCCGAAGGTCGGGTGGCGGATGTCTTTGCCACCCTCACGCGTTGCGGCCAAAGCAATCTCGGTCCCCTCGACTTCCGCCGCCGCGATAAGCCGCGCTGTCAGATCGTCGGGTAGAAACGGCGTATCGGCGGCAGCTGTCACAACGTGACGCGCCCCGATCGTTGCCGCCCAATCCAGCCCCGCCAGAACCCCGGCAAGCGGCCCGGGAAAATCCGCGACCCCATCGGCGATCACCGGCAGGCCCAGATCGGCAAACCGCGCCGGGTCGCCATTGGCATTCAAGGCCAACCCCGTCACCTGTGGCCGCATCCGGTCAATCACACGAGAGATCAGGCTGACCCCGCCCAACATCAGCCGCCCCTTGTCGCCACCGCCCATGCGGCGGGCCAGACCACCGGCCAGGATCACGCCTGGCACGCTCATGACGGCCCCACCGCCGCGGCGTGCCAGGCCTGCATCGCGGCGAAGGCCTCATCGACATCCTCCGGCGAGGCGAAGGCGGATTTCGGCACCGGAAGCGTGATCGCCGAGATCACAACCATCAGCATGTGCCGCGTCTCCAACACCGCCTCTACATCGCGCCAATCGGTGGTCCAGGTGCTGTGAGGGGCGAACTGCGTGAAGCCCTTTT
>JANQNZ010000001.1 GCA_028279315.1 Rhodophyticola sp. | reverse complement strand
AGGTTCCATGCGCCCTTTTCGCCCCAGCGATAGCCGATGGCGCCGTTGGGCGAGACCAGCGTTCCGCTCTCCTCATCAAAGGCGACGGTTTTCCATTCGGAGTTGTTCTCTTCGCCGAGTTTGCCGTCGAGGTCATCGGCGCGCAGGAAGCGCCCGGGCACCAGGCTGCCATCTTTCTCCTCCAGACGGACCAGCATCGGCATGTCGGAGTATTTGCGGCAGTACTCCTCAAAATACTCCGCCTGTCGGTCGATATGGAATTCCCGCAGGATGACGTGGCCGAACGCCATGGCGAGCGCCGCATCGGTGCCCTGCTTCACGTTCAGCCAGACATCGGCGAATTTCGAGGCTTCGGAATAGTCGGGGCAGATCACCGCCGATTTCGTGCCTTTGTAGCGCACCTCGGTGTAGAAATGCGCATCCGGCGTCCGCGTCTGCGGCACGTTGGAGCCCCAGAGGAGCAGGTAGCTGGAATTGTACCAGTCGGCGCTTTCCGGCACATCCGTCTGCTCCCCCCAGGTCATGGGGGAGGCGGGTGGCAGGTCACAATACCAGTCATAGAAGGACATGCAGACGCCGCCCATCAGGCTGAGGTAGCGAGAGCCGGCCGCATAGCTGACCATCGACATGGCCGGGATGGGGGAGAAGCCGAAGATGCGGTCGGGGCCGTAGGTCTTGGCGGTATAGGCGTTGGCGGCCGCAACCATCTCGGTCGCCTCATCCCAAGTGGCGCGGACAAAGCCGCCCGAGCCGCGCTTCTTCGTATAAGACGCGCGCAGGATCGGATCGCTCTGGATCGCGGTCCAGGTCTCGATCGGCGTCTTGGTCTTCCGCATCTCGCGCCACATCTTCATGAGACGCCCACGGATCAGTGGGTTTTTCACCCGGTTCGCGGAGTAGAGGTACCAGCTGTAAGACGCACCCCGCGCGCAGCCGCGCGGCTCATGGTTCGGCAGATCGGGCCGCGTGCGCGGGTAATCGGTCTGCTGCGTCTCCCAGGTCACGATCCCGGATTTCACGTAGATCTTCCACGAGCAGGAGCCGGTGCAATTCACCCCATGGGTCGAGCGCACCACTTTGTCGTGCCGCCAGCGGTTGCGATAGGTCTCTTCCCAGCCGCGGTCCTCATTGGTGACCTGACCGTGGCCATTGGCGAACGTCTCCAGTTTGTTCGACTGAAGGAAGTTCAATCTGTCGAGCAGGTGGCTCATGTCTCTAGCTCCCTCAAGGGCGGTGTGCGGGTGAGGGCCTGCCCGGAGCGATCTCCGGACAGGCCAGGATCAGCTCAAGGGTTCTTGATGTATGCGTTGGGGCGCAGGTAGAACCACCAGTTGATCGCGATACAGAGCGCGTAGAAGGCAGCGAAGCCATAAAGCGCAAATTGCGGCGTTCCGGCGCTCATCTGTTCCCCGAAGATCTGCGGGATCAGGAAGGCGCCATAGGCGGCGACAGCACTGGTCCAGCCCAGAACCGGCCCGGCCTGCTCCTTATCGAAGGCAATCGCGATGGTCCGGAAGGTCGACCCGTTGCCGATCCCCGTCGCTGCGAAGAGCAGAAGGAAGATCAAGAGGAACGGCAGGAAGTAGGTCTCGGGCGTTGCCGAGGCATAAGCCTGCTGCAAGATCCAGGCGAGTGCCAGCGCACAAAGCACCATCACAACCGAGATGATCTGGGTCACCTTCGCGCCCCCGGCCTTATCGGCCCAAACCCCGCCCAATGGGCGGATCAGCGCGCCGATGAAGGGGCCCATCCAGGCAAACATCAGCGCCGAGGGGCCGTTCGGGTTCGGCGTGTCATGGGTCAGAACGCCGTCCACCATCAGGTGCTGGAAGCCGAAGACAACCTTGATCGTCAGCCCCATCGCGGCGGAGTAGCCGATGAAGGAGCCGAAGGTCATCACATAGATGATGGTCATGGCCCAAGTGTGCTTGTTGCCGAAGATCCGGTACTGCCGTTGTAGGTTCTGACCCACCTGGCCCGGGATCATCCGCAGCAGCGCGACCGTCAGCACGATCACGATGGGCAGTACGAACCATTTCGAGATCATGAAGCCTGACCCGCCAACCGCAGCCGGCAGCATCAGCCAGAGGCCGAACCCAGCACAGCCAAGGCCGATCAGATACATAAACCCAATGATCCCGAAGGCCCCGAAGGGATTGGGAATGTCGGGGCTGACATGCTCATCCCGGATGTTGTTCATGCCAAGCCACCCGGCAAAGGCCAGCGGGATCAGTGCCAAGAGCCAGACAAATCCTGCGTTCTGGATAAAGGTCTCGGTGCCTGCCGGGATGCGCCCGATGAGCGTACCGGAGGTGTTGACCAGCGTCTGGCTTTCGCCACCGAACAGGCCGAAGGTCATCACCAGCGGGATCACGATCTGCATCGTGGTGACGCCGAAATTCCCCAGCCCCGCATTCATGCCCAACGAATACCCTTGGACCTTCTTGGGGAAGAAGAACGAGATATTCGACATCGACGCCGCGAAGTTCCCGCCCCCGATGCCAGAGAGGAGCGCCAGGATCTGATACTGCCAAAGCGGCGTATCGGGGTTCTGCAGGGCGATCCCCGTGCCAACCGCCGGGATCATCAGAAGCGCGGTGGTAAAGAAGATCGTGTTCCGCCCGCCCGCGATCCGGATGAAGAAGGTCGCCGGAATTCTGAGCGTCGCGCCCGAGAGGCCCGCGATAGCGGTCAGCGTGAAGAGTTGCGCGTTTTCGAACGGGTAGCCCAGGTTGATCATCTGAACCGTGATGATCCCCCAGTAAAGCCAGACGGCGAACCCGCATAAGAGCGATGGGATTGAAATCCAGAGGTTGCGGTTTGCAATCCCTTTGCCGGTTGAGGACCAAAAGGCCTCATCATCCGGCGTATATCCTGTCAGGTCTCTTGCCATTGAGATGTCTCCTCAGTCTTTGGCATGGGCCGCCCGGGGCGCCGTGCCCGGGCCGGCCATTTTTGGTCTTATTCAGCGGGTTGTTCGCCGGATTTCGGCCCGAGCCGGGAAAGCGCGGCTTTCAGGTCGTCGAGGTCCTTGAACCGGGCCGTGACGGTCAGGCTGTCGCCTTTCTCGGCCAGGGCGATCCGCTCCGAGCCTTGGAAGATCAGCGCGAGTTCCGCTTCGGCCTCTTTCTTCCGCGCGGCCTCTGCCGCGATGGCCTCATCGACGGAGCTGAGGACATATTCCTCGCCAAACCCACCTTCGGGTTCCTTCAGCCAGAAGAAGCAGACGATCCAGGACACCATCGCGCCTGAGGCGATGATGAAGAAGAAGGTCGAGGCATCGACGAACATGAAGATGAAGAGGTAGAAGACCGCCCCAACATTGCCGTAGGCCCCGGCCATACCCGCGATCTGGCCGGTGACCCGGCGTTTGATCGACGGGATGATCCCGAAGGTCGCGCCCTCGGCCCCTTGAACGAAGAACGAACAGGCAATGGTGATCGCAATTGCGATGATCAGCGGCCAGGAGCTGTTCAGAAGCCCCATAAGCGCAAAGCCGATGGCGATCCCCAGCATATAGGCCAGCATCACGAAGCGGCGGTTCCCCATCCGGTCGGACACAAGGCCCCCCATTGGACGCGCCACCAGATTGATGAAGGCGAAAGAGGCCGCGATGATGCCAGCGGTCACCGGGGTCAGCCCCCAGGTCTCCTGGAAGAACATCGGCAGCATCGACACCACAGCCAGTTCCGCGCCGAAATTGGCGAAATAGGTGGTGTTGAGGGCCGCAACCGAACTGAACGGGTAGCGGTCATCTTCCGGCACACCCTTCCTGAGGATCGGAAGGTTCGTGCGCATGACCTGCCAAACCTGGTAGACAACCAGCGTGGCCACGGCGGCATAGCAGATCGCGGCGACGAACCCGTCGATATAGCCCATCCGCTGCACGCGGTAGACAAGGATCGACAGGATACCGATCAGCGGCACCGTGAAGACCACCAGAAGGGCAAGATCCCGATAGGTCGACACCTCCAAAGCCATGCCTTTGCGGGCTTTCTTATGGGTGTCGGCGGTCGGGCCATCGGTAATGGCGAACCAGTAGAAGACGCCGTAAGCCGCCATGATGATGCCCGACATCGCAATCGCATAGCGCCAGCCGTCATCGCCCCCGAATATGTGCAGCGCGATCGTTGGGATCGTCAGCGCCGCGGCGGCCGAGCCGAAGTTCCCCCAGCCTGCATAGAAACCTTCGGCAAACCCGATATCGCGCGGCTTGAACCAAAGTGCGGTCATGTGGATGCCGACAACAAAGCCCGCGCCCACCGACGACATCACCAGACGCGAGATGAAAAGCTGCATCTTGGTGTCGCCGAAGGCGAAGAAGAGCGTCGGGATCGCCATCACGACCATCAGAACGGAGAACACCCGCCGCGGCCCGAATTTGTCGAGCGCCAGACCAACCAGGATCCGCGCCGGGATCGTCAGGGCCACGTTTGCAATCGCAAACAGCCGGATATCGTCGCGGGTCAGCCAATCGTTCGCGGCCAGCATCGAAGAGGCCAGCGGCGCCATGTTGAACCAAACATAAAACGTGATGAAGAACGCAATCCAAGTCAGGTGGAGCGCGCGGATCGCACGGTCCTGGACCCGAAACAGGGTTGAGACTTTCATTGGAACTGTCCCCCGGGGTTATTCGGCTGCCTGCATCGACGATGCGGGAACATGGGTTGGAATGATGAGGATCGGGCATTTCACGCGCCGCGCCAGAAAGGCGGAGACCGATCCAAAGGTCATGTGGTCGAACTCTTCGACAAGCGCATCAAGCCGCTTGGTGATGAAACCCAGCGGGCCGCTATCGGGTTGGTGGCTATGGCGCGCCATGACCAGAAGGTCAGGCTCCCGTTCTTCAGTGGCGCGCAGGATCATCTTTCGCGCGTCGCCCTCGGCGATCATCACACTCGCGTCCAATCCGGCGGCCATAAGCTGAGCAGCGGCGGCTTCGACGCCGGCCTTCTGGCTTTCGTATTGCTCGCTGAAAAGCTCATCGGCGCCCGCGGTGGCGCTGCCGATATCCTCGACAACTGACACCAGGGTCACCGACGGTTTCAGTGGACCAAACATCTCTTGAATCGCGTCGAGCGCAATTCGCGCGTTGCGCGAATGGTCGTACGCCAGCATGATTTCCATGAGTCCCTCCGTTCTCGCGCGCCCGGTGAGGGGCGCCTCGCGCGTTGGGACCGTTGTCGGGCTAGGGGATGGTCCGGGTCTTGATCTGTGTCAAAAACCGGAGAAAAGTATAGTGAAATAAATGACTTATCAAGATTTGTCACTTCGGTTGCAGTGCGGCATCAAGCGGGCAGCCGACCGGTATCAAGTTAACGATTGACATTTATCAAGCAGATGAACGACAAACATCAAATGGAGTCAGCCAGGTGTATTTGGGAATGCCCGAGTCGGATTTGCCGGACATACGAGGTCTGCATCTGTTTGAGGAGATGAGCGATGAGCACTTTCGTGCACTCATGCGCGGGTCTTATGTCCAGAATTTTCCACCGCAGATCGAACTTATAGAAGAAGGGGACCCGAGTGACTTCCTGCATATCGTGCTCTCCGGGTCTGTGGAGCTGTTCTCCAGCTGGAACGGGCGGGAGACATCCATGGCGACGGTGCGCCCCGTCTCGACCTTTATCCTTGCCGCAACGATCAAGGATGCGCCTTATCTGATGTCGGGGCGCACGCTTGAGAAAAGCCGCATTGCCCTGATCCCAAGCCAGGATGTGCGGGCCGTGTTCGATATCGACGCCAAGTTCGCGCGGGCCATCGTGACGGAGCTGGCGCAATGCTACCGGTCGGTTGTTAAGAACACCAAAGACCTGAAGCTGCGCACATCTCTGGAACGTCTGTCGAATTTCCTGCTTCGCCAACAGAAATACTCTGGAGGGGGGGCGGAGTTTGATCTGCCGCTTGAGAAGCGGCGCCTCGCTTCGGTTCTGGGCATGACACCTGAAAACCTGAGCCGGGCGTTCAAAGCCCTTCAATCCTACGGCGTGAAGGTGACCGGCAATCGCGTCGCGATTTCGGACCAGAAGGACCTGGAGAGATTTGCAAAGCCCAGCCCCCTGATCGACGACTACAGCACATAAGGACGACCCATGACGGAGAAATTGCCCGGCGCCGCCGGAGACTTGGCGGACGAATTCCCGAAAGTGTGGAGTGCCTATCAGATGCTGGGCCATGCGGCGTCAGAGGCTGGCCCGCTGACCGAACGGGAACGTCGGCTTGTGAAACTGGCGCTGGCGGTTGGGGCCGGGTCCGAAGGGGCCGTGCATTCCCATACCCGCAGGGCGAAAGCGGAGGGCGTCGACAAAGACGCGCTGCTTCAGGTCGCGATGTTGGCAATTGGACCTCTTGGTTTGCCACGCGCCGTGGCAGCCAAAACCTGGATCGAGGATATCTGAGGACTGGCGGCGGGCTTAGCCCCAACCGGACGGGATACGCCGCAATCGGGGTTGGCGGGGTGGTCCGTTGCGATATCTTGCATCAAGACCGTCACTCAACCGCCTCAGCCGACCACCCTCCCGCGCTGGTCTTCCCGCCCCATTGACAAGACAAGCGGGTCTTCCGCTTGCCGTGCGGCGAACACCTCTTTGGAGGACAGACCGCGCCAACCCTCGCCGATCAACGCTTGCGCGACGGCGCCGCCGAGGGTTGTGCCGGGGCCGAGGACCAAAACGACATCGGGCGCGTATTCGCGGAGGCCGGTTCGGATGGCGGCGGTGAAGTCATAAGGCTCGGTGACTTGGTGGCCGAAGGTGTACTCCCAAAGGGCCGGGAGTGGGGCGGCACCGGGACGCCAGATATGGCCACGCCCGTCGATGAGCGGGAGGGTTGGTTGGTCGAACAGCGTGGCTGGCAGTGCGGCTTTGCCTTTGCCGGAGACGGGTGCTTGAAGGGGCGTGTGGAAGGCCGCGTGATTGGGGAGGCGGAGCGGGAAGCGCCCGCCCATCGGGTCAAGCCGGGCTTCGGCGGCGTTAAGCGCCGTGGCGTCTCCACCGAAGACGATCATGCCGCCCAGATCGATGGAGAGGTGGAGCCCGGGGATCTCCTCAATCAGCGTGAGAAGCGCGGCGCGCTGGCCGGGAATCTCGCGCCAGTTGTCATCCACAAAAGGGTAGAGCATCTGGCCGCCAATCGAGGCCTCATGCATGAGCCAGCCCATGGTGTTGACCACCTGAAACCCGGCCTCCGCCGACAGCGCGCCCGCGCAGGCCAGGGCGATGTACCAGCCCATGGAGTTGCCTGTGATGGCGACGATGTCGAAAGCCTCGCGGTCGATCGCCAGGAAATCGGCATAGGCGCAGGCATAGATCAGGCCCGAGGCATTGTCGCCGCGGGTGAAGTCGCGGGCCGAATAGCGGGGCGCGGCGTCCAGCGCGGTGATGGCGCCCTGCCCGGCTTCCTGGCGGATGGTGTCGAATCGGGCGAAGAGATCGGACCGGTCGGCGTGCCAGCGTTTCAGATAGCCAAGCTCGGGTTTGTTATAGGTGCCGCGGCCGGGAGCGACGACCAGGGCGGCTTTGCGGCTCATTTGGCCGCCCTCTTGGCCTTTGCCTTGGTGCTGGGGAGTTGGCGAAGCGCCGCCGCGACGATCCCCTCGCAGCTTGGCAATGTCGCGGCATAGGCGGGGCCGGTCGCGATGAAACTGTCCTCTGCTGTCACCCGGCCCGTGGGTTGGGGGCTGCGTTCGGCGAAGAGGGTCATCAGCGCCTCGCTTTGGGAACCGGTCCGGCGGCATTCATCGACGATCAGGACGGCGCGGCAGGGGGCCGCGGCCTCTAAGATCGCCTCGACGGGTAAAGGCGCCAGCCAGCGCATGTCGATCACGCGCGCCTCCACCCCGTGGGTTTCGCGCAACTGCTTTTGGGCCTGGAGCGACAGGTGGACCCCGTTGGCATAGCTGATGATCGCCAGATCGGTGCCGTCGCCTTCGACCCCGATCTCGCCCAGGCCAATCGTATCGGTGCCGGGCGCGGGATAGGGCCGGGTCCAGCCCAAATCGCCTTCCTCATGGAGATCGCGGGTCATGTAGAGGGCGATGGGCTCTATAAACGCCACCACGCGCTGTTCCTCACGGGCCAGCCGAACGGCCTCTCGCAACATCAGCGCGGCGTCGTAGCCGTTGGAGGGGCAGGCGATGATGATGCCGGGGATGTCGCGCAGGACGGCGAGCGAATTGTCATTGTGGAAATGCCCGCCGAAACCGCGCTGATAGCCGAGGCCTGCGATCCGCACCACCATCGGGTTGGCGAATTGTCCGTTTGAGAAAAACGGCAGTGTGGCGGCCTCGCCCCGAAGCTGGTCTTCGGCATTGTGGAGATAGGCGAGGAATTGGATTTCGGGAACCGGGATGAAGCCGTTTTGGCCAAGACCAAGGGCGAGGCCCAGAATGGACTGTTCATCGAGCAGCGTGTCGATCACGCGATGCGCGCCGAAGCGCTGCTGAAGCTTTTGCGTGACGCCATAGACGCCGCCTTTCCGGCCCACATCTTCGCCCGCCAGCA
>JANQNZ010000339.1 GCA_028279315.1 Rhodophyticola sp. | reverse complement strand
GGCTTGCGCTCCTGCTCTAGGCTACGCGGCCTAGGCGACCAGGCCTTCTGGTCTCCGATCCTTCAGCGGCACTTCTTTCACCGGCAAATGCACAATTGCCGACAACGCTCCAACGCCCACGCCAACCCACCAAACCGCGGTGTAATCGCCCGAGACATCGTAAAGCGCCCCCCCCAACCAGACGCCCAGGAAGCTCCCCAATTGGTGGCTGAAGAACACAATCCCGTAAAGCGTGCCCATATAGCGCAGCCCGTAGATATAGCCGACCAACCCTGAGGTCAGCGGCACCGTGGCCAGCCACAGCGACCCCATGACAAGCGAGAAGACAATCACACTCATGGGCGTGATCGGCAGCATGATGAAGATCGCCGCGGCCAGCGTCCGCCCCACATAAATCCAAGCCAGAATGTACTTCTTCGGGAACCGATTGCCGAGCCAGCCCGCGAAGATGGTCCCGGCGATATTTGCAAACCCAATGAGCGCAATGGCCATGGCGCCAAGGGCCGAGGTGGTGGTGATCCCCATCGAATAGAGGACGGAGCCGGGCGCGATCGGCCCACACATCTCGGTCACGAAAGCCGGGAAATGGGCGGTAACAAAGCCAAGCTGATACCCGCAGGAGAAAAAGCCGACGAAGATCAGAGTGAAGGAGGGATCGCGGAACGCTTTGCGCAGGATCTCTCCCATACTCTCTTCCAGCACGGCTTTGTCCGCGAGTTTCGGCGCGCGCAGCATCGGCAGCGCCAGAAGCGCCAGAAGGATCATACCTGCAAAGACCAGGAAGACAGTTTGCCAGGGGACAAAAACCATCAGCCCCTCGGCCAAGGGCGGTCCGATGATCTGCCCCGCGGACCCCGCGGCGGTGGTGATCCCAAGCGCCATGGAGCGGTTTTCATCTGACGCGGCGCGGCCCACGATGGCCAGGATCACGCCGAACCCGGTGCCCGCAATCCCGAACCCCACGAGAATCTCCAGGAATTGGTGCTGCCCGGGCGTAACCGCATAAGCCGAGAAGACCAGGCCAACCGCATAAAGGATCGCGCCTAGGATGATCGCTTTCCGGTCGCCGAAGCGTTCCGCAATGGCGCCGAAGATCGGTTGGCCCACACCCCAGGCAAGGTTCTGGATCGCGATGGCCAGCGAAAACTCGGCCCTAAGCCAGCCGAACTCATCCGCGATTGGGATCTGGAACACGCCAAAGCTCGCCCGGATCGCGAAGCTGATCATGATGATGATGCAGCCACCGATCAAAACCGGGGAGAGAAGGGACGCACGGCTTTCCATGATACGCGGGACTCCTGGGACCGAACCGAGGCCCGATCTTTGAGCCGTCCCGGGCAGGGCGTCAAATCAGTTCTTCTGATACCCCAGTTAAGAAAATGTGGCTTGTCGGCGCATCATTTTGTTTTGACTGGCCCTCGCCCCGCGCTTCGCGCTAGGCCTTGGCGCCATGGGGCAGCATCTGACGGCCATATATGACACCCGCGTCGCCGAAGGACTGCTCCGCCCCGATCCTGAGCAGCGTGCGGTCTTGGCGCGGATGGAGCCGCTGAGGGAGCGGCTGGAGGCGCCGAAGAAAGCCTCCCTCTTCTCCCGATTCCGCAAACCTGCCGAGGAGGGCCCGCTTGGGCTTTACCTCTGGGGCGGCGTTGGCCGCGGCAAGTCGATGCTGATGGACCTGTTCTATGCCCATGTCGCCATCGCCGAAAAACGCCGCGTGCATTTCCATGCTTTTATGCAAGAGGTGCAGGCCTCTTTGCATGAGGCGCGCAAGACCGGTGTGGATGACGCGATCGTGCCCGTCGCCGAGGCGATCACGCGGGAGCTGCGGCTCTTATGCTTCGATGAGATGCAGATCACCGATATCACCGATGCGATGATTGTTGGGCGGCTGTTTGAGAAGCTGTTTGAGGCCGGGGTGGTTGTGGTCACAACCTCGAACCGTCCGCCGAAAGACCTCTATAAGGATGGCCTGAACCGCGACCTCTTCCTGCCCTTCATCGCGCTTTTGGAGGAGCGGTTGGAGGTCGACGAACTCGCCGCCATGACCGATTACAGGCAGGATCGCCTGGCCGGAGAGCAGACCTATTTCACCCCCGCCAATGCCGAGGCGCGCCGCGCGATCGATCTGATCTGGCGCGATCTGACCCAAGGCAAAGAGGAGGAGTTGTGCCTAGAGGTCAAAGGCCGCGAGGTGCATCTGCCGCGCTATTGGGCGGGCATGGCGCGCGCGGGGTTCTGGGATTTGTGCGGGCAGCCTTTGGGCCCGGCCGATTATCTGGCGCTAGTGGGGGCGGTGAAGCTTTTGGTGCTGGAGGATGTGCCCTGCCTCGACAGTTCCAAATTCAATGAGGCGAAACGCTTCGTGACCCTTATCGACACGCTTTATGAGGGGCGGGTTGGTTTGATCATGTCTGCGGAGGCGGAACCCGAACGGCTTTATCTGGAAGGCACGGGCAGTTTTGAGTTTGAGCGCACGGCCAGCCGGCTGCGGGAGATGCAAAGCGCCGATTGGGGTCAGGGCTGACGTCAACACCATCCGTAGACCGGGCCTTGGCCCGGTGGCTTATCGGTGGGCATCCCGAGCCAGGGCCCGGTCTACGCTGCGGGCCGATCCCGGTATGCAGGACCGCCAAAGCTTGACGGCTGTTGGGCCGAGCCATCTTACCCCAGAAGAAGGGACGCCTCACAGCTGACCTCAACACCTTCAGGAAAGGCTCTAAATGGCGTGTCAGGGTCGATTGACGAGACCTCGATATAGGTGTTGTCGATACAGACATCCTGCGCGTAGTTGCCGCCATTGAACCCAAACCCGCCAACCCCGCAATCATTCACCTCACCATTTGCGTTCCAGGCCTGATAGGTGCCCAGAAGCCGATGACCGCCCGTCGGGAACTCCAGGGTATCGGTGTCGAAGCGCAGAACCCAGGTGGTTTCCGGCGTCAGTTGCTCCAGCGACCAAGAGCCGATGGGGACGTCGTTATGAAAGCCGAAGATCGCGAATTCGGTCACGTCATCTTGTGTGATCACACCGGTTCCAAGAAGCGCATCGGGGAAGCCGATGATCCCGCGCATCGTATATCCGCCGCCGCCGATCCAGCAGAATTGAAACTTCGCGGCCTGGGCCTGGGTGGCGAGGCCGAGGAGTGCAAGGCAGGCGACAACGTGTGAGAAGATCGAAACGTGGCGAGGCATAAGAGGAAGTCTTGCCGAGCCAGCGTTTTGGGGCAAGACCGATTGCAGACCGACTCTATCCGTTGTCGCGGAGGACGATGCCTGCAAGATAGAGCGATCCGCAGATCAACACGCGGGCGGTTGGGTCGGTCTGAACGATTGTCTTCAGCGCCGCGTCGACACTTTGGGCTGTCTCTGCGTGGATTCGGGTGCTGCGGGCAATCTCCGCTGTTTCGTTCGCGGAAAGCGTCGCAGTTTGCTCAGGGATGCTCACGGTCTGAAAGCTCGCTGCAATCTGGCCCAAGGGCCGAAGATACCCCGCGACATCCTTGGTCTTCAGCATCCCGCAGATCATATGTGTGGGCCGGGTCGGGAGGCGAGAGAGCGCCTCAACCAGCGCGGCCGCCGCATGGGGGTTATGCCCGCCGTCGAGCCAAATCTCCGCCTCTGGTGCCGCGTCGATCAGCGGCCCGTGGCGCAGCCGCTGCATCCGGGCGGGCCAGGTGACATCGGTCATCGCGCTTTCATAGGCGGTGTCACCGAGATTGAGCAGGCGGAGGGCAGCCAGCGCGGCGCCGGCGTTTTGGACCTGATGCGCGCCCAGAAGTGCTGGCATTGGTAGATCCAAGAGGCCGGTTTCGTCTTGGAAAATGAGCCGCCCCCGCTCCTCCCACACATGCCAATGTTGACCATAGACAAAAAGCGGCGCGCCGAGCCGCTGGGCGCGATCCTCGATCACCTCCAACGCGGCGTCTTGTTGAGGCCCGACGACGCACCGCACGCCTCGTTTCAGAATGCCCGCCTTCTCCGCTGCAATCTTCTCAACCGTGTCGCCCAGGAACTGCTGATGGTCTAAATCGACCGGTGTGATCACAGTCAACGCGGGCGCCTCGATCACATTCGTTGCGTCGAGCCGTCCGCCAAGCCCGACCTCCAGCAAGGTATAGTCCGCGCGGGTCTCGGCGAAAGCCAGAAAGGCAGCGGCAGTGGTGATCTCAAAATAGGTGATTGGGTCGGGGCCATTGGCCTCTAAACACGTATCTAATATGCGAGATAGGGTCGATTCTTCGATCAGCCCTCCCGCCACACGAATGCGTTCATGAAACCGCGCCAGATGCGGGGACGTATAGGCATGCGTGCTTAGCCCTGCGCCCTCCAGCCCCGCCCGGATTATCGCCAAGGTGGAGCCTTTGCCATTGGTCCCCGCGATATGGATCACGGGCGGCACTCGGCGCTCTGGATGGTCCAATGCGGCCAGGATGCGCCACATCCGGTCAAGCGTCAGGTCGATGATCTTGGGGTGAAGCGACATCATCCGGTCAAGGAGGATGTCAGAGCGGGCGTCCGTCACGATTTGTCGGCTGCCTCTACCGGCGCTGGCGCCTCTTCCTTCGCAGGCTCGGCCTCAGGCGCCGGCAGATCACCGCGCACGGCTGGTGGTTGCACCGTCAACATGCGGACGATGGTGATCAACTCCTCCCGCATTTGGCCGCGGGGCGTCACCCGGTCGATCATCCCATGATCCAGCAGGTATTCTGCGCGTTGAAAGCCCTCAGGCAGCGTTTCGCGGATCGTTTGCTCGATCACGCGGGGGCCTGCAAAACAAATCAGCGCGTTCGGCTCCGCGATATGGACATCGCCCAACATGGCATAGGAGGCAGTCACACCGCCGGTTGTGGGGTGAGTCAGCACGACAATGTAAGGCACACCCGCCTCACGCAACATCTCCACCGCAACGGTCGTCCGCGGCATTTGCATTAGGCTCAAAATCCCCTCTTGCATGCGCGCACCACCGGCAGCGGAGAAGAGCACCAGGGGCAGCTTCCGCTCCACCGCATGTTCGGCTGCCGCGATGATGGCGTTGCCCACATACATCCCCATGGAGCCGCCCATGAAGGAGAAATCCTGCGCCGCCGCGACAATGGAGGTCCGCCCGATCTCCCCCCGCGCGACCAGCATCGCTTCGGTCTCGCCCGTGGCTTTCTGCGCGGCGCGCATCCGGTCGGGGTATCGCTTCTGGTCGCGGAATTGCAGTGGGTCGGCGATGGGGGCCGGAACCTCGATCTCAGTGAAAATCCCATTGTCGAACAGCGCCTGGAACCGATCCCGCGGCGTGATCGCCATGTGATGCCCGCAATTGGTGCAGACATTCAGCGCCTCACGCAGCTCACGATGGAACAGCATCGTGCCGCAGTGATCGCATTTGGTCCACAGATTGTCGGGCGTCTCGCGGCGTGAGAAGATCGAGTTGATCCGTGGGCGGACGTAGTTGGTGATCCAGTTCATGCGCGGCTCGGTGCGGCCTCTTATCGGTTGTTGCGCCCAGATAAGGCGCCCTTGGGTGAAATGCAATCAGCGGCGGACAGCGTTCCGCGCGGCGAGCCAGTGGATGAAGAGGATCAGAAGCCAGAACACAAGGTCGAGGCTGAGGATCGGCCCGTCGATCGGGGCACCATCGTTGAAGCTGGGGAACAGCCAAAGCGCCAGCCCCGAATCCCACGACCCCTCAAACCCATACACAAGCGCCAAAACCGCGTTATGGGTGAAATGCAGCCCAATGGCGGCGCCAAGCGATCCGGTGCGCGCGGTGAGATCGGCGCAGGCGAGCCCAAAAAGCCCGGTATAGATCACAATCTGGGCGATTTCGGTCGCGCCGCTGCCATTGGGGATATGGATGAGGCCGAAGAAGACGCTTGGCAGCACCATCCAGACAAATGGTGAGGTGAACCGTGAGGCAAGCGTGCTTTGGATGAAGCCGCGGAAATAGAGCTCTTCCGCCGTGGTCTGGATAAAGACCGCAACAAGGGCGACGGGCAGGAACATCAGCCAAAGGGAGAAGGGGCGGGTATAGGCGACCTCCCCCAGGAACGGCAGGGCGGACCAAAGCTGCAATGCCAGCGCAATCCCGCCCGTCCATCGGATCACGGCCCACATATCGCGCCAGGTCTGCGTGGTGTCCCCAAGAAGCGCGGGGATCCGACGGTTCTGTAGAAGACGGAGGACCGCGGCGACGCTGACCCAGAGAACCCCGAAGACGAGATGCATCAGGAGGCTGCCAAAGAAGGTCGGTCCGCCACCGGGCCCCGTGGTGAGGAGGCCGCCGAAACTGATGAACCCCGCCGCCCACCAGGCGATCTCAACAACCAACACACCCTTTACCAGCGTGATCGGACGGCTGCTGTCGGGGTCTAGCTGTGAAAGGCGGCGCTGCGCCGCGTAAGGCCCGTTCATCGGGTCAAGATATACCGGATCGCCAGCCAAATGGCGGCGGTGATCGCCATATCGCGATAGATCAACGGGCGGAGGATCTCGGCGGCCTCTGGCCCGAAGCTGGTGGTGTAGAGGGCCAGGCCAGAAAGCGGCCCGTCCAACCCAACGACCAAGAGCGCCAGGACGTTATTGGCGAAATGGAACCCCCAGGCGGCGCCGAGTGTGCCGGTTTTGGCCGTGAGATCAGCGGCGAAGAGCCCGAATAGCCCGGTGGCCGCCACGATCAGCCAAGCGTTGGTGCCCATGGTTGCCGGGTCGAAATGCGCAAACCCGAACAGAAGCGACGGCAAAACCATCCAGACAAACGGTGACGAGAAACGTGCGGCCAGCTGTTGCTGCAGATAGCCGCGGAAGAGGACCTCCTCAGCGCCGGTTTGGATCAGAACGCCCACCAGGGCGAGCGGCAGGAAAGACGCCCAGAGACTAACCGGCAGATTCGGCTCGATCTCGATGCCCGAGGGGATCAGAAGGGAGAGCGCGAAAAGCGCTGCCGCGACAAGAAGTGTGATCAGGAAATGGCGCAGCGCTTTCCGGCGCGGACCAAACAGCGTTGCGATCCGGCGTTTATGGAGCCAGCGCGTGGCGGCAAACGGCCCCAAGGCCATGCCGATGAAGGTTCCAAGCAGAAGAAGCGTGGCCGTGGGACTGTCGCCTGAGCCCATCTGTTGCAGCCAGCGCTCCGCGCCTTCAAACCCGCTGACCAGCGCCAGCATGCCCAAAAACGCCAGAAAAACCGCCAGATAGATCCCGGCCGCCACCAGAAGCCCGATGATCAACCGCCAAATCTGCGGATAGGTGCGCGCGGGCGCCACGAAGCTATCGTGGGCCAAATAGGACATGTAAGAGAATCTGCCTGCCTCTTGTCTTTTGCCCGCGATGATACCGCGCGCGGCAGGCCCCGGCAATCGCGCTTGTGCGCCTTTCCCCTCAGGTCTATCCAAAGGGCTGACGGATGCGCCAAGACGATGAAGGGGAGGCCCGAGCCCATGCTGAAAGGCACGCAAGACAAATCCAAACTGCCAAGCCGCTATGTGACCGAAGGCCCTGCCCGGGCACCGCATCGGTCTTATTTCTATGCGATGGGCCTGAGCGACGAGGAGATTCACCAGCCTTTCGTCGGCGTCGCCACCTGCTGGAACGAAGCCGCGCCGTGCAACATCGCGCTGAACCGTCAGGCGCAATCGGTGAAGCTGGGTGTGAAACATGCCAACGGCACCCCGCGGGAGTTCACGACAATCACCGTCACCGATGGGATCGCCATGGGGCATGAGGGGATGCGATCATCGCTCGCCTCTCGCGATGCGATTGCCGACACGGTGGAATTGACCATGCGCGGCCATTGCTATGACGCGATTGTGGGGCTGGCGGGGTGCGACAAATCCCTGCCGGGGATGATGATGGCCATGGTGCGCCTGAACGTGCCGTCGGTCTTCATCTATGGCGGGTCGATCCTGCCAGGTCGGCTCGACGGCAAGGACGTGACCGTGCAGGACGTGTTCGAGGCCGTGGGCCAGCATCAGGCCGGCAATCTCTCTGACGACGCGCTGCGGACGCTGGAACGGGTCGCCTGCCCTTCCGCTGGGGCGTGTGGTGGGCAGTTCACCGCCAACACCATGGCCTGTGTGTCCGAGGCGATTGGCCTGGCGCTGCCCAACAGTTCCGGCGCGCCTGCGCCTTATGAAAGCCGCGACCAATACGGCGTCGCCTCGGGCGAGGCGGTCATGGAGCTTCTGGAGAAGAATATCCGCGCCCGCGACGTGGTGACGCTGAAAAGCTTGCAAAACGCGGCGCGGGTGGTGGCCTGCACCGGCGGCTCCACCAATGCCGGGCTGCACCTGCCCGCCATCGCCCATGAGGCGGGGATTGATTTCAACCTAGAAGATGTCTGCGATATCTTCCGCGACACGCCTTATTTCGTCGATCTGAAGCCGGGCGGGCAATATGTGGCCAAGGACCTTTATGAGGTGGGTGGCGTACCCGTGGTGATGAAAGAGCTGCGCAAGGCCGGCCTGATCCATGAGGATTGCATCACCGCCACGGGCCGCAGCATGGGCGAGGAACTGGACCGGATCGAGCGCGACGCGGACGGGAAGGTCATCTACCCGATCGAAACCCCGCTCACCCCCACGGGCGGGGTTGTTGGTCTGAAAGGTAATCTGGCGCCTGAAGGGGCGATTGTGAAAGTGGCCGGCATGGCCGAGGAACACCAGGTTTTCACCGGCCCCGCGCGTGTCTTCGAATGTGAGGAAGATGCGTTCCAAGCGGTGCAGGACCGCGCTTATGAGGAAGGCGAAGTGATCGTCATTCGCAACGAAGGCCCCGCAGGCGGGCCGGGGATGCGGGAGATGCTGGCCACCACCTCCGCGCTGTCCGGTCAAGGCATGGGCAAGAAGGTGGCGCTGATCACAGATGGCCGCTTTTCCGGCGCCACACGTGGCTTCTGTGTCGGCCATGTCGGCCCCGAAGCGGCCCATTGCGGACCAATAGCCTTGATTAAAGACGGAGATCAGATCACCATTGACGCCATAAAAGGTGAAATCAGCGTGGACCTCTCCGCAGATGAGATGGCCGCGCGGAAAGAGGCCTGGGCAGGCCCCCGCGAGACGATCTATGCCTCAGGCGCGCTGTGGAAATACGCGCAGCTTGTGGGATCGGCCCGTTTCGGGGCGGTGACCCATCCGGGCGCCAAAGAGGAGAAGCATGTCTATATGGACATCTAGGCGCAATCGAGCAGCGCTTTTGGGATGTGCCTTGGCGCTTACAGCCTGTGGCGGCGCCGGGCCTTGGACAGGCGAAGACACGTCGCCCGCGCCCACGCAAGTGGCCGTGACCACCGATCGGTTGGTTGTGGCCGGCCCGCAAGGCTATTGCGTGGACCCGACCGCGACCCGCGACCGGGGGGAGACGGCCTTTGTCATGATGGGCAATTGCGCCGCGATCTCCAACTCCCGCCGGGCTGTGCAGCCTGAGGTCAACGCGGTTCTGACCGCCTCGGTCTCTGAAGCGTCCGATGGCCGCAGCCTGCGCGAATCGATCCCGGGCCTTGATCAGTTCTTCCGGTCTGAACAGGGCCTGACCCTTCTCAGCCGGGATCAGGACCCCGCAACCGTGACCGTCATCGACAGTTTCCATCAAGGGGATGTCTATTTCCTTCACGCCCGCGACACTGGGCAAGGCACCGTCGACGGCGTCGGTGACGAGTATTGGCGCGCCTATATGGATGTGGGCCCCCGTATCGCGACGCTCAGCGTTCTGGGCCTGGAAGGGCAGTCCTTGAGCGATGAGGCCAGTCTTCAAGTCCTTCGCGGCTTTGTGACGGCCGTTGACACAGCCAACGCGCCCGGGGCGCCGCAAACGGCCGATCCGCTCCCAATTACCACGCCAGATCAAGGGGTTCCGGTCACTGTGACCCGGCCGAGCGACCCGACTGGCACGCCGCTCTGGAATGTTGGGCTGTTTCGGCGGATATTTGGTTAACCAAATTGCGCTACAAGATGCATGATGGAAAGACGGAGGGCCCCGGGGACCGGGCCGAAGGGCAAAGGCGAGACGGATGGCGCTAGGCGGCTTCACCTATTTTGAGCGGCGCAGCCTGGATAAGGCTCTGAAGCGCTGGTCAGAGATGGCCGATGGCGCCAAGGCCTATCGCCCATCTGAACTGACCGCGACGGTGGGCCGGTTCTCATCCCTTCGGCATCAATTGGACCGGGCCCGGACGGCGGCTGAAATCGCCCTTGTCGGTCAGATGCGTGGCGATGAAGGCATAACAAGGCCAGAGCAATGCGATTGGGTTTACCGGCCCGGGCTGTGGCGCGAACCCATCCTGCCAGCGGGTCAAGTGGGGCTGATGTCGCCAACCGATCTCGGCGGCGGTGTCACGCTTTTCCATGACAGCGGCTCCACCGAATTGTCCTATCGCCAGGTCCGGAACACCCGCTCGGATGTGGGCGCAGCCTTCGGTCTTGTCTTTGAGGTTTACCGGTTTGACGGGTCGTTCCTGTCGCTGGTGCAGGATTTGCCGGACGCCGCGCTGGAAGGTCTGACGCGGGACCATTTTTTGCAAGTCGCGCTTTGCGCCAGTTTGGAAAGCCCATTAGAGGTGTATGCCCGTCTGAACGTTCAGCACGGTCCGAATTGCGAGCAAATGGTGCGCCAAATCGCCTTTGACGGCGACCGTGGTCTAGCTGAGTTTGACTTGGCCTATAGCAAGATCAACGAAAAGCGGCTGGAGAAGATGTGGCTCGATTTGATCTTTGAAGGGCCGCAGATGAACCAAGTGAAGTTGTGGGATATGAGTGTGGCCCGTGCACCAAGGGCAGATATTTGAGGTGATGTGATGGGCGTGGTTGAGCTTACGCGGATTGGATTGCAGGGCGGACGGTATGAAGGCGTCATGGTCTCCCCGGAACTGCCGCCGGTGATTGAGGCCGTGCATCGCGAACGGGTCATTGGCACGGCGGAGGTCAGCCCGGCCGAGGGTGACGATCGGTTCCGCGTGGTGTTTGAGCTGCCTGGAAGTGTGGTGAGTGACGGAGTGCAAGTTGTGAGTCTCAGAAGTGCTGTGGATGGCGAAGTGCTTGATCGGATCACTTTGATGGCGGGTTCTGCCATTGAAGAGGATGTGCGCGCGGAGTTGGCCCTGGTCCGCGATGAGTTGGAGATGCTGAAGCGGGTCTTCCGCCGCCATTGCGCCGAGACCGAAGGCGACTAGATCGGGCGCCCGGGTCCACCAAACTGAAGTAACAAGCGTAGACCGGGCCTTGGCCCGGGATGACAAACGGCGGCGCTACCCGGGCCAAGGCCCGGTCTACACCCGCCTCCGCTCTTATCGGAAAGCCCGGGGTGACGCGGCGTTGCGGGGTGACTTGGCCTACCGCCCAAGGTTAGCTCAGGGGGTGAGGAGGAATCTCGCCATGACCCACGCGCTTTACCCCCATATGCTGGCCCCGCTCGATCTGGGGTTCACGGTGCTGAAAAACCGGGTCCTGATGGGCTCGATGCATACCGGCCTTGAAGAGACGAAGGATTGGCCACGTGTCGCCAGGTTCTATGCGGAGCGCGCGGAAGGCGGCGCGGCGCTGATCGTGACCGGGGGCATGGCGCCCAACCCCGAAGGCGGGGTCTTTCCGGGGGCTGCGGGGCTCTACACCGATCAGGACATCGCCAATCACCAGGTGGTCACTGATGCGGTCCATGACGCGGGTGGCAAGATCGCGATGCAAATCCTTCATGCCGGGCGCTATGCCTATTCGCCCGATTGCGTGGCGCCCTCTGCGATCAAATCCCCGATCTCGCCCTTTCCGCCCAAGGAATTGGACGAGGAAGGGATCGAAAAGCAGATCGCCGATATCGTGACCGCCGCCACTCGCGCGCAGGAGGCCGGGTATGGCGGGGTCGAGATCATGGGCTCCGAAGGGTATTTCCTGAACCAATTCCTGGTCACCCACACCAATAAACGCACCGACCACTGGGGCGGGTCTTATGAGAACCGGATGCGGCTTCCGGTTGAGGTCGTGCGCCGGGTGCGGGAGGCCGTGGGCCGTGATTTCATCCTCATCTATCGCCTCAGCATGATCGACCTGATCCCGGATGGGTCGAGTTTTGAGGAGGTTGTGCAGCTGGCCCAAGCGGTGGAGGCCGCGGGCGCCACGATCATCAATACCGGGATTGGCTGGCATGAGGCGCGGATTCCGACCATCGCGACGTCGGTCCCGCGCAAAGGGTTCGCTTGGGTCACGCAGAAGCTGATGGGGAAGGTGGGAGTCCCGCTCATCACCTCAAACCGCATCAACATGCCCGACGTGGCCGAAGAGGTTCTGGCCGAGGGCTGCGCCGACTTGGTATCGATGGCGCGGCCCTTCCTCGCGGATGCGGAATTTGTGGCAAAGGCCGAAGCGGGCCGGGCCGATGAGATCGCGCCCTGCATCGCCTGCAACCAGGCGTGCCTGGACCACACCTTCTCGGGCAAATTGACCAGTTGTCTGGTGAACCCGCGGGCCTGCCATGAGACCGAACTCAGCTATTCGCCTGCGGAGGCCCCGAAGCGGATTGCCGTGGTGGGGGCCGGGGCGGCGGGGCTGGCCACCGCGATGGTGGCGGCGGAGCGGGGTCATCATGTGACGCTCTTCGACAAAGCCAAACGTGTTGGCGGGCAACTCAACATGGCCAAGGAGATTCCGGGTAAGGAGGAATTCAAGGGTCTGGTCCGCTGGTTCGAGACGATTATGGCGCGGCGCCAGGTGGAAATGCGATTAGGAGAGGCGCCCTCGGTCGAAGACCTTGCGGGATTTGACGAGGTCGTCGTCGCCACCGGGGTCAAGCCGCGCGATCCAGGCATACTGGGGCAAGAGGGGCCAAATGTCCTGTCTTATGTGGATGTGCTCTCGGGTAAGGCTGAGGTCGGCAAACGCGTGGCCATTGTCGGCGCGGGCGGGATTGGCTTCGATGTGGCGGAATATCTGGTTCACGAAGGTGAAAGCCCGACCGAGGCGCCCGCGCTCTGGCGGAAGGAATGGGGCGTGAGCGACCCCGAAACGGATCGGGGCGGGTTGGCGCCCGAAGGCCCTCAACCGGAACCCGCCGCGCGGGAGGTGACCCTGTTGCAGCGCAAGGCCGAGAAGCCGGGCAAACGTCTGGGCAAAACCACCGGCTGGATCCATCGCGCGGCGTTGAAGATGAAGGGTGTGAAGATGGTGCCGGGGGTGAACTACGAGAAGATCGATGGCGAGGGCCTGCATGTGAGTTTCGGCGAGGCGCGGGAGAACCCGACGCTGATTGAGGCCGACTCGGTGGTCCTTTGCGCGGGCCAGGAGGTGGAGCGGACCCTGGCGGATGAGTTAGGCGCCGCAGGGAT
>JANQNZ010000330.1 GCA_028279315.1 Rhodophyticola sp. | reverse complement strand
GAGACGGCCCGGGGCGGCGGGGATCAGTTCTTCACGACATCATGCAGAAGCAGGAAGAACGACGGCTCCAGCGCAAAATCCTCAACCCGATCATTGGTGACCGCGTTCTGCACCCAATTGGCCACGAAGACCCAAGGCGCGTCTTCCTGCACGATGACCTGCATCTGCCGGTAAAGCTCGGCCCGGCGGTCTTGGTCGGTTGCGGTCCGCGCCTCTTCCAGAAGGGCGTCCACTTCGGGGTTCGAGTAGTAGCCGGAGTTGAACCCGCCCTGATCCGGCCAAGCACCGGTCCGCAGCGCCAGGTAAGGCAGCGTGTCGGGGTCATTGGTCATCCACGCCATCTGTGCGGCATCGGCCTCCCCTTCGAGCCCCGGGTTCACCCGGCCAAGGAAGGTGTTCCACTCATAGGTCTCAATGGTGACGTCAAAGCCCACGGCCTCCAGATCAGCCTGGATCGCCGTGCCCATCGCGACCGGGTCCAACATGCCAGAACCGCCTTCGGTCACGTAGAAGGTGATCTCAGGGTTCTCGGCTCCGGCCGCGGCCAGGAGTTCCCGGGCGCGATCGGGGTCATAGGGGTAGGGCTCAAGCGTCTCGTTATAAGCCCAGGCAAAGGCGGGCGGGGTTGGGCCGGCGGCCACCTCTGCCGTCCCTTCCAGCACGTCATTCACAATCGCCTCTTTGTTGATCGCGTAATTCGCGGCTTGGCGGACTTGTACATCGGCAAACGGGCCTTCGAGCGCATTCAGGATCAGGAACCAGACATGGGGCCCGGCCTGTTCATGGATGGTGAACGCATCACCCTGAAACTCGCTGAGCGCGACCGGCGGTACCTCAACCATCACGTCAATGCCTCCGGCCAGCATCTCCGCCGTCCGCGTGTTGGCATCGGTGATCGGGCGGAAGACCACGGCCTCCAAAGACGGCGCGCCATCCCAGTAATCGGCGTTACCGGTCACGATAACCGCTTCGTTTGAGCGCCATTCGGCAAACTGGAACGCGCCGGTGCCCACCGGGTTGCGCCCGAAATCGGCGCCGTGGGTCTCAACTGCCGTTGGCGACACGATCAGACCGGTGGGATAAGCGAGGTTCGACAAGAACGGCGCGTAAGGTTCGTTCAAGGTGAAGGTCACCTCCATCTCACCTGTCGCTTCAACCCCGGCGACCGAGGAGAAGAAGAAGGCCAGCGGGAAGGGGCCGGTGTCGTGATAGGGGTGATCTTCGTTCAGCATCCGCTCAAAATTGAAGACCACGGCTTCGGCGTTGAAGGGTGTGCCGTCATGGAAGCTGACGCCATCGCGCAGGGTGAAGGTATAGACCGTGCCATCCTCGGAAATCGACCAATCCGTGGCGAGCGCCGGTTCCACCTCCAACGTGCCGGAGGAGTAGCGCACCAACCCGTCATAGACATTCATCAGAATGCGGAAATCGTTGACCGCCGTCACCGCATGGGGGTCAAGCGCTTGGGGTTCGGCAATCTGGCCAACCACCAGAACATTGGGCGGTGTCTGTGCCGTGGCGGGGACAAGGCCGCCAAGCGCCAAGGCCGTGGCGGTTGTCAGCGCAAGGACGCCGCGCCTTGTGAACGAAAGAATGGACATGGGGACCTCACTCCGTCAGAATTTATCATGATGAATTCGATTACGGCAAATTATCATGATAAATTCAACAACTTTGTGTCGCGGAGGCTGAATGACCTTTTCGCTTCTTGCCCGTGATGAAAAAACAGGCGCTTTGGTGGCCGCCGCGGCGACCGGGTCGCTCTGTGTGGGCGGATGGGTGATTCGCGGTGCGTGGGATGTTGGGTTGGTCGCGTCGCAAGGTACCGCGCCGTCCACATTGTGGCGTGATGGGGCGTTGCGGCTGATGGGGCAGGGGCACTCGGCGGAGCAGGCCGTCGCCGCTGTGATTTCGGAGGATACCGGGCGGGATCATCGTCAACTGGCCGCGCTCGATGCCGCGGGCGCGTGTTCGGGTTTCACCGGAGCCGCTTCGATCCCTGAGGCCGGGCATCTCACCTGGCCGGGGTTGGTGGTGGCGGGGAACATGCTCTCTGGGCCCGACATTTTGGGACGGATGGTGGAGGCTTGGCGGTCATCGGACATCTCCGACCTCGCGCAACGGGCACTCACCGCGCTTCGGGCGGCGGAAGCGGCGGGGGGCGATTCGCGCGGACTGCATTCCGCGGCGCTTCTGGTGTTGCGGGCTGATGCGCCACCTTTGGACCTGCGGGTCGATATGTCTGATGAGCCGCTTGAGGCGCTGGACCGGTTGCTTCGAGCCACGCGCACCCCGCCTTATGCCGATTGGTTGTGGGAGGTGCCGGTGGTGGACGATCCGACCCGCGCGCCGGGGCCAAGCAACCGCGCGGCGGAGTAGCTTCTCAAGCTAGAGGCGCGGTTAGGCGCACGATGGGTTGGGGTTGAAACCAGACCTCCGCCGGAGCGGCATTGCCCCCGGGCGGCCTGTCGATGCCCGGCGCCTTCGGCGCATTATTCGGGCAGGGGATGCTGAACGACGGGTGTTCGACGCCACTCAACCCAATCGCATCACGCCTAAACTGCCATGAATCGCCGCAAAACCTGCGCTTCCTGGCCCTGCATCATCTTCTCAGCACTTTCCATATGGCCGCGCATGATGTCTCGTGCGGCTTTGGCATCCCCAACCCTCAGCGCCTCCACCAGATCAAGCTGCGACCGGCGCCCGCGGGACCAAAGCTCCTCATTATGCGGCTCATAAAGGCGGCGATAAACCGTGAGGTCGGTCAGGATCCGCGCCATGAAGGCCACGGTGAACCCAAGCAACCGGTTGTCGCCGAACTCCGCCAATTGCGCGTGGAAGGAGAGGGAGACGACATGCTGATCACGCTCCTCCTCCGCATTGCGCGCGGGCGCGTCGTAACGTGCGGCGAGGTCGAGCAGGGTGTTTAGCTGCGCCTCTGACAGGTTGCCGGCCAGTGAGGCCGCAAGCTCCGGCTCCAGCACTTTGCGCATCTGATAGATGTCGGCGATGGAGAGCTCCTGGAAGTAAAAATAGTTGGCGAGCAACGACTTGGCCCGCTCTGCCGTCACCTCGCCGACAAAACTGCCGCCGCCGGGGCCGGTGCGGGTGACAACAAGGCCCTGGGCCTCAAGAATGCGCATCGCCTCCCGCACGGTGCCTTTTGAGACCCCGAATTCGGCGATCATCTCCGCCTCATTGGGCAAACGCGCGCCGGTTTTCAGGTCCCGCTCCACAACCCAATCCTTGATCTGATCGGCCACGCGGACGGGCCGGGAGCGACGTGGTTGAGCAGCAATGTTCGGATCTGACGCCATCAGAGCTCCCTATTTATCATGATAAATATGAACAATTGCGCGCGCCGCGTCCAGGGCGCTGATCAGGCAAATCAAGATTTGCCGTCGATAGACGACCGGGGATCAGGCTGAAACGAGGAGGTTCGCAG
>JANQNZ010000315.1 GCA_028279315.1 Rhodophyticola sp. | reverse complement strand
TGGTTGATGATCTCGATGAACTCGCCGTCTTTGGCCCAGATCGCGTCCACATCGTCTTGGCTAAACCCCGCGCGCGCGGTCAACCCAATCCCGGCGCTGGCATGTTTGATCGCCATGGGAAAACTGATCGTGTAGCCCGCAACCAGCCCGTATCGTTTGTTGAGCGCGGCAACATGGCGCTCACCGGCTGTCATCATCCGAGCCTCACGCTCAGCCCGCACGTCACGCCAGCTGACAGCACCAATATTGCGCGACGCCCAGTTCATCATCGGGCCGTCCCGGAAGAGGCCCTTATTGACATAATCTTCAATGTAATCAGCAGGATGATTGGTCAATATTAAAGCGTCATCCGGGTTGCCGATCGTCTTCGGGTTGCGAAACGCGCTATAGGCGTAGAAGAGCCGGTCAAAGCCAAATCCGGCCATCATCTCGCAGTGATGGGCCCAGAGATCCTCCACTGAGCGCATGGCGAGATATGGCTTCAGTCGTTTCATCAGGGTTTGCCTGACCCGCCCAGATGGGTCACCAAGGCCTGAAGGGCGAGGG
Source organism: Rhodophyticola sp. (assembly GCA_028279315.1). Taxonomy (GTDB): domain Bacteria; phylum Pseudomonadota; class Alphaproteobacteria; order Rhodobacterales; family Rhodobacteraceae; genus Rhodophyticola. The sequence continues at coordinate 11,621 of JANQNZ010000315.1, read as the reverse complement.
GGTAGCCCGCGGCGCCAAACCCCGCGATCACACCAACCGACACGGCCGCAATCATGGAATGGTGGCGAAACCGCTCCCGCGCATGGGTGTTGGAGAGATGCAGCTCGACAACGGGGAGACCCGTCGCGCTGATCGCGTCCCGCAACGCAATGGAACTGTGGGTGTAGGCGCCCGCGTTCAAAACAACGCCTGCGCAATCTTTACGCGCGGCATGAAGCGCATCGACAAGCGCGCCTTCATGGTTCGATTGCGCGAATTCTACATCGACGCCCAAAGCGGTGGCGGCCTCACGGCAGGCGGCTTCGATATCAGCCAGGGACTCATGCCCGTAAATGCCAGGCTCCCGATCCCCGAGAAGATTCAGGTTGGGCCCGTTCAGAACCAGTAATTTCATTGCCATCCCCAAAAGATCGCCCGAGTATAGGTGTCGGGTTGATCCGCTGTCGAGGGTGGCAGTCGGAGGGGCCAAGCGTTGTTGCCGGATATCCGCAGTTGGAGTTGGCGGGGTTAGATGCATATCTGGGGGCCATTGCAAGGCCGCGGGGGCTGAGCGCGCTTGAAGAGCTCGTCGCACCAAACACTTTAAAATCAGTCATTTGGGTATGCCTATATTTTACATAATATGGATTATGCGAATTAAAGCCATATAAATACGCCCGTCCAGAACGCTCACCCTCAGCCACAATCCTCCACCCCTGTTGCCTTGTGGACGCGGCACGGGGCCCTCAAGAACACCCACGCTCGCAATGATGCCCGGAATCCGCTACGGTGTTGACACATAAAATGCGTACGCAGTGAAGCGTTCCAATGTGAGGCAGTAGTAATGGCACTTTCTAGTCCACCGTTGGGCTGGTCCCTTCCCTTTCCATCGCAAGATACTCGATGGCGCCAAGATTTGGCGCGGGTTGTCGGATTCTAAGGGGCTCTGACGCCGGTATCCTGAAGGTCACCCTTCCGGTCCGGATTGTAGTGAGTTTTCTCCCATGCCCGACATCACTGGCACCGGTGGCGGCGACAATATCGACGTCACAAATGACGATGGCACGCTGAACGGCACGCCTCAGGGCACGCCGATTGATAACGTGCGGGCGCGTGGTGGGAACGACACCGTCACCGTCACGGACAGCACCATCGCCAATGACGTCCGCGGCAATGGCGGCGCCGACGATATGACTGTCACCGGGAGCACGATCTCGGGCTTCCTGCATGGCGGCGGCGGTGACGACACGCTGAGTGTGGAAAACTCCACCGTCGGCAATATCCGGCTTGGCAACGGGGATGACTCTCTCGACTTCCAAAGCACCGATGTTACCGGAAGTGTCCGGGGTGGCGGCGGCACGGATTCGCTGAACCTGCCTACCGGCACGGTGGTCAATGACAACACATTTGGGACCTTCACAGTCACCTCTGGCGGGGGGTACAGCCTGTCCAGCGGGACGTTCACCCTGCCCTCCGGCAAGATCGTCACCTACACGACCTTTGAGAACGGCACCGGCTTTCCCTGCTTCAACCGCGGTACGTTGATCGAAACAAAATCCGGACCCTGCCCCATCGAAGACCTGCGCGTCGGCGATATGGTGCGGACCCGGAACGGCGCGTTTCGCCCTATCCGTTGGATCGGTCGTCGCGCCTTCTCAAGCGCCGAACTGCGGGCCAACCCGAAACTCCGCCCGATCCGCATCTGCAAAGGGGCGCTTGGTCAGGGCCATCCCAAGCGCGATCTCTGGGTCTCTCGCCAGCATCGGATGCTGGTGAGTTCAGTCATCGCGGAACGGATGTTTGGAGAGCCGGAGGTGTTGCTGCCTGCGATCCGGTTGATCGGGTGCCCGGGCGTCTCCATCGATGAAGACATTGAATCGGTCGAGTATTTTCACCTGCTTCTCGACAGCCACGAAATCCTTTTCGCGGAAGGCGCGCCGTCCGAAAGCTTGCTGACCGGCCCGGAAGCGCTGCGGAGCTTGGGGCCGGAAGCGCTTGAGGAAATCCGCACGATCTTCCCCGATCTCGCGCGGCGCGCTTATGACACCAAACCGGCGCGATTCATCCCGCCGGGCCGGTCCCAGAAACGCCTCGTCGCGCGGCATCTGAGAAACAACAAGCCGCTCTTGTCCTTGGCCGCATCTTAGTAGGCCCGGATCGAAGGCCCCCTGCCCCCGGTCAATCGCAAATCAAGACTGTTCAACCAAGCGCATAGCCCGCACCGCGCACGGTCCGGATCGGGTCTTCGCTGCCGGAACTTCTGAGTGCTTTTCGCAACCGCCCCACATGCACATCCACCGTCCGGCTGTCGACATAGATATCGCGGCCCCAGACCCGGTCGAGCAATTGCTCCCGGCTCCACACCCGGCCCGGGCGTTCCATGAAGGCCGTGAGAAGCCGGAACTCGGTCGGGCCAAGCGAGAGCGACGCCCCTGCCCTATAGACCCGGTGTTCGGTCATATCGAGGAGGATGTCTTCGTATTCTAACCGCTCCCCCACGGCCGCGGGCCGAATGCGCCGCAACTGTGTGCGGAGGCGCGCTAGAAGCTCCGCCACCGAATAAGGCTTCACCACATAATCGTCGGCGCCGGTTTCCAGCCCCCGCACCTTGTCCACCTCTTCGGACCGGGCGGAGAGCATGATGACGGGAATCCGCGCCGTGTCGGTCCCGTTTTTCAACTGCCGGCACACCTCGATCCCTGATACATGGGGCAGCATCCAATCGAGGATGATCACATCCGGCGGCGTCTCCCGCACCACAACCAGCGCCTCATCGCCGGCCTCGGCCGTCATCACCTGAAAGCCCTCGGCCCGGATGTTATAGGCCAGAACCTCGCGCTGCGCGGGCTCATCCTCGACCACCAGAACCAGCGGTTCGCCTGCCATGGGCCTTACCCTCCGGCACCCTGTTCATAAGGCGTCCGGTCTTGTTTCGGACGGTCCTCATCGGGCATCTCACCGGTGACCAGATAGATCACCTGCTCACAGATCGAGGTCACGTGGTCGCCCATCCGCTCGATATTCTTAGCCATGAAATGCAGATGCATACAGGTGGTGATATTGCGCGGGTCTTCCATCATGAAGGTCAGATACTCGCGGAAGAGCGCGGAGTACATCTGGTCAACTTCCAGATCACGCTCCCGCACATCCGCGGCCAGATCGGCGTCACGTTGGATATAGGCGTCCAGCGCGTCTTTCAGCATCAGTTCCACCGCGCGCGCCATGCGTTTCAGCGCCGTGGCCGTGCCGTTGATCGGCTGCATTTGGTTCACAACCGAGGTGCGCTTGGCGATGTTTTTGGAGTAATCGCCAATCCGCTCCAGATTGGCCGAGACGCGGAAGACGCTGAGGACCGTGCGCAGATCGCTGGCGGTTGGCTGGCGCACGGCCAGGATGCGCGCGGCCTCTTCATTCACCTGTTCTTCCAGGCCGTCGATGGCTTTGTCCCCTGCCCTCACGGCTTGGGCCAAATCCTCATCACGCGCTTCCAGCGCTTGGGCGGCTTGGACGATGCTTTCTTCGACAAGCCCGCCCATTTTCATGATCATCGCTTGGATGCCTTCGAGGTCACGGTCGAAGCTGGCGACAATATGTTCTTGATTTGCCATGGTAATTTGCCGTCCTCTTACCCGATCCGCCCGGTGATATAACTCTCCGTGCGGGGATCGTTCGGGTTGGTGAAGATTTGTCCTGTATCGCCGAATTCCACCAATTCGCCGAGGTGGAAGAAGGCGGTTTTCTGGCTGACACGGGCCGCCTGCTGCATCGAGTGGGTCACGATCACCACCGAATAGCGGCTGCGCAATTCGTCGATCAGTTCCTCAACCTGCGCCGTCGCAATCGGGTCAAGCGCGGAACAAGGTTCGTCCATCAAGAGAACCTCAGGGTTCGTGGCCACGGCGCGTGCGATGCAAAGCCGCTGCTGCTGACCGCCCGAGAGGCCAGTGCCGGGCTGATCCAGCCGATCTTTGGCCTCATCCCAGAGCGCGGCCCGGCGGAGGGATTTTTCGACAATCTCATCCAGCGCGGCCTTGTCTTTGGCGAGCCCATGGATGCGGGGGCCATAAGCGACGTTGTCATAGATCGATTTCGGGAATGGGTTCGGTTTCTGGAACACCATGCCGACCTTGGCGCGCAGCTGCACCGGGTCGACCTTGGGGTCATAGATATCCTCCCCATCGAGCTTGATCTCCCCATCCACGCGGGCCACGTCGATCGTGTCATTCATCCGGTTCAGACAGCGCAGGAAGGTGGATTTGCCACAGCCCGAGGGGCCGATGAAGGCGGTCACCGTGTTGTCCTCGATATCCACATCGACCTGTTTGATCGCATGGGTATCGCCATAGAAGACGTCCACCGACCGGGCGGCGATTTTCAGTTCATGAGTGTCCACGTCGCGCTCCACAGCTCGCATATCGTTCATGTGACTATCCTCCAACGCGCTCACCAGCGCCGTTCAAAGCGGCGGCGCAGAAGCACGGCCAGGGCATTCATAAAGATCAGGAACACAAGCAATACGATGATCGCGCCAGAGGCCCGTTCCACAAAAGCGGGGTCTGAGCGTTGTGTCCAGCTATAGACTTGCACCGGCAGGGCCGAGGCCGGGTCGAAGAACCCTTCCGGCGGGGCCGAGGGGTATTCGCGCACAAAGGCCACCATGCCGATCAGCAGAAGCGGCGCGGTCTCGCCCAAGGCTTGCGCCAGGCCGATGATGGTGCCGGTTAGGATGCCGGGCGCGGCCAAGGGCAGCACATGGTGGAAGACCGATTGCATCTTCGAGGCCCCGAGGCCAAGCGCGGCCGAGCGGATCGAGGGCGGCACGGCACGAAGGCTGGCCCGTGTCGCGATGATGATCGTCGGCAAGGTCATCAGGGTGAGGACCAGCCCGCCCACAATCGGCGCCGATTGCGGCAGGCCCGCGAAGTTGATGAAGATCGCCAGGCCCAATATCCCGAAGACAATCGAAGGCACAGCCGCGAGGTTTGAAATATTCACCTCAATCAGATCGGTGAAGCGGTTTTTGGGCGCAAACTCCTCCAGATAGATTGAGGCCGCGACACCGATGGGCAGGGTCAAGGCCAGGACCACCAGCATCATGTAGAAGGAGCCCAAGATCGCCACCCCAAGCCCCGCCGCTTCCGGCCGCTGGCCGGAGGCATCGGGTGCGGTGATGAAATCCCAGTTGAAGCGTGTCTCGATGGCGCCTGCCTCGACCAATTGATCCGCGAGGATCAGTTGCGCGGGGGAGACATTGCGGTCCAACTCCGCGCTTGCCATCGTCACCCGGCCTTTGAAATAGCCGTCGATCCGGCCCCGGGCCAGAAGCTCCAGGGTCACGGTCTCGCCCACCATCTCCGGGTTGGCCAAGACCATGGCGCGCAGTTGCGCGGGCGCTTCCTCCGAGATCATCGCGGCAATCTCGCGGGGGCCAAGCTCGGTCTCAATGCCGACCTCACCGATATAATCGACAAAGGCCTGACCCAAAAGCGGGGCGTACCCGAAGGTCGTCACCCGGGCCATTTCCGCCGGATCGCGATTGCCTTCCGGGTCCAGACGCTCCTCCACCAGTTCCACCGGGAAGGTGATGAAGGTCTGGCGGAAGGAACTGAGGCCGTTGGCCAGGATCGAGGTCAGAAGCAGGATCAGCGCCAGAACCCCGACCACAACGGCGGCCATGCCATAGACCCGGAACCGGGATTCGGCGCGGTTGCGGCGGCGGGTGCGGTCATCCTGGGCCAGAAGCGAGGTTTTGGCCGGGCGGCTGGCGGGCGTCTCTGCGGTGGCGTCCGTCATTCGTACTGCTCCCGATATTTGCGCACGATATAAAGTGCCAGAACGTTGAGGCCCAAGGTCATCACAAAGAGGGTCAGGCCAAGGGCAAAGGCCACCAGCGCCTCGGGGCTGGAGAAGTCCGTGTCACCGGTCAACTGGCCGACGATTTTCACCGTGACCGTTGTCATCGCCTCAAACGGGTTGAGGTCTAATCGGGCGGCGGCCCCTGCCCCAAGAACCACGATCATGGTCTCCCCAATCGCGCGGGAGGCGGCCAGAAGGACGGCGCCCACAATCCCCGGAAGCGCCGCGGGCAGGATTACCTGTTTCACGGTCTCCGACTGCGTGGCGCCAAGCCCGTATGACCCGTCGCGCAGGCTTTGCGGGACCGCGTTGATGATGTCATCGCTGAGCGACGAGACAAATGGGATCAACATGATCCCCATCACAATCCCGGCGGTCATCACGGAAGACGACGAGCTGCCAAGCCCAAGCGGCTCCGCAAAGTAGTCCCTCAGCATCGGGCCAACCGTGATCAGCGCGAAGAGGCCGTAGACGATGGTCGGGATGCCCGCCAGAATCTCGATCAGCGGCTTGGCGATGGACCGCACACGGGGGCCCGCATACTCCGCCATGTAGATCGCCGCAAAAAGGCCAATCGGCACCGACACCAGGAGCGCAATGAAGGAGACATAGAGCGTGCCCCAAAGAAGCGGGATCAACCCAAGCTCAGACCCGCCCTCGAAACTCGGCCGCCATTCCAGGCCAAAGAAGAAATCCTGCCAGGGGTAAAGCTCAAAGAAATTGAAGGTCTCGAACAGCATCGACAAGACGATGCCGACGGTCGTGAGAATCGCGATGGTCGAAGCCAGAACCAGGATCGCCAGGATCGCGTATTCCACCGTGTTGCGGGCGCGGAACTCCTGATGGGTGCGCGCATAGGAATAGGCCAAGCCAAGCCCTGCCAGAACAAAGACAACCGCGGCCATGGCCAGATTGCCGGTTCGGCTGAGTGCCCGGTATTCCTGGGCTGCGCGCAGAACCTCGGGCGTCACTTCGCCGCCAAGGGCGACGCCGACAGCGCCAAGGCGCGCGCGCACATCGGTCAATTCGGTGCGGATGCTGCGCGCCTGATCCTCAGCCAGCGCGCCCCGCTCAACGGCCACGTCCAGCCCCTCGGCGACGCGGCGCACATCCGACATCACCAGGCTGCGCGACCCGACCTCTTCGACAATGCTGTCGGGGATCATCGAGGTCACTTGCCGTTCAATCACCAAGGGTTGGATCATCAGCCAAACCGCCAGCACCAGAAGCGCGGGCACAATCGTGAAGATCGAGACATTGGTGCCGTAGTAGTTCGGCAGAGAGTGCAGAAGACGGCTATCGCCACCGGCGCTGGCTATGGCGCGTTGGCGGCCCAAGATATAGCCCACGGCGCCAAGCACCAGGACGATCGCGAGGATCCAAAGCAAAGGCATGGGGGACGGGCTTTCGACAGAAAACGAGGGCAGAAGGGGTGGCAGGGCGGATTAGGTCCGCCCTGCCAAGTGCAAGCGTTGGCTTACATGGTGTCTTCGTTTTCGATCATGGACTGGGTGTCGCCCAGTTCCGGATCGGCGACCAGGCCATAAGCGGCCAGCGGGCCAAACGGGCCAGCAATGTCGTCAGACACGAAGAAGGACGCGTATTCCTTCAGGCCCGGGATCACACCGATATGCGCCGCTTTGATGTAGAAAAACAGCGGACGCGAAACCGGGTATTCGCCGGTTGCAATGGTTTCCACGGTGGGCGTGATGCCCGACATGGTGGCCACTTGCAGCGTGTCGGTGTTGTTCTGGTAGAAGGCCAGACCGAAGACGCCGATGCCTTCGGGGTTGGCCGAGATACGGGCCAGCGTTTCGGTATAGTCGCCGTCGATATCGACCGACACACCATCAGCGCGCAGCTCCAGGCAGGCCTCTTCGGCAGCGTCTTCGTCGCCACCGTTGATGCCCATGATCGCTTCCATAGCACCGGTGTCTTCGCAGCCTTGGAGGATCACGTTTTCCTCAAAGACTTCGCGGGTGCCGTGGCGGGTGCCCGGGATGTAGGCTGCGATTTCTTGAGCCGGCAGATCGCCGCGCACATCGCTCCAGGTGCTGTTCGGGTTGGTCACCATCGCGCCATCGACCGGGATCTCAGCGGCCAGCGCCAGGTACCAATCGGACGGGGTGAACTCAAACGAGTTGCCGTTGATGTCCGAGGCAAAGACGATCCCGTCATAGCCGAAGCGCACTTCGATGATGTCGGTCACGCCGTTTTCGGCACAGGTGGCGACTTCGCTCTCACGGATCGAGCGCGAAGCGTTTGCGATGTCGATGGTGTTTTCGCCCACACCTTCGCAGAAACGGCGCAGACCCGTGGAGGACCCGCCCGATTCCACAACCGGGGTCGGGAATTCGAAGTTTTCGCCGAAGGCTTCGGCGACGATCGAGGCATATGGCAGCACGGTCGAGGACCCTGCGATCTGCACGTTGTCGCGGCTTTGAGCGGCAGCGCCAGTGGCCGAAACGGCAGCCACGGCCAGCGCGGACACGGTCAGTTTGGCAAGAGACATGTTTAGGAAACTCCCTAGGTGGTTATCGGTCGCAATGATGCGAGAGAACACCCGTTCTCACCCCGCGAGCTATCGGGGCCACGCAATGCTTTTGTGACAGTCATGTAACGGTTTTATGACAGCGCCCCGGACCGGCCTGATCCCATGTCACGCGCGGGAAAGGATTGTGGCGAAACCCGCTGATCAACCCTTTGGCAAGACGACCGAAAAGGTGCTGCCGAGCCCGGGTTCACTCATGATCCTCAGCCGTCCCCGATGCCGGTTGACGATATGTTTCACGATCGCCAGGCCAAGACCCGTGCCGCCCATGGCGCGGCTCCGATGGGTGTCGACGCGATAGAATCGTTCTGTCAGACGCGGCAGATGCAGCGGGTCGATCCCGTCGCCCTGGTCGATCACATCGACGCGGAGGACGGGGCCTTTCATGCTGCCTGTCCCCTCCTCTTCCGACGCTTTCAGCGTCACCGGCCGCCCGGCCCCGCCGTATTTGAGCGCGTTCTCTGTCAGGTTCAGAAAGACTTGGGTCAGTTGATCCTCATCCCCCGTCAGAAGCAGCGGTTGGTCCACACCCAGAACCTCCAGCGTGTTCTTGCCCTCATCCGCCTGATGCCTCAGCGACGCGACAGCGCCGTTCAAGACATCGGCCAGATCAACCTCGTCTGAGGGGCGCATCCGCTCCTGCCCCTCAACCCGGCTGAGCGACAGAAGGTCCGAGACCATGCGGTTCATCCGCCGCGCCTCATCCTCCATGATTGAGAAGAAACGGTCGGTCGCCTCAACGTCATTCCGGGCAGGCCCACGCAGGGTCTCTATGAAACCCAGAATTGCAGTCAATGGTGTGCGCAGCTCATGGCTCACATTGGCCACGAAATCCCGACGCATCTCTTCAGCTTCACGCAGATGGGTGACGTCGTGGAAATGCAGAAGCAACCCGTCCAGCCCGGGGAGTTGGCTCGCAACCGGCGTGACGCGGACGCGGAACACCGTCTCACCCGCTTGATCCGCCTGAACAAACCGTGCCTCCCCGACTTCGGCCCTCGCGAAGGCGGCCTCGACACGGCTGAGAAGCCCGGGCTGGCGGAGCGCGGTCACATAGTTCCGGCCCAAGATCCAACCGCCCAGAAGCTCGGTGGCGGGGTCATTGGCCTGAACAATCAGCCCCTCCTGATCCAGATGCAGCATCGGCTCAGGCACAGAGGCCAGAAGGCTTTGCATCATCTGTTCGGCCATGATCGTCCCTGCCCCCAAGCGGCGCGTTTCCGTCCGCCCGTTATCCGCTTTTGGCCCAACCGGCAATGTCGCGCTTTGCCCGGGCCGGAGCAGAGGGGCACCGACGGGAATTCTTTTTCCGCTGCCCCCTTTTCCAACCGCGAAACTCGGCTAGATTAGTTTCAGTTGCAACGGCGCGGCGCCGGGGACGTCAATTCAGACCTGGCGTCCGAACCCGGACCGCGCAGGCGCCGGACGACCAGAGGACATGCCAGAGACGGCATGTGGCAGACATGATGGATGGCCCGATCAAGAGGCGCGAGATGCGCAAAGCGGCCACCGGCGCCTCCGACACCAGGTCGCGCCGTGTGCTGGCTGTTGCCTTGGCGCAGGACTCCATCGACCGCCTTCCGCGTCATGTGCTGGAGCCCAATGCCTATGTCGCACGGGTGCCGTATGGTCAGCTGCGCGACATCCCCCTTGTGGGAGACAAGGCCCCTGCCCTGATCCTCTCGCCCCTTGTGACACCGATCTTCGATGCAATCGACATGGCTCGGTATCTGGGCGACTCCGGCTTCACCGGGCGCTACCTGGCGCTGGTCGACAAACTGCCAAGCGCGAATCTGATCCGGCGGGAGGTTGCGGCGCAATCGCCCGGGCTGAGTTTCGACGTGGTGGTGCTGGACGGCTCTTCGCCGCTGCATTCCCTCGACGAGTGATCATGGCGTTTTGAGAGAAGATTGAATCGCCAATACCCTGCCACGCCTTCGGCACTCTCGGGACATTGGCGATGCGAGTTGCCTCAGAGATCTCTCAAAACGCGTTAAATTGCGGCCAGCGCCGCGCTGAAATCCGATTTCAGAATCTCGATCTCTTCGACCCCGACGGACACTCGGAAGAACCCTTCGGTGATCCCAATTGCCGCGCGAGCCTCTTCCGTCAACGCCCGGTGCGATGAACTCGCGGGATGCGACACCGTGGTGCCCACATCCCCAAGCGTCGGCGCAAAGGCCAATTGTGGAACCGCTTCGATCAACCGGTTGGTTTCGGGCCTGCCGCCTATGATCACGAAACTCACCATATTGCCGGGCCGGTCGCCCAGAAGCGCATGGGCGCGGGCGTGGTCAGGATGATCGGCACGGCCCGGATAGATCACGCGGTCGACACCTGGCAGGCTCGCCAGATGATCGGCGAGCGCGGCGGCGTTGGCCTCTGCCCGGTCATAGCGGAGCGGGAAGGTGTAAAGCCCCCGCTCTGCCAGCCAGCAGTCAAACGGGCTTGGCGTCAGGCCAGTTGTGACGGCGAAATCGGTGATCATCTGCCGGTGCGCGGGATCTTTGGCCGACACATAGCCAAGCGTGACATCGGAATGCCCGGCCAGAAGCTTGGTCACCGAATGGATCACGACATCAGCCCCGTAATCATAGGCGCGGAAGCCGCGCGGGGTGGTGAAGGTGTTGTCCACGGCCAGAAGCACCCCGTGCTTCCGGGCCAAGTCGGCAATGGCCACCATATCGGCCACGCGCAACGTGGGGTTGGAGACAACCTCAACCAAGATCAGTTTGGTGGCTGGCGTAATTGCGGCGGCCATGGCGGTGATATCGGTTGGGTCCGCCAGGCTCGCCGTGATTCCCAGGCGCGGCAGGTCTTGGGTCAGAAGGCGCAGCGACCGGCCATAGAGCTGGTCACCCCCCAGAATATGATCCCCGGATTTCAGCAGCCCCATCAGAACCGCCGTCACAGCGGCCATGCCAGAGCCGGTGATGATCCCGCCTTCCGCCCCTTCCAGCATGTCGATCTTCTGGGCCAGAAGCTCCGCATTTGGATGTCCCTCGCGGGCATAGGTATAGCCCTTCGCGCGCCCCTCATATTGCGCGTCGAGCGCATCTGGCGAGGGCGAAGCATAGACCACCGACGGCTGGAGAGGCGTCACAACGGCCCGGCTGACGCTCTCTGGAAACGGCGTCCGGCGCACCAGGGTCTCAGGCGGAGAGTTCTTGCGGTCCGTCATGGAGAGGCCCTCAGGATCAGATGAAGATTGCGTCGGAATGCATTGAAATTGCAG
>JANQNZ010000314.1 GCA_028279315.1 Rhodophyticola sp. | reverse complement strand
CCCCAAAGCACGTCATTGTCCTGGTTCCCAGAAAGGGTGTCCGCGCCATACCCGCCATATAGCGTATCCGCGCCTTGGCCGCCGAAGAGCACATCATTTCCGGTCTGGCCTTCCAAAAGGTCGGCGCCTTGACCGCCCCTGAGGGTGTCTTCGCCCGATCCGCCCCGCAAGACGTCGTTGCCGTTTTCGCCAAACAGCCGATCCCTGTCATCGCCGCCCAAGAGCCGGTCGTTGCCGTCGCCGCCAAAGAGCGCATCGTCTCCGCGACCGCCCTCCAATGTGTCGTTCTGTTGATTCCCGAACAGTTGGTCGGCCCCTTCGCCGCCATTCAGCCGATCATTGCCCGTGCCGCCATAGATGATGTCGGTTCCATTCAGACCTTCCAGCCGGTCCGCGCCTGATCCGCCCCGCAATGTATCCGCGCCGTCTCCACCTTTGAGGGTATCGTTCCCGGCTTCCCCATAGATCAAGTCGTTGCCCCGACCACCCAGAAGGGTGTCGTTCCCCTTTCCGCCGAACAGTGTGTCATGGCCATCCCAGCCCTCGACAAAGTCGTTCTGCTGGTTCCCATAAAGAAGGTCTGCGCCTTGCCCGCCATTCATCCGGTCCCGACCTGCGCCACCATAAAGCGTGTCATTCCCCGTGAGGCCTTCGATCCGATCATTGCCAGCGCCGCCCCTCAGCGTATCGTTCCCGCCACCGCCTTTCAGCGTGTCGTTTCCGTTCTCGCCAAGGATGACGTCGTTTCCGTCACCACCAAAGGCGCGGTCTTTGCCGTTGCCGCCAAGGATGGAATCGGCGCCTGCACCACCTTCGATGAAATCGTGGGACCAGTTCCCCCAGATCGTGTCGTTGCCCTGCCGCCCCTGGATTCGGTCTGCCCCGCCATATCCCCAGATCCGGTCATTCCCATTCGTTCCATTCAGAACGTCATCGGCAGCCCCGCCGTTCAGATCGATCCCTGGCAGCGGCGGAGGCGGCGGAGCCGGAAACAGCTCACTCCGGCTCATCGTTGCATTGCCAAACTCAAACACCTCCACACTCTCAACCGTCTTCACCCCGTTCGGCGTCACAATTCGGACATTGCCGTTTCCGAGGTCTGTGATCGTCGCGGCGCCATAAGCGATGTCGAGGCGGATGGTGTCCTGGCCCGCCCCGCCACGGATCAGGTCCGTCCCTGCGCCGGCCACCAAGATGTCGTTCTGGTCGCCTCCGTCCAACGTGTCGTTGCCATCCCCGCCGTAAAGGAAATCCGCGCCGGTGCCGCCTTCCAGCCGGTCATTTCCAAGGCCGCCCCTCAGCGTGTCGTTGCCCCAGCCGCCGATCAGGACGTCATCGCCAGCGCCGGCGCTCATATCGTCTGCGCCGCCCTGCCCACTCAACGTATCCGCACCCGCCCCGCCAATGAGCGTGTCGGCGCCGTTGTCACCCTGCAGGTTCACACCGGGGTTCGTGTTTGCAGGCGGAAAAAGCTCGTCCCAAGTCAGCGTGATATCGGCGAATTGGAAGACCTCGACGCTCTCGAATCGATCGACCCCCTCAGCAGAGGTGATTTCGACCACGCCCTCGCTGACATACTCAAACGTCACATCGGCGAAATCGACAGAGATCACCGCAAGGTCCGTGCCCGGCCCGCCCAGGATCAGGTCATCGCCCGCGCCTGAAATCAGCGTGTCGCCGCCTGACCCGCCTTCCAGCGTGTCCGCGCCCTCGCCACCAACAAGGACATCATCGCCCTCCGCGCCATCCAAGAGGTCGTCACCGGCCCCGCCAGAGATTGTGTCCTCTCCCCAGGATCCTTCGATCGCGTCATTCCCACTGCCGCCGGACAGGTTCTCGCTCGGCGCAAAGAGGCCAAACCGATGCGGCGTGTCGAGAACGCGCGCGCGGACGGCCTCAGGGTCGAGAGAGCCACCACCTTGCGCAAACACGTCCAGAACCTCGTCACGGAACACGACCCGAACGCCGCCGGTGATGCTGGTGATGGTCAGATCGGCGGGATCGTAGAAAAACAGCCAATCGCTTAGGTCCAAGCTGTCGCGGGTCGGGTCAAAATCCGTGATCCGATCGCGGGTCCCATCATTGCTGAGCACAAAGACGTCGCGGCCGCTGCCGCCTGTCAGCCGGTCATCACCCGCGCCATCGGCCAGGATATCGTCCCCATTTCCGCCTGAAAGCTGATCGTTCCCCGCGCCGCCCGCCAGGATGTCGGCATTGCCGGTCCCGTTCAGGACTTGGCCACCGGCATGGGCAAGCGTCACCGCGCCATGATTGGGCGTGGCATAGGTCAGATGGGTCAGGCCGGCCTCGGTGGCCGAGGCAGCGAAGATTTGCAGGGCCCCGTTTTGATGGGCCAGGCCAAGCGCGGTGATCTCCTCAAGGCCCGTTTGGGTGGTATCGGCAAAACTCTCCAAATGCACCAACCGCCCGTCAGGCATCATCTTGAACAGGCTGATCCCGGCGTCGCCACCACCGGCCACCACATAGGTGTGACCGTCAACGGTCAGGGTCTCAAGCGCGGTTGTGTCGCCAAAGCGGGTGGTGAGTGTGTCGGTGATGTGATCGGCGGGCGTCAGTGATCCATCGGGGGCGATGGACAGGACGCTCAAGGCGCCCGCATTCCCGCCATCAGCGGCCGAGGCCAAGATCACAAATGTCTGCCCGCCGATTTCAACCAGGGACATCGCACTTGGCGTCATGAACCCCATCCCGTCGAGATAGCCGAACTCGGCCAACGGGGTTGGCGTGCCACCGGACAAAGACCAGACAGTGAGGCCGTTCTCCTCCTGCACCATCTCTACGCCGCCAAGAACTCCGGTTGCCGCAGTGATCGCGAATTCCGTGCCGCCGATCTCAACCGTCTCGACGGCCACAATGCCGTGGGCGAAGGAGGTGGCGCTGTCGGTTGTTGTGGTTGCGGTCTGCACATTCCCGGTGCCGCTCAGGTCGATCTGGGTCAGGCCATCGCCAAATGGATCCGCCATGACAAGGCCGGCGTCGGTGACGGCCCCAAAGGTCCAATCGCCGCTGTCGGGTCCACCCGATTGCGTCATAGCGCCAAGATTGCCGTTTGCGTCGATGCCGTAGTGAACGAGCCCCAGATCACCCAGACCCCCGACAATCAGCGCCGGGCCTGAGCTCAACATCACTTGCGTCAGTTCAACAATGTGACCTGTGGTGGCTTGCGGCCCGAAATAGGCGGTGTCCGACAGGCTAAGAACGCCGCTTCCCGACAGGTCATATCCTGCGATGCCGCCCCAGACGCTGCTTGAGGCATAGACAGCGATCCCCCCCGCCTCGACGACGACCTCGATATCCCGAATTCCGGAGTCGAGAAGGTTGGCCCCGCTTTGGACCACAGCTCGAAAGACAATTGACACGTTGCCGCCCCACGGTTTCCCAAACACCCGGGGACGGACGTTGTTTTGCCGAAGCGGCGGTCATGGGGCGCGCAATAAGGCCAATTCGCGGAGAGCCCGCGCAATTTGAGCCGAGTTGTTCAAAGCAGGGGCGTAAGGCTAGTTGAGATTGGCCTGATGTTGCGCGATCGCTTCGTCGAGATTCTCAAAATAGGTCAAGCGGCCATCTTCCAGCACGATGCCGCTATCGCAGAACTCTTTGAGTTGCGGCATGGAATGGCTGACCATGATGGCGCTGGCGCTTTTCATACGCTCGCGAAAGACGGCGCGGCTCTTCTGATTGAAGTTTGCATCGCCGACCGCCGTGACCTCATCAACCAGATAGGTGTCGAAATTGATCCCCATGGACAGACCAAAGCCAAGGCGCGCGCGCATGCCCGCTGAGTAGGTGCGGACGGGGGCGTGGAACTGGTGGCCGAGCTCCGCAAAATCTTGAACGAAATAGGCCAGCTCTTCGGTGTCCACGCCATAGACCCGCGCCACAAAGCGCACATTCTGCGCCCCGGACAGCTGCGGGTGAAAGGACCCACCGAAGCCAACCGGCCAGGACATCGTGCCATCGGTGACAACGCGCCCACTATCCGGCGGCAGGACGCCCGCAATAATGCTGAGAAGGGTCGATTTTCCGGCCCCGTTGCGGCCCAGAAGCGCCAGGGATTTTCCCGATGGCAGGGTCAAGCTGAGATCATTGATGACGATCTTCTCCTGACCGCGGAACCAATAGCTCTTCTGGAGATTCTCAAAGCGGATCATGCCAAAGCTCGGGGCGCGCGCTCTATTTGCTGTCGCGGATCGAGTAATAGACCAGCGCGAGGATGGCCCAGATCAGGAAGAGCGCCCCAAAGACAAGCGCGATGATCGTGAACCGTTTTGGGTATTCCGCCGTCTCGGGCAGGGTCGGCGCGACGAAAGTGGCAAGATACCGGCTTTCCCGTGAGGCGTTGCTGCGGGCCAAATCAAGCGCGGCCAAAGCGAGGCGATAGGACTCCTCCGCCACTTCGCGGTCGACCAGCAATCCTTCATACTCAGCAAGCAGTGTCGGGTAATCCTGCCCTTCGAGTGTCGCATCTTCCGTCGCGACCGACGCGCGCTCCTGCGCAATCCGATTGCGGATGACCTCAATCTGCAATTCCGCCTGCTCGATGCGTGGATCGTTGGCAATGGCATTGCCGCCCTCCAGCAGAAGATCAAGCTCTATCAACGCCTGAGCAAGCTGGCCTTGCAAGTTGTTCACAACCCCAAGCCGGCCTTCCAAATCCGTCTCGGGATCGACGATCTGGGTCCGGATGCGGAAGAGCGTCATCGCCTCGCGCGCCTCGCGCAGCCGGGTTATGGCCTCTTCCAAATCGGCCTCCGCCCATCGCATGGCGTCGGTCCGAATACTGGCATTCAGCTCATTGATCAGGACTTGGCTTTCGTCGAGGATCGCTTGCGCGATCGTCTGAGCGGCATCTGGATCAAAGGCGAGGACGCGGAGCTCAATCAACCCGCTCGCCTCGTCATAGGACACCTGAACCACCCGATTCCAGAACCAGGTGAGGTCCTCGATGCTGGCATCCGGCCAGATCGAGAGGACGGGATCATCGGGCCAAGGTTGCGCGTAGTGTTCGACAAGGTCGAACTGCTCGTTCACCTGCGCAATCAATGTGGGGCTCTGAATGAACTCGTAGATGATGTTGGAATCCGATCCGACCGAACCACCGGCAAGCTGCGACGCAAAGCCGCCAAGCAATTCCGCTGTCGCATCCTCTTCCTGGCGCACGGTGAACCCGGCGGTTGACGCATATTGATCCGTCGCGACGTCCCAAAGATACCAAATGGCGACGCCCAGTGGTGCGAGAACCAGCAACAACAGGCTGAACAGAAGCCCCCAGTGCCGCGTGCGCATCCGGGCCGGTCTGGCCATCGGCGCGATTTCAACCACCCGGGGCGGCGCCTGAACATTGCCGGGTTTCGGCTTGGGGGCGGGTTTGGGCTTCTCAGCCGGGACGACAGCGGTGCTATCGGGTGAGGCGGCCTCACCGGTTCGCACGACTTTCGCTGTGTTTTTTTCACTCACGACCTTGGCCTGCTCTTCAGCCGAATTGCCATTTAATCCAGGTTTCTACATAGTCGCCGCCGTAATTGCCAGCGCGGAACGTCCGCATGGCTGCGACTATGAGGCCCCATTGTCAGACGCATCGCAGACCACCCCCCAGGCGCCAAAGGGGCGTTTAAGGCACGGGCACCGGGGCGGCGGCCATATCCGCACAATCTTCGCTTTGATGCTGCGCGAAATGTCGACGCGCTATGGGCGGTCACCGGGGGGATATGCCTGGGCCATTGTCGAGCCACTGGGGTTCATCATCGTCTTGGCGCTCGCCTTCGGCCTGATTCTTCGGGCGCCCCCCTTAGGAACAAGCTTCCTGATATTCTTTGCGACCGGCTTTCTGGTCTATGACATGTTCCTGTCCTTGAGCAACAAGGTCGGACAGTCGCTAACCTTTTCGCTCGCGCTGCTGCGCTATCCTGCGGTCAGTTGGTTCGACGCGGTCTCTGCCCGTGTGATCCTGAATGCTCTGACGGGGATGCTTGTGTCCTACCTGATCCTTGTTGGTGTCATCCTGATCGAGGATACGGCCATCGTCCTCGATTTCGGTGCGATCGTGGTGGCCTATGGTTTGGCGATCGCCCTTGGCACCGGGGCTGGCCTGGTCAATTGCGCCATCAGCGGCTTCTTCCCGGTTTGGCAGACGCTTTGGTCGATCTTCACGCGGCCTTTGTTCCTGGCCTCGGGCATCTTCTTTCTCTACGAGGACTTGCCAACAGGCGCGCGCGACATTCTTTGGTATAACCCATTGATCCACATCACCTCCATCATGCGGTCTGGGTTCTACGCCATGTATGAGCCGCAATTTGTCAGCATCCCATTTGTCCTTGGATTGGCGTTGGCATTAACGGCGCTTGGGCTTCTTCTGAACCGGCGTTATCACCAGGAAATCATGGAGCTGCTTCGGAACTAGGCGCGCGCGCCGTGTTGGGCCTTGCTGCGCAGCATCGGGCCAAGCGACACGCAGCCGCGTCGCCCCCGAGACTTAGTCATCAAAAAATGGAGGGTCCCCGACCCCCCGGGGACCCTCCAACACCCACGCGCATCCTCGCTCCACGCGTGTTCGATCTGAGGGCCCGCCGTCCTGGCCGGGCGTTGCAATTGGTGATACCGGAATCGCCCGTCCGACGCAAAAGAAGAACGCTTTGCTTTTGAGATAAACGGGGACTGAAGAGGGGTCGCGGCCCCGGCGCGTGGTCGCCTAAACAGGGCCACCAAAAAGAGAGGCCCCGCATCATCGGCGGGGCCTGATCTTTTTCGGTCGGCGATGGCGGGCTTAGCCGTAAACGCCTTCTTTCCCGAAATGCTTGGTCAACATGTAATACACAACAGCGCGGTATTTGTTCCGCTCAGACGCGCCATATTGTTCAACAACCTTATTGATCGCGGCCATCAATTCCGGGCCGTCGCTTAAGCCCAGTTTCTTGATCAGGAAATTGTTCTTCACGGTTTCCAATTCATGGTCTTGGCTGGCCGCCACAGTTGAGGCATCCGCGTCGTAAATCGCAGGGCCGCAGCCAATCGTGACTTTCGTCAGCAAATCCATGTCGGGCGTCACGCCCAGCTTGTTCCGCAAATCGTCGGCATAGGTCGCAATCAAATCGTCTCTCTTGCCCATCACATACTCCCAGGTCAGTTAGATTTTTTGGGGTGCCCCCCGATTAGGCCCGCGCAGACTGGCGTGAAGCCGGTGAAAAAGAAAGGGGGAAATCCGGGCGGGTTGGCGCAGTTTTGGCATTCGGGGTGCCCGGGCTTAGACCGGAAGCGACCCGCGCCTTGTCGTCCTGAGATCAGACAGGCGGGCGCAAATCCCCTCAAGATTTGCTGAAATCATGGAGGGGAGCCCGATGGCTCGTGCTCTTAGCTTCGAGGATTTGGCCCGCTACCGCAGGGACGGGGTTTTGCACCCGGTCCCAGCCATGACCGGGTCTGAGGCCACCATCTTGCGCGCCGAGGTTGAGGCCTTGGAGCGGGAGCATAAGGCCGGCGCGGGCGGTTATGACCTGAACCAGTTCTTCCGTGTGAACGGGCAGCTTGTGATCCCGCTTCTGGCTGAGATCGCTCAGACGCCACGGATTCTCGATGTCGTGGCCGATATACTCGGACCGAACCTGCTGGTCTGGTCGGTGGAGCTGTTCATTAAGGAACCCGGCGACGGCACCATCGTCTCTTGGCATCAGGACATCACCTATTCGGGCATGGGCGAAACCGATGAGGAGGTGACGGCCTGGCTGGCGCTCTCTGATGTCTCGGTGGAAGCGGGGTGTATGCGGTTTATCTCCGGCAGCCACAAAGGCGGGATCGCGCCCCATGCCGATACCTTCGCCGAGGCCAATCTTCTGTCGCGAGGGCAAGAGATCGCGGGCGTGGATGAAGGGAAGGCGGTGCCCGGCCCACTCAAGCCCGGGGAGATGTCGCTGCATCATGGCCGCACCTTTCATGCCTCCGCGCCCAATCGCTCGACGGATCGGCGGATCGGGGTCGCGATCCGCTATGTGACGCCAGAGGTGCGGCAGGCGGATATGGCGCGGGACTATGCGATGCTGGTCCGCGGCAAGGATGCCGAGCGTGGCTGGATCAATGTGGCCGCGCCGTCCGCCCTGTTCGACCCCGCCGCCTTGGCGCTTTATGATGAGGTACTTGCCGCCCAGGCCGCCACGCTGGCCGCGGGCGCTGAGGGTGATGTGGCGCTTCATGCCGGAGGGAGCTCCTGATGTCCGACACAGTCAGCTTTACGCAGATGAAAGACGGCACCAAAGACGACTACGCCCTGCTGGAGGAGTTGGAGAAACCTTATCTCGCGCTCACTGCCGACCGGGTGCTGGACGAGCTCCGCCGCCAAGGCGAGGCGACGCTGGAAGGCTATCAGATCAACCGGCTGACCCACGGGCTTCAGGCGGCTACACGGGCCGAGCGCGACGGGGCCGATCTCGATTGGATTGTCGGCGCGCTTCTGCACGATATCGGCGACGGGCTGGCGCCGCAGAACCATGACCGGTTCTCCGCCGAGGTCATCCGGCCCTTTGTCCGGTGGGATGTGGCCTGGGTGGTAGAGCATCTGGAAAACCCCGTGATGCT
>JANQNZ010000311.1 GCA_028279315.1 Rhodophyticola sp. | reverse complement strand
CCTTTGTCCCGCCAATCGGGGATCAGCGCGTCGAGGCCCACGGGGTCGAGAACCGCGCCCGAGAGGATATGGGCGCCAACTTCCGAACCTTTTTCGAGCACCACCACAGTCAGATCGGGATCAAGCTGTTTCAGGCGGATCGCAGCGCTGAGCCCCGATGGCCCGGCGCCCACGATCACCACGTCATATTCCATCGACTCGCGTTCGATCTCGGACATGTTGCATCCCCTCTGGCTGGCTCGGCCCGCTTGGCCTGACGGTCGCTATAAACAGCGTCCGGCGAGGGGTAGCGCGACTGTGCCCCGCGGGTCAATCGTGACGCCACATCAGCGATGTTTTTTAGGGAGTTGACCGCTTGTCCGCTGGACTATCTCATCGGGTGAGCTGGTCTTAACTCGGAGCACGCGCCGATGTCGATCTTGCGCCTGATCTATCTTGCCCTCGCGATCATCGGCACGGTGTGGCCGATGTATTACTTCATCTCCTGGTTTCAGGAGAATTCCTGGTCGATCATGGCGATGGTCGACGCCTGGCATGTGAACAACGCCACCTCGGGCCTGGTCTGGGATCTGACGATTGCCGCAGTGACATTGACGATCTGGGTGTTGGTTGAGGCGATCACCCGGCGCGACTACCTGTCCCTTCTGGCGGTTCCGGCAACCTTTGGCATTGGGGTGAGTTGCGGTTTGCCGCTTTATCTGTTCCTGCGGTCCCGTCCGCGCGATTGAACGGAGCCGGGGCATGGCGGTTCAGTTGCACAACCGTAGACCGGGCCTTGGCCCGGTTGCCTTCCACCTGTCATCCCGGGCCAAGGCCCGGTCTACGCGAGGCGGCTAAACGCTCGCGATTAGGGGATCAGCACCGTCGACCCGGTCGTCTTCCGCGCCTCAAGCGCGCGGTGCGCTTCGCCCACATCATCCAAAGTGAAACGCTGATCAACCCGCATCTTGATCGCGCCAGAGGTGAGCTTCTCGAACAACCCCCGCGCCATCTGCTGACAGGTCTCCGGCTCCGCGATATGGGTGAAAAGTGTGGGCCGGGTGATCTTCAGTGACCCTTTCTGGCCCAGAACCCCAATCGAAAACGGCGGCACGGGGCCGGAGGCATTGCCGAAAGAGATCATCATGCCCAGGGGCTTCAAACTGTCGAGAGAGCCTTCGAATGTATCAGCCCCAACCGCATCCATCACCACATCGACACCTTCGCCATCCGTCAGGTCCCGCACCCGCGCGGCAAAATCCTCCGTCCGGTAGTTGATGCAATGAGTCGCCCCATGGTCGAGGGCCAACTGGCATTTCTCATCCGTGCCCGCGGTCCCAATTAACGTGATCCCTTCAGAGGCCGCCCATTGGCAAGCGATCAGACCAACGCCCCCCGCGGCCGCATGGAACAGCACCGTGTCGCCCTTCGCGATCGGGGTTGTCCGGCGGAAGAGGTAATGGGTGGTCAGCCCCTTCAACATCACCGCCGCGCCGTCCTCAAAGGAAATCCCATCGGGCAGCGGGCAGACCTGGGCCGCCGCCATCACCCGCGCTTCGGCATAGGCGCCCGGCGGGGCGGCGGCATAAGCCGCGCGGTCGCCCGGCTTCAGATGGGTTACGCCCTCGCCCACGGCCTCAATGACGCCCGCGGCCTCCATGCCCAAGGCGGCGGGCAGGTCCATCGGATAAAGCCCGGTCCTCTGGTAGATATCGATGAAGTTCAGCCCGCAGACCTCATGCCGGATCAAGACCTCACCCGGCCCAGGCGCCCCAAGCGGGCGGTCTTCCAACTTCAGGACCTCCGGCCCCCCATGTTCGGCAATCACAACAGTCTTGGCCATGGGTATCTCCTCCTCCTGTCGCGGCGGCCACCTTAATGGCCCCGGTGCTGCCGTCCAGGGTGCTTTGACTTCGGCCCCCGAAATGCTACCTGCGGCCCGCGTAGGAACTCAAAGGCCGCCCAAAATGGACCATTTCCTCTACCGCGATAGCGCGCTGTTCGCCGAGGACGTGCCGCTGAGCGACATCGCGGCCACGGTGGGCACGCCGGCTTATGTCTATTCCACGGCCACGCTGACCCGGCATTATCACCTCTTCAAAGACGCGTTGGAGGGGCTGCCGAACCTGGTCTGCTATGCGATGAAGTCGAACAGCAATCAGGCTGTGATCAAAGCCCTGGCCGATCTGGGCGCAGGGATGGATGTCGTCTCTGGCGGCGAATATGCCCGCGCGGTGGCCGCGGGCGTGCCGGGTGATCGGATTGTGTTTTCCGGGGTTGGCAAGACCCGCGGAGAGATGGAATTGGCGCTGTCCGGCGGCATCCGGCAATTCAACGTGGAATCCGAGCCCGAGATGCAGGTTCTGTCCGCGGTTGCGACCGCCTTAGGCAAAACCGCCCCCATCACGATCCGCGTCAACCCGGATGTCGATGCCAAGACCCATGAAAAGATCTCGACCGGCAAATCCGAGAACAAATTCGGCATTCCGATCTCCCGCGCGCGGGAGGTTTATGCGCTTGCCGCCTCTCTGCCCGGTCTCAAGATCGTCGGGATCGACGTGCATATCGGCAGTCAACTGACCGACCTGGCCCCGTTTGAGTCGGCTTATGAAAAGGTTGTGGAGCTGACCCACCAACTCCGCGCCGATGGGCATGAGATCAGCAGGCTCGATCTGGGCGGGGGCTTGGGTATCCCTTATACCCGCTCGAACGAGGCGCCACCGCTTCCCACCGAATATGGCGCGCTGATCAAGCGGGTCATCGGCGATCTGGACGTGGAGGTGGAGATTGAGCCGGGGCGCCTGATCTCTGGCAATGCGGGCGTCATGCTGACCTCGGTCATCTATGTCAAAGAGGGTGAGGGGCGCGATTTCCTGATCCTGGACGCCGCGATGAACGATCTGATCCGGCCTGCCATGTATGACGCCCATCACGACATCGTCCCAGTGGTCGAGCCTGAGCCGGGGGTCGTGCAACTGCCTTACGATATTGTCGGCCCGGTCTGCGAAACTGGCGACACCTTCACCCGGAACCGCCCGATGCCGCCGCTTGCCCCCGGCGATCTGGTCGTTTTCCGCTCTGCCGGGGCTTATGGCGCTGTGATGTCGAGCGAATACAACACAAGGCCGCTCATCCCCGAGGTTCTGGTGAAAGGTGATCAATTTGCGGTCATCCGCCCAAGACCCAGCTTTGACGAGATGATAAATCGCGATATCGTTCCGGAATGGCTATGATGCCTTGGACGCACGCTTTGCGGCGTGCAGGAACCGCCGAAAGGGCGCATGACCGGACAAAATCCAGACCGTGAGACGGCGTTAAGGCGCCTGATCTGGCCGCTACGGCTGACCCGTGCGGGGCTTCTGGCCGAGCGGGTTGTGCGCGCGTTTTGGCCGGCTTGGAGCCTGCTTTTCATCGCCATCGCGGGGTTCGCTTTTGGGTTGATCCAAACCCTGCCGCTGGAGCTGTTCTGGGCCGTGGTCATGGCGCTCGCAGGCGGTGTGGCTTGGACGCTCATCTCAGGCCTCCACCGGTTCCGCATGCCAAGTGACGCCGAAGCGCTTGACCGTCTCGACCAAAGCTTGCCCGGCCGCCCGATCACGGCGCTGATCGACACACCCGCCGTGGGTGCCGAAAACCCGGCTAGCCGTGCGGTGTGGGAGGCGCATGTGGCGCGTATGGCGGCCCGTGCTGACGGGGCAAAGGCGCCAGAGCCGGACCTTAAGGTCTCGGACCGGGACCCCTATGCGCTCCGCTTCGTGGCGGCAACGGCGCTGGCCGCGGCGCTTCTTTTCGGCACCGCCTGGCGGGTGACGGATGTGGGCGAGGCGGTGATCGGCGCAACTGAGGCCGCTGCCGCTGGCCCAAGCTGGGAAGGCTGGGTTGAGCCGCCGCTTTATACCGGCCTACCCTCGCTTTACCTCAACGACATAACACAAGAAGGCTTCGACGCGCCCAATGGCTCCCGGGTCACCGTGCGGTTCTATGGGGAGGCGGGCGCGCTTTCGCTCAGCCAATCGATCATGAATCAGACCCCTGCCGAGGACGGCACCCTGCCAGACCCGGCGGCGCCCGCGCAGGATTTGGTGTTGGAGCGGTCGGGCACATTGACCATCGCGGGGCCCAATGGCCGGTCCTGGGAGATCTCGATGCTGTCCGATCAGCCGCCAAGCGTGGTGATGGACGGCGATATGACGGGCATCCCACCCGGGCAGATGCAGTTCACCTTCACCGCCACCGACGATTACGCCGTGATCTCTGGCCAGGCGCGTTTGCAGATCGACTTGGGCGCGGTCGACCGCCGCTTTGGCCTGGCGACAGAACCAGAGCCGCGGGAGGCGCTGGTTCTCGACCTGCCGATGCCGTTTTCCGGCTCCCGCGCTGAGTTCAGCGAGGTCTTGGTCGAAGACCTCTCGGAACATCCCTTCGCCAATCTCCCCGTCACGCTCACCCTGACTGTGGTCGATGACGCAGGCCAGATCGGCACGATCAGCGAAGAGATCGCGCGCCTGCCCGGGCGCCGCTTCTTTGATCCGCTGGCCAATGCGATCATCGAGATGCGGCGCGATATTCTCTGGTCGCGCGAAAACGCGGCCCGGGCGGCGCAAATCCTGCGCGCGGTCAGCCACCGGCCAGAGGATACGTTTGACGATGATGGCGCCTATCTGATGGTGCGCACGGCGATCCGGCGGCTCGAAAGCGGGGTCGATTCGATCTCGGCGGAGACCCGCGACCAGGTGGCCGAGATCCTCTGGAACGCTGCGCTTCAGATCGAAGAGGGCGATTTGTCAGACGCGCTCGAACGCCTGCGCCGCGCCCAGGACCGCCTGTCAGAGGCGATGCGCCAAGGCGCCAGCGACGAAGAGATCGCGCAGCTGATGGAAGAGCTGCGCGAGGCGATGAATGACTATATGCGGCAACTTGCCGAGAATGCCGAGCCGGGGGAGGACAGGCCGGATCAGTCGGGCGAGACCATGGAGATGTCCATGGCCGATCTGGACGAGATGCTGCGCCGGATCGAAGAGCTGATGCAAGAGGGCCGGATGGCTGAGGCGCAAGAGATGCTCGATGCGCTCCGCCAGATGATGGAGAATATGCAGGTCACCCAAGGGGAAGGTGGCGATGGCCCGCAAACGCCGGGACAGCGCGCGATGGAAGGCCTGCAAGACACGCTCAGGGGGCAGCAGGACCTCTCCGACGACAGTTTTCAAGAGCTTCAGGATCAGTTCAATCCCGGCCAAAGCGGCCAGCAGCCGGGGCAGCCCGGCCAGCAAGCGCAGAACGGTCAAGGCGGGATGCCGGGGGAAGAGCAGGAGCCCGGAAATCAGCAAGGCATGGGCCAGGGCGGGGAGAATGACGGGCGGAGCCTGGCCGAGCGGCAGGAAGACTTGCGCCGCCAGTTGCAAGAGCAGGCCCAGAACCTGCCCGGCGAAGGTACCGAAGGCGGGGACGCCGCCCGCGACGCGCTGGACCAGGCCGACCGCGCCATGGATGACGCCGCCGAGGCGCTCGGCCGGGGCGACCTGGCCGATGCGCTCGACAGCCAATCCGAGGCGATGGAGGCGCTCCGTGACGGCATGTCGGAACTTGGTCGTGCTTTGGCTGAGGAGAATTCCGGGGAGGAGCCGGGGCAAGGACAGGCCGAGGGATCGATGCGGCCCGATACCCCGCTGCAGGACCCGCTTGGCCGTCAAGCTGGCAATTCCGGCGCCTTTGGAACCGAGGATGGGTTTGAGCAACGCGAAGAGGCATCGCGCCGTGCCCGCGAATTGATGGACGAAATCCGCCGCCGGTCAGCGGAGCAAGACCGGCCGGATGTTGAGCTGGATTATCTCCGTCGGTTGCTGGATAGGTTCTGAGGGGGTGATGCCGTTGTCAGGGCGTAGACCGGGCTTCGGTTGAGCCGCGCCGTGTTCCGACGATCCCCGGCGTCCTGTTGAGCTTGCGTAGGGCGGGACTTGTCCCGCCGCCCCGCATAGCTGATCCGCCGCCAAGCTGATGGCGGGACAAGTCCCGCCCTACGTCGCGTTTAGGAAAAGAAGCTGTGAGGGCCGTGGTCGCTGCGGAAGCGCTGCGCCTTTACCCCTACTCCGTCGGGCCACCCTCGGCACCCTCCTGAATGATCCCTTGCGCCAGATCATCCAGCCAGAACCGCAAAGCATTGACCCCGTCCACATAAGCCTGAAGCGCGCCTGCGACCTGCGGCACCTGCTCGGCAATCCGCCCGGCATTGAGGTAGAGCCCCACAAGGATGACGGCAAGCGCGAGGACAAAGCCAAAGCCCATCCGCACCCCTCTGCGTCGGCGGGGGCCCAGTTCGATGGTCTCGATATCGGTGGCCTCGTCCTCTTCCGGGCTCCGGTCCGAGGTTGCGCGTAAGGTGGAGTTGATCTCTTCGATATCCGGCAGAAGATCGCGGCGCGAGGATCCGCTCGCCTCTTCGGGGCCGGTGTCGAAATTCTCGTCCGCGTCGAGGGGCTCACTGCTTTCTGGCGGCGGGGCCTCGGCCTCCTCAAGCGGCATCTCTTCCTGGGTTTCGACAGATTCGGCTGCAAGACGGCGAAGTTCGGCCTCCCGCTCGGCCTCTTCCCGCAAGAGATCACGCACCGCCGGGTCCAACTCGCGTCTCTGCGGGGTGTCTTCGGCCGTTTCGGCCTCGGCGGCGATTTCGGCGCTCTCTTCCTCAGCCGAAGCCTCTGCAGAGGCCTCAGCCACAGCCTCCGACGCGTCGTCCTCGGCTTCCGCGGCCACCGGTTCCGGCTCCGCCTCTTCCGCCAAGGTGCGTGACCCGGGTTGGAACCATGTTGTGGAGCAATTCGAGCATTGCACATCCCGGCCTTCCGGCGGGATCATGCTGTCCTCCACCTCGTAGCGGGCGCCACAATTGGGACATGTCAGCCGCATTGTCACCCCATCCCTCGCTGCGTCTGAACCGCAACGGCCTATCCTGTAGGTTGGAACGATGTGTATCAAGCGGCTGGATTGTTTCCAAGTCATTGTCTTTCGGGCGCCAATTGCAACCCGCGCCGCGCTAGGGCATGAACGGGTCGGAACAGTGCGAGGGCGGGCATCGTGATCGAGCTGCAAGACGCGGCCTATGGCTATGGGGCAGACCCGCTTCTGTCCGATATGAGCCTGCGCCTCGCGCCCGGATCGTTCCATTTTCTGACCGGCCCGTCCGGCGCCGGAAAGACAACGCTTCTAAAGCTCTGCTACGCGGAATTGCTGCCGACCGCCGGGTCAGTGCGGCTGTTCGAACAAGAGGCCAAAGAGATGGCCCGCGACGATGTCGCCCGCGCCCGGCAGCGGATCGGCGTGGTGCATCAGGATTGCCAGTTCCTGGACCATCTGCCGGTGGCCGAGAATATCGCCCTGCCGCTGACGGTCTCGGATCGGAAAACTGGCGATGAGGCGGCGAACCTGGAAGAGTTGATCGCTTGGGTCGGCCTCCGCGCCCGGGCCGACGCCTTGCCGCCGGAGCTGTCGGGGGGTGAACGGCAACGCGCGGCGCTGGCGCGGGCCGTCATCATGGACCCCGACGTAATCCTGGCCGATGAGCCGACGGGCAATGTGGATTGGGAGATGTCGCTCAGGCTTCTGACGCTGCTGATTGAGTTGAACAAAATGGGCAAAACCGTGCTGATCGCCACCCACGATCTGGCCTTGATCCGCGCCGCCAAGGCTGAGGTCGCCGCGCGCGTCCTCCGGATCGGCGGCGGACGGCTGCAACTGGCGGGGGCGGATTTATGAGCGTCTTCGGCGAAACGATGGGCCTGGCCCAAGGCGGCGGGCCGGATCGCCGTCCGCTGGTCTGACGCCTTGGCGCGGACCTCGACCATTCGCATCTCCGCGCCTTTGGCTGAGATGGAGGCGCAAACCTGGGCGGTTCTGACGGTGCTCGAACAGACCCCCGGCGTCGACAGCGCCCGGGCGCTGACAGAAGACGAACAGCGCGCGCTTCTTGAGCCTTGGTTCGGGCCAGAGCTTCCGGTGGACGATCTGCCAATCCCGCGCCTTGTCGAAGTTGTGGAGACGACAGAAGGCTATGACGCCGAGGGCCTGCGTCAACGGTTGGCCGCGGAGGCCCCGGGCGCGGTCTTGGACGATCATACCCGCTGGCGCCGCCCCCTGGTTGAGGCCGCGACCCGGCTGCGGCTGATGGGCTGGGTCGCGATTGGGTTGATCCTGGCCTCGACGGCGGCGCTGATCACACTAGCGGCGGGCTCGGCACTGGCGGCGAACCAGCAGATCATCCGCGTGCTGCGGCTTGTCGGCGCTCAGGACAATTACATCGCCCGCGCCTTTGTGCGACGTTTCACCTTGCGCGCACTCACCGGGGCCGCCATTGGAACTGGCGCCGGGATGATTGCCGTGGCGCTCCTCCCCCGTGCCTCGACCGAAGGGGCGTTTCTGACCGGGCTTGGCTTTGCCGGGCTCCACTGGCTCTGGCCGCTTGCAGTCCCGATCCTGGCCGGGGTCATCGCGTTCTGGGCCACACGTATCGCCGCCTTCCGGGCCTTGAGGGATTTGCGCTGATGCAATGGCTTCGCTCCCTTCTTTTCATCGGGCAGATGTATCTGGCCATGGCGGTTCTGGCGGTGATCTACCTGCCCTGGGCGCTGTTCAGCCCCGCAGGCGCACACGCGGCCTGCCACGCCTATTGCCGGTGGGTGTTCTGGACCCTGGGGTGGATGGTGGGCTTGCGGGTCGAGATCCGGGGCACGCCCCCCACCGACGAAGTGATGATCGCCGCGAAACACCAGTCTTTCCTCGACATCATGGCGATCTACAACGCCGTGCCACGCGGCAAGTTCATCATGAAGCGGCTGCTGATGTTTGCACCGATCCTGGGGCAATACGCGCTCCGTATCGGCTGTGTCCCGGTCAATCGGGGCAAGCGCGGCGCAGCGATCAAGAAGATGCTTGAGGATGTGGAGAAGGGCCACCAGGAAGGCGGACAGCTGATCATCTACCCCCAAGGCACCCGTGTCGCGCCAGGTGTCAGCCGCCCTTACAAGGTCGGCACCGGCGCACTCTATGAGCAGCTTGGGCAGCCTTGTGTGCCCGTGGCGACCAATGTCGGGGTCTTCTGGCCACGCCATGGCATCACCCGGAAGCCCGGCGTGGCGGTTGTGGAGTTTCTGCCCCGGATCGAAGCGGGCATCGACAAAGAGGCCTTCATGGCGCGGCTGGAGGCGGAGGTTGAGGCCGCGTCGGACGCGCTGTTGGATGAGGTCGGA
The DNA here is from genome assembly GCA_028279315.1 of Rhodophyticola sp. Taxonomy (GTDB): domain Bacteria; phylum Pseudomonadota; class Alphaproteobacteria; order Rhodobacterales; family Rhodobacteraceae; genus Rhodophyticola. The sequence goes on along the minus strand of JANQNZ010000311.1, from coordinate 22,403 downwards.
TTTCGGAGAGACGAATGAAGACGATCGACAATATCGCGGCGCTTGAAGCAATCTATGACCGCGCCGTTCCGGCCTCGCTAACCAAGGTCGTGACCCACGTCACTCCGCTCTACCGCGCTTGGATTGATGCCGCCCGGTTCTGCGTCTTGACCACGGTCGGCCCAGAAGGCACCGATGCCAGCCCGCGCGGGGATGACGGGCCGGTGGTCCGGATCGCCGATGAGCGCACTCTCTGGCTCCCCGATTGGCGAGGCAATAACCGGATCGACAGCTTGCGCAATATCGTGCGGGACGGGCGGGTGAGCCTGATGTTCATGGTCCCCGGCTGCAACAATGTGGTGCGCGTGAATGGCGATGCCGTGCTGACAGCTGACACAAGCGTGACTGAGAGCTTCCAGCAAGGCGGCAAACATCCCAAGACGGTGATCGTCGTGACGGTTGGTGAGATGTATTTCCAATGTGCCAAGGCGCTGATGCGCTCTCAGATTTGGAGCCGCGATGACAGCGCGGGCCTGCCCACCGCCGGGCAATTCGTGAAGGAGCGCGACGCGAGCTTCGACGCGGAGAGTTACGACAGTGGCTATGCGGAGTATGCAAAGGGTCGGATGTGGTGAGGTAGACCGCCGCGGTCGCTTCCTCGGCCACTTCAACGATTTAGGGCCGGTGCTTTCTTTCGAGCAGTCTGGCGCCCAAAGAATACCCCCTTATGGCGTGGTACTTGCCGGTTCATCTCGCGACATTCTGCCTGCAGTTTCAACCAACTCACGTACCATCGCGATTGCGGTGACCTGGTCGATGGCGCCGGACGCTGCAAGCTGGCAGATTCCGAACAACCCATGGGCGAGGAACTCGACACTCTCGAACTCATTGCTCTCTCCAACCGTAACACCGCCCGACCCAGCGGCGTCGATGACCGTTCGGATTTCTTGAGAATTGAGGTTGGCCTCGCCGCCGATGATGCTGGCGAGTGACGCGTTGGGTCTCGGCTCGGTACAGGCCCTTTGCGAGCCCTGGGTGGTGGTCAAGGTTGTCACCCCGTAGGTCGACGGTGTGGCAATGACAGCAGCACCGGTCGGGTTGGTATCCCCGACCAATACCGGTTCCGGACCTGTGCAAGCCGCTAGTCCTCCAAAAGAAGAGATTAGAATTCCCCAATAAAAGAAACGCATGCTTTCCCCCGAATTGATTGATTATGAATTTTGCAAATGGCACCGAGTCAAACAAGACCCGCGGGCGTCGAATTCTCGATACACTGCGATATTCTGGATTCCAGTTTCCCAGCCGCACAAAAATTGCGCGCTGGGGACGTGCTGTTGATCCAAGACAGAGTTCGGAGGGCCGGACGTGCGAGGCGATCCAGGCGTGCCGCTAGCCTTCGAAGAGCGATAGGGCACGGACCCGGCCAGTGCGGCTCCAATAAAGCGCCCACTCAGCATCCCAATCCAGGATCACATGCAACCCCGACCGCCCGGCCATGCCCCGGAGATCGGCCGCCGAGGCGAGGGGCGGGGCGAAAGGGTGCGTGTGGAAGTACCCGATTTTATCGCCGCGCTGGGGCGGTGTGGCTTTGAGCGCGGCGACACGATCCGTCTCGGTCAAGCGGAAGCCTGCCAAGGGGTTTGCTGCGCGGTTTGGGCAAGGTATGGCGCGGGTGATCCGGGGCGCGGGGATGCGCCCGCGCCAATAGATCAGCCCGCAGGCTTCTTCCGGGTCGGCGGACCGGGTGATCCGCCGAAGCTCCGTTCTCACATCAGGCGAAAAGATCACCCGGCCATCAGTCCCCGCCGGTCAGCCAGCCGATGATATCCGCGCCGGTCTCTTTGAAGAACTCCTTCTCGGCCCGGATATGGTGCAGGAATTCTTCGATCACCTTGGCGCCGCCTTCAGAGCTGAGGATTTTCGCAATCGCACCTGCAATCAGCGCGGGGTTTTGGCCGGTTAGGTCACCCCCAGCGCCATCCCCGTCACCCAAATCGACACCGGCTGAGCTACGCAGAACAGATGGCGCCAGCATCCGGTCGATAATGTAGCGCTCCCGCTCGGTCGGTTTCAGCCCGAACATCTCCTCCGGCTTCTCTTCGGCAAGTTTCGCATAAGCCTGCATGGCCCGATTGATCGCGCCATTGGTTTCCGCGTCGAAACTGTCAAACGCCTCCCGGGCCTTCACGGCCTGATCGGCAAACTGGTCAAGTGGTGATTTTCTGGACGCCGCCATGTCCATGTCCTCCTCAAAATATACGTATGAAAACCGCCGACTCACGGAAGCCGACAGGCCATTCTAGCATAAGTTGACCTTGGGGAAGTTAAGCGCCGCTTCGGGTTTAGGCCGCGAGGCCTTTAGAGCCCATATCCAAGAACTTCTTGCGCCGGGATTTGATCAGATCGGCGCGGTCCTTCTTCTCGATCTGCGAGAGCAGCTGTTCAATCGCTTTGCCGACCGCGGTGATTGTCGCGTCCCGGTCGCGCTGTGCGCCGCCTTTGGGTTCTTTGATGATGTGATCGGCCACGCCAAGCTTGTGCAAATCCTGGGCCGTCAAGCGCAGAGCTTCCGCCGCCTCACGCATCTTCTCGGCATCTTTCCAGAGGATCGAGGCGCAGCCTTCGGGGCTGATGACCGAGTAGATCGAATGCTCCAGCATGGCGAGCCGGTCCGCCGTGGCAAAGGCCACAGCCCCGCCGGAGCCGCCTTCGCCAATGATCACCGAAATCAGCGGCACGCCGATTTGCAGGCATTTCTCGGTGGAGCGCGCAATGGCCTCGGACTGGCCCCGCTCCTCGGCCCCTTTGCCGGGATAGGCGCCGGGGGTGTCGACCAGGCTGATCACCGGCAGACCGAACCGGTCGGCCAGGTCCATCAGGCGGACGGCTTTGCGATACCCTTCGGGGCGTGCCATGCCGAAGTTCCGCTCGATCCGGGTTTTGGTGTCCTGGCCCTTCTCATGGCCGATTACCACGACAGGCCGGTCGTTGAACCGGGCGAGCCCTCCCATCACCGCATGGTCATCGGCGAAATTCCGGTCGCCCGCCAGCGGTGTGTATTCGGTGAAAAGCGCCTCGATATAATCCCGGCAATGGGGCCGGTCGGGGTGCCGCGCTACCTGGCATTTCCGCCAAGGGGTCAGGTCTTTGTAAAGCTCCACCAGCATCTCGGCGGCTTTTTTGTCGAGGGCTTTGGCCTCATCCTCCACATCCATCTCATCATTGCCGCGCGCTAGCGCCCGCAACTCTTCGGCCTTGCCTTCGATCTCCGCCAAGGGTTTTTCGAAGTCGAGATAGTTCATGGGGGCGCTCCCGCCGATACTGATTGCCGGGTTATATGGCCTTGGGCGCGGCGGGATGCAACTCGGCAAGATTTGTGAATGCGGGGCGGGGCATGACGGGGGCCGAACGTCCGAGGAAGGGAAAGACGATGGCAAGCTATGAGGACCGGCTGCTGAGGGTGTTGGATTACATCTATACCAACCCCGCCGGCGATCTGTCGCTCGATACCTTGGCCGATGTGGCGGCGATGAGCCGGTTTCACTGGCACCGCGTGTTTCGCGCGATGACGGGGGAGACCTGTGCCCAAGCCGTGCGCCGGGTACGCTTGCACCGCGCGGCGGTGATGTTGGTGCAATCCGACAGGTCGCTCAAAGCCATCGCGGCCGAGGTCGGTTATCCCAGCCTCTCCAGCTTCAGCCGGGCCTTTCAAGCGGCCCATGGCCTGACCCCTGGGGCGTTCAGAACCCGCGGTGAGCATCTGCCACCGCTTCTGATCTCTGAACGAGGAGAATACCCTGTGTATCCTATTGAAATAAATGAACAACCTGCCCGCCGTTTGGCCTCAATCTCACATAAGGGCCTCTATCCTGGGATCGGCAAGGCGTTTGAGAGCCTGAGCGCTGTCTTCACCTCCCGCAATCTCTGGCCCCATGCCCGCGGCATGGTCGGGGTCTATTTTGACGATCCCGAGGCGGTGGCGGCAGAGGAGTTGCGCAGCCTGGCCGGTGTGGTGATCGACGACGCGCTGACCGTCACCGATCCGCTGGAAGAGACGCATCTGCCCGGCGGGCGGTATGCGGTGATGCATTACAAAGGCCCCTATTCCGGGCTGGCCGGGGCCTATAAGCATATGTATGGCGTCTGGCTGCCACAGTCGGGCGAAGAGTTGGGGGATCATCCGCCGATTGAGGTTTATCTTAATGGCCCCCAGGACACCGCGCCCGATGATCTGCTGACCGATATCTGCATTTCGTTGAAATAGGGGGAGGACCCATCATGCCACATATCACACGCGTCACCGAAGAGGCTGATCTTCCCCTCATCGGCATCTTGCATCGCGGCGCCCATAGCGGGATCGGCCCGACATTCCATGTTCTGGCCGAAAGGCTGACCGCGCTTGATCTCTGGTCCAAGACCGGTGCTTGGGCGGGGGTTTATCACGGCGATCCGGTGGAATTGCCGGAGGATCAGCTGACGTCCCACGCGGCCTGCGCCTTTCCATTGACGGAACCGGTGCCGGCGGGCTTTGAACGGGTGGTTCTCGCGGCAGGCCCCTATGCCGAGACCATTCACGCCGGTCCTTATGACGGGTTGCGCAACGCATGGGCGGAATTCAATGTCACAATACGGGCGGATGATGGGTTCCAGCTTGCCGACCGACCTTGCGCCGAGATTTACCTCAACGACCCAAGCGACACTGCGCCGGAGGATTTGCGGACCCGGCTTTTGATCGCGGTTGAGTAGATCACGGAAGGCGTCGGATAGAGGTGACGGGAGTCGGGCATCAGCAGGCCGGGGGCTGGCGATCCGACCAATGAGCCAGTGCGCTTCATGGCTCCTAAGCCCCTCCTCGCTCCGATCTCAGCACCCACACGCCACCAAATTGCCAGGCCACGGAGCGGCGTCTCTTGGCAGATTGCGCCTGGCAATCACCCGCAGGGCAGGGCCATAGATGTCCGGCGGCTTCGCCATAGAAATGCCGATAATTCGAGCTAAGGGAACATTCGACCATAGAACGTTTGACAAATGTACCACGTGATATGTTGCAGGGCCAATGAGTAAGCCAAATGCCCCGTCTATTCTGACTGCGATCTTAGTCCGGTTGATCGGGGGCATTGCAGTGTTTGCGGTGCTGTTTCTCGGGGCTGCCAGCATCGTTGGGCGTGAGTCGGCCGGACATGAACAGGACCTTGCCGACTGTGATTGGCAATCAGAAGCTCAGGTCCTGATCGGCGGCGAAAGCTATTTGATCCCTGCATGGCGGCGGGTCGCGATTGAAGGTCGGACTGGACATGAGACCCTCGAAGTGCGCGCTGTTCTGGAGCGGCCCTGGGATTCGGCGCCATTGGGGTTCTGCCCGGCGCATCTCGAAAGCATGGAGCGCGCACATCTGGTGCGCTTCGAGGCTGAAGCTGCGGTTGCCATGGCCCATCAGCTAGGTGTGGATAACGCTCGGTTCGTGCGCCGAGTTCATTTCGGCATAGAGGGGTGGCACCAATTAAACCCATCGGATCGTCTACAGGGCGACCCCACCGAACTCGTACTCCATCGGCGGGCGGAAGATCTCAACTGGCAATACTATGCGACGCCCGGCGCGACTGGTGGATTTCGCTATTCGACCTGGTGCTCTGCGACTCACGAGCCTCCCCTGCCCATACAGTGCAGCCTACGCATTCGGCGGGAAAGCGATGAGTTGCTGATCGAGGTCTGGTCGATCAGAATGCCCACATTCCCAGACGAAAGGGCACCGGTTCCAGAGGTCTTTACAGCAATCGCGGACCGCTTCGACCTTGTGCTCGCCCAATTCGCGTCGCGTTAGCCTCCGCCAATCATCTCCGCCTGTTTCACGATCACCTCGGCCTGTTTGATCGAGGCGATATCGACCAACCGGCCCTTGTAGACCGTGGCACCGGCGCCGGATTTCTTGGCCTCTTCCATGGCGGCGAGGATTTCCCGCGCCTCGGTCACCGCGGCCTCGGACGGGGTGAAGACCTCATTGGCCAGCGCAATCTGTTTGGGGTGGATCGCCCATTTCCCGACCATGCCCAAGGTCGCCGAACGACGGGCCTGGGCGCGATAGCCCTCATCGTCGGAGAAATCGCCAAACGGCCCGTCCACCGGCAACACCCCATGGGTCCGGCAGGCCGCCACGATCGCGGTTTGCGCCCAGTGCCAGGGGTCGGAATAGTGCCGCGTCTCGCCGTGGAGCATGTAGTAATTCTCTTGCGTGCCGCCGATACCGGTTGTCTGCATCCCCATGGACGCGGCGAAATCGGCCGCGCCCAGAGACATGGCCTGCATCCGAGGCGAGGCGGCGGCAATCTCCTCCACATGGGCGATGCCGGCGGCGCTTTCGATGATGACTTCGAAGCCGATTTTCTTTGTGCGCCCTTTGGCGGCTTCAATGGCGGTCACCAGCGCATCGACCGCATAGATATCGCCCGCGCAACCGACTTTGGGGATCATGATCTGATCCAGCCGCGCATCCGACTGTTCCAATAGGTCGACCACGTCGCGGTACCAATAGGGCGTGTCTAGCCCGTTGATCCGCACGCTCAAGGTCTTCTGGCCCCAGTCCACATCGCCAATCGCCTGGATGACATTGGCCCGCGCCTGGGGCTTGTCATCAGGCGCGACGCTATCCTCAAGGTCCAGATTGATCACATCCGCCGCGCTCGCCGCCATCTTCTCAAAAAGCTTGGTGTTTGAGCCCGGGCCGAACAGCTGGCAGCGATTCGGGCGGGCGACGGGTTGGGGTTGCAGGCGGAAGCTCATGGGCGGCAGGTCCTTCTTGCGCGCAAGGAAATGTCGTGACGGTCGCGCAAGTGGATAGGTTATTGCGCCGCGGCGCGCAAGCGCTGCGCCGCGGCAAACTTGGCCCGAGCCAGGTTAGTCCACCGGATGCGGTGCCCGAAAGCTGACCGCCATGCGGTTCCACAGGTTGATGGTGCCGATCGCCACGGTCAGGTTGACGATCTCGGCCTCGGTGAAATGCGGTTTCAGCGCCGCGTAATCGTCATCCGGGGCGCCCGTGCCCGGCAGGTCGGTGACGCTTTCCACCCATTGCAGGGCTGCGCGTTCCTTTTCACTGAACACACGCGCTTCGCGCCAGACGCTGACAAGGTCGATCCATTGCTGGCTCAACCCATGGGCACGCGCCTCTTTCGTGTGCATGTCGACACAATAGGCACAGCCGTTGATCTGGGAGGCGCGCAGCTTGACCAGATCGATCAACTGCTGATCAAGGCCGGATTTCTGGGCGACATAGGTTTCGAGCCCAAGGATCGCCTGAAACGCATCGGGCGCGGCGGTCATATAGTCGAGGCGAGGGTGCATGGGTCAGTCCTTTCGAGGGGTTTGTGAAGGTTTGGTTCGCAGGTGCAACTCAAGGAACCGGCAGCCGCGCTCGGCCACGGCACCATCGGTGTCATCGGCCACCACCTGGGCCGTCAGTTCGGCAATTGTGATGCGGCGCAGCTCGGCTCGATAAGCGCGTTCGGCCCGCAGCATGGCGGCGTTGATCTGGCAGGGTTTGGCGTAATGTCCAGGCGACAGCGGGTTCGGCCCTCTCTGCCGGATTTCCTTGCAGCGGAAAGCCGGTTCCGGCCCTTCGACGGCCAAGATGATATCGAGAAGGCTGATCGCGTCAGGTGACCTGGCCAGGCGATAGCCGCCATTTGGACCCGGGACAGTGTCGAGAAGACCCGCACGCGACAGGGCTTGTAGATGTTTCAGTAGGTAGGATGGGGAAACCCCATGAAACTCCGCCAGAGCCGCGGCAGAGAGAAGCCCGTCTGGCGGCAAGCTGGCCAGCATCGCCACGGAATGGATTGCCTGTTCGATGCCGTCACTGAGCTTCATCTTACGTTTTCCCTGATTCGTGGATATAGTTTATCCACGATTGGAGGTCGACTCAACGGCCAGAATTTCTTATAGAAGTTTTCCGTCGCCAGCTGGCAAAGCGATGTCGCTTTGGGCGGGCCAATTTCGAGTGCCACGATCCAATCTGCGCCCATCAACCAACATGCAACTGGGGAGGCAGCATGAAACCGCTTGAGGCCTATGACATTTCCGCAAACCGTGGGTATCTCTGCCGCTTCGACGCCGATCAGGTGGCCCTGACGGGCCCGCTGGCCGAGGCGCGGGCGGTGGCCTTGGCCTCCCCGATCTTCTGCCCACAGGCCGGGTTCGCGCGCTCCTGACCTCCCGACTGCCCGAAATCGACATCGACACGGCGCTCGCCGGGTTCAGCGATCCTGAAGCCCGGGTCGCGATGGTGCATTATTCCTTCATGGTCCAGGCTTATGTCTGGGGCGAGCCGGAACCGGCAGAGACGCTCCCCCGCTGCCTCGCCCAACCGATTGCCGCGCTCGCCGATCACCTCGGGCAACAGCCGCTTCTGCCCTATAGCGGCTATGTCCTCGACAACTGGGCGCTGGTCGATCCGGCCCGCGGGATTGATCTGGACAATATCTACATGATTCAGAACTTCCTGGCCGGCCAGGATGAGGCCTGGTTTGTCCTGATCCATGTAGCGATTGAGGCGGCGGCGGGTGGATTACTGGCGCGGATGCCGCAACTCGTGGCGGCTGTGGATCAGGAGGACGCCGAAAAGGCCCAAACGCTGCTTGAGGAGATGGCCGCGATCTGGGACCGGATTAACGCGATTTTCGACCGGATGCCGGAACGCTGCGATCCTTACATCTATTTCCAACGGGTCCGGCCCTATATCCACGGCTGGGGCGACAACCCCGCGCTGCCAAACGGCATCGTCTATGAGGGCGTCGCGCGCTATGGCTCCAAGGGTCAGGCGTTCCGCGGCCAGACCGGCTCCCAATCCTCCATCGTTCCGGCGATGGATGCGGTGATGGGTGTGGGCCATGCGGATGATCCGATGAAGACCTTCCTCGACCAGCTTCATATCTACCGCCCGCCCGCGCATCGCGCCTTCATTGATGATCTGAGGGCCGAAAGCGGGTTGCGTGCCTTTGCCAGCAAATTGGGCCGCAAAAGCCTGAGCGACGCCTATAATGCCAATTTGCAGGCGGTTGCGGCGTTCCGGTCCCGGCATCTGGAATACGCGGCGAGCTATATTCACAAGCAAAGCCGGGATGCTGCGGGCAATGACACCGATGTCGGCACCGGCGGAACGCCATTTATGCGTTATCTGGCGAAGCACCGGGATGAAACGGCGGAGCAGCTGCTGCCAGTGTAGAAGCGAGATTGAAGGCCAGCGCCTGCCAAAAAGGGCCAGGCGGCGGTCAAAGGTCAATCGACCATTGCTGCTCGATTAGGTCGACGCTGAAGGAAATGACCGGTTTCGCGCTGTCCAGCCGAAACCCCGCTTTCCGGTAGAGCGCGCAGGCGGCCTCGTGGCTTTCATGGGTCCAAAGCACCAATCGGCGATATCCGCTGGCTCGGGCGAAATCCAAGCACTCTGTGAGCAGACGTTGACCCAGGCCAAGCCCTCGCGCCTCGGGCACCAGGAGGAAAAGGCGCAGCTTCGCGACATCGGGCGCCGGTCCTTCGACACAGAAGATGGAGCCGAGACGGCGGCCCTTACTCCAGGCGATCCAAGCCCGCTCGCGGGCCGGGTTGCGGTCGCGGATATAGGCGGCGAGGATTTCGGCGACCAAAGCCTCGAAGCTCGCGTCGAAGCCTTCGTCACGGGCATAGAGGAGGGCATGCTGTTCAATCAGCCAGCCCGCATCCCCAATCGCCAGATCACGCAATTCAATCTCGTCGAAACTCTCCGGCCGTCCGCTTAGCCGCGCCTCGGCCCGCTCAAGACCGTTGGCGATCCCCTCGGCCTCCTCCTCTGGCATCTCGGCGATCCAGGCGCCGACCTGCTCCCGCGAGAGTGCGGTCAGTTCCGCGGCCCGGATCAGCCCATCGCGGGTCAGGCCAAGGCGGTGTACGCGTCGGTCTTTCGGGTCCCGCACCCGCTCGACAAGACCGGCGTTCTGCAACCGCTTCAACATCCGGCTCAGATAACCTTCGTTCAACCCCAGATGCCGGGACAGCGCACCTGCGGTCCACCCAATCCCGTCAGCCAGTTCGAAGATCACCCGCGCCTCGGCAAGGCTGAGGCCCGCCTCCAGATAACCCTGGCGCAGAAGCCCCAAGCGGCGGGTATGGGCGCGGTTGAAGGCGCGCAACCGGTCAATGACATCCATGGGCGAATCTCCAAAGCTTGCCTAAGGCAAGTATTTGCCTCTTGTTCCTCCGTTGTCCAGGGGCTAGCTCACGATCCGCACCTGCCGTCGAAGAGGTCTGACATGGGCATCAACAGCGAAAGCGATATGGCTGCCAATCTTCAGATTGGCCCGACGAGCCTGGGCATGGTGCGCATCTATGTCGAAGCCGAGGGCGTCGACCTGCCCCTTGATTTTGATCCTGACGAGGCCGAGGAGATCGCGGAGGAGCTGCGCGCCGCCGCTGCGGCTGCGCGCAAGATGGCCAAGAAGGGCTAGCCACCGCTTGATCCCTGTCAAAGAGGCTTGGGTGGCGCGCGCCTAGGCTGCCCCATGGATTTGGCATCAACCTTCCTCAGTCTCGGGGGCCTGTTTCTGGCCGGTCTTGCCGCTGACACGATTGGGCGTCGGACTCGCCTGCCGCGGGTGACGCTCCTTCTATGTGTTGGTCTGATTGCCGGGCGGTCGGGCCTCGACCTGATCCCCCATGAAGTCGAAGGGCTGTTTGAATTCCTTTCCGTCGCCGCACTCTCCATGGTGGCATTCCTGATGGGGAATGCACTGACCTTGGAGAAGCTGGCGCGGAACGGGCGGGTCATCCTCTGGGTCTCTTGGTCGATTGTGACGGCGACCCTGATGATTGTCTCAAGTGGGTTGATCTGGGCGGGGCTTGCCCCGGCAACGGCGTTGATCCTGGCCTCAATTGCGACGGCCACAGCGCCCGCAGCGACCCAGGACATCATTCACCAATCCGGGCAAACCGGCGCCTTCCCCGACACGTTGAGGGGGATTGTGGCGGTGGACGATGCCTGGGGCCTGATTGTCTTCAGCTTTGTGCTGGTCTTCGCCGCCCAACTCACGGGCAGCAGCAGCGACGGCATCCTTCTGGGCGCCACGCGGGAGGTCTTTGGCGCGATCCTCCTGGGCCTGGTCCTTGGCTTCCCCGCGGCCTATCTGACCGGGCGGCTGAAAAAGGGGGAGCCGATGCAGACCGAAGCGCTTGGCCTTGTCTGCTTGATCGCCGGGCTGTCAGTCTGGCTGGAGGTGTCGTTCCTTCTGGCCGGCATGACCGCGGGGTCCGTCGTGGCCAATCTGGCGCGTCATCACAACCGCCCCTTCCATGAGATCGAGCATGTGCAATGGCCCTTCATGCTGCTGTTCTTCATTCTGGCCGGCGCATCGCTTGAGATTAGTCTTCTCGTGGAGATCGGCATGATTGGCGCGCTTTATGTCGTCTTGCGCACCGCCGCCCGGTTGATTGGCGGATGGGCGGGCGCGGCCCTTGGTGGCGCGCCCAGGTTTGAGCGGCCCTGGTATGGCGTGGCGCTGATGCCGCAGGCGGGCGTGGCGGTTGGGATGGCGCTCGTGGTGTCCGAGACCCTGCCTGAGATCGGGCCGGTGGTGATGACGCTCACGGTTGGCACAACGGTGATCTTTGAGCTTCTGGGGCCACCCCTGACACTTCTGGCGCTCAGCCGGGTGGGGCGGCGGGCCGAGAGCTAGCTCTTGATGGCCCCAGGCGAAATCGGGACCACTCTTGGGCGATAACCGCGCCGAGCACCGGTCTTTCTACATCCCCTGCCCGAATAATGCGCCGAAGGCGCCGGGCATCGACAGGCCGCCCGGGCGGTCTGTCGATACCCGGCTCGCGCGAGCGCTTGAGGCAAAGCCTAGTTTGGCCGACGGTCTTGCTTCGCGCGGGCGTCGCCAAGACCTAAATCAACGCCTCTGGGTCCCGCAGCCCTTGTAGCCGCAACGCCGCATGGCGCGCAAAGCGCTGCACCATGGCTTTCCGCCGCGCAGGGGCGAGTTTCACCTCAGGCGCCATGCGCAGGATTTCCGCGTCATAGGCATCGGCGATGATCAGCCCCGTCTCTGGCGGCAACAGATCGGTCGGAAAGGCCTCATCCACCGCCCAGAAATACCGATCACACCAATCGAGATACCCGTCCCACTTCCGGTCCGAAGTGAAATCGGCGCGGGAGGATTTGCACTCCACCACCCAGATCTCGGATTTCGGGCCAAGGGCGATCACATCCACCCGTTTGCCGCGCTCGGGGGTGAATTCTTCCAACACCGCGAAGTCATGGGTCCGGAGATGGCGGCACACGCCACGCGCCAGAAGCTGGCCAGGTTTCAGACCTTGCGTATCGGGGGCAGGCAAGCCGGACATCGCCGAAGAATGGAACATTTCACGAACATGCGCAAGCCTGATGGCCCGGGCTTGTTCCCAAGCCCGCCCCCCTCTATCTGAAGGGCAGGCGGGTACTGCCCTTCACGTCATACGGGGCACAATTCCGGTGGCCTTACACAATTCCGAGGGAGCTGGCTCTGACCGGATCGTGGTCCGGTTACCTGGCGCCCACCTGTATTTGCAGGTCCTCGGGAATTCACACCCCGACGGTTGGTGCGGTCCCGCCACCCAAAAAAGAGAAACCGCCGGTCCCATCTAAGGCTCCGGCGGTTTCTCTTTGTCTCTAGCGTGGATGGGTCAGCGGCGATCCTCGACCGGAATTGGAATGGCGAGCGGATCGAGCACGGGCAGGTCGTCACGCTTACCCCCATCCTCGTCATCATCCTCTTCGCCCATCGACATGATCATATGACCGATCTGGACCGAGCCGAAGGTGATCGTGCAGAACACCACAAGCATCAGAACCGCGATCGGCCCTTCAGCGGTGTGGGTCACGAGGTGCCAGAGGTTCGCCACGTTGAACCAGAGCAGCATGGCCACGAAAGCCAGGGAAATCAGAAAGCCATAGAAGGCGTGGCGCAGGATCAGTTTGATATGGTCGGGCATGTGTCGTCCTCACTCGCTCGCACCTTAACCTAGCAACGCGGGAGGCAGCTGCAAGCCAAGGCATGTGGAGTCGCGCCAATCTGGCGCAGCGTGGGCGGCAAACTGCCTGCCCTCTAGGCAGACGAGCGTCAGAACGCCTCGGGCTTGGCCTCACGCGCCATATGATCGAGCACAGCGTTCACGAATTTCGGCTCCCGCCCTTCCGGGAAAAACGCGCGCGCCACATCCACAAATTCGGTGATCACCACCTTCGGTGGCGCTTCCCCTTCGGTTAGTTCGGCGCCCGCAGCCCGGAAAAGCGCGCGTAAGGTCGGGTCGATCCGATCGATGGGCCAAGCCGCGACTAGCGCCCGGTCGGTCATCTGATCAATCCGGGCCTGAAAATTGAGCGCGTCTTCCAGAAGCTTGCGGAAGAGGTCGACATCGCCCTCGGCCAGTTCCTCCCCTTCGATCTCTTCGCCGAAGCGGTAGGTCTCAAACTCCTGCCGCACTGCGTCAAGCGCCTGACCCGATTGCTCCATCTGGAAAAGCGCCTGAACCGCATAAAGCCGCGCGGCGGATTTCATCTGGCGCTGCGCGTCTCGGGACGGCCCTTTCGGGCGGGGGGTGGTCATGCGGATGCCGGTCCTTCGCTGTCACCCGCAATCTGGAACGCCTCGCCGCGGGGTTTGAAACCGATGCCGCCTTTAGGCTTTCCGAATTTCCGCGTCAACGCGATCAGATGCAGCGCTGCCGCCGCCGCGCCGCCACCTTTGTCCATCTCATCGGGGTTGGCGCGAACCAGCGCCTGTTCGTGGTTTTCCACGGTCAGGATGCAATTGCCGATGCAGGCCCCGGTCATCCCCAGAAGCGTGACGCCCCGATTCGATTCCTCACAGACGGTTTCGTAATGGGTGGTCTCGCCGCGGATCACACAGCCAAGCGCCACATAGCCATCGAAATTGGACTGCCGATGGGCAATCCCGATTGCCACGGGGATTTCAAGCGCGCCGGGCACTTCGATCACCTCATACTCCGCGCCGACCGTCTCCAACACCGCTTTGGCGCCCGCCAATTGGAACTCCGCGATGTCTTTGTAGTAGGGCGCCTGGACAAGCAGCAGCTTGACCGGTTTGTCGAACGCTGGCAGCGGCAATTCGTGATGCGAGGTGCCGGCCATCACCCAATCTCCGAGATCTTGCGGGTGCCGGTGATGGCCAGCCCATAGGCCTCTAGCCCCACGACCTTCGGTTTCGGTGAATTCGTCAGGAGGACCAGGTCCGACAATCCGAGCGAGGACAGAATCTGCGCCCCCAACCCATATTGACGCAAGGTCTGGGGCGAGACCTCGTTTTCCGCGCTCAGCTTCATGTGCAGGTCGCGTAGGAGGACCAGAACCCCCCGCCCTTCCTCTGCAATCAACCGCATCGCGTCGCCAAATTCGCCCGCCCGGCCGGTGCCGCCCGTGCCGACCACGTCGAGCATCGGGTCCATCGCGTGCATCCTGACCAGCACCGGGTCGGGCGTCGAAATATCGCCTTTGATCAAGACGATATGCTCGGCGCCTTGGGTCTCATCGGTATAGATGCGCAGTTTCCACTCGCCGCCGAATTCCGATTGGATGGTCTCTTCGGTCCGGACCTTGACCAGATTGTCATGGCGCCGGCGGTAGGCGATGAGGTCCGAGATCGTGCCGATCTTCAGATTGTGGAGCTGCGCGAAGGCGATCAGGTCTGGCAGCCGCGCCATTGTCCCGTCTTCGTTCATGATCTCGCAGATCACGCCCGAAGGGTTCAGTCCGGCAAGGCGGGAGATATCCACCGCCGCCTCCGTATGGCCTGCACGCACCAGAACCCCGCCGTTCCGCGCGCGAAGCGGGAAGACATGGCCCGGCGTTGCGATATCCGCCGCGCCTTTCGAGGCGTCGATGGCGACGGCCACCGTCCGCGCGCGATCATGGGCCGAAATGCCGGTCGACACGCCTTCCCGCGCCTCGATGGAGATCGTGAAGGCGGTCTCATGGCGGGAGGAGTTGTGCGACGACATAAGCGGCAGGCCAAGCGCGTCGATCCGCTCGCCGGGCAAGCTCAGGCAGATCAGGCCGCGCCCATGGGTCGCCATGAAATTGATCACCTCAGGCGTCGCCATCTGCGCGGGGATCACCAGATCGCCTTCGTTCTCCCGGTCCTCATGGTCCACCAGAATGAACATGCGCCCATTGCGGGCGTCCTCGATGATCTCCTCAATCGAGGAGATCGCATCGGCCCAATCCCGCTCCACGGGGCCGGGTTTTTCGAATGGGATCGGCTCAGACATGGGCGCTCCTGAAGAATCTGTCGGCGGTGAGTTCACCTGCAAGTTTGCCCGCTGCGCACCACTCCCGCTCAATATCGGTGGCGGCCACCAAGACCACCCCATCGGCGGGCAGGCCCGCCTGGCGGATTGTGGCGGTGATCCGGTCGCGCATCTCGGCCCAAGGGCTGGTGAAGCCGGGGGCGGGGCTTGTGTGATCCAAGATGCCCGGATTGGCCGCCACGATCGCATCGGGGTGCTGCGGCGCATAGATCGCAGCGACCCGTTTGGCTTCGCCGTCGAGGGAGGCCAGCCGCGTCTGCACCCGCTCCGGCAGCTCAATCCGCTGCGGGCGCAGCTCCAGCGCATTGCCGGAGAAGAGGAAGCCCACGATATCCCGCCCCGAGCGCGCGCGGATCGAGGCATAGGTTTTGTAATCGAGGCCCAACCGCTCGGCCCGTTTCACGCGGATGCGGACGATCTGCAACGGCAGCGTCGGCATCAGCTCTTTCCGGGCGCGGGTCCAGGCGTGTTTGCGAAAGCCAAACCCGGGCTCCAGCGTCGGCCCGCCATTATGTCCAATCTCGCTCATCCCAAATGCCCTTCTTGCCTCAGCCAGGGCGTGCCCACGCCCGCCGCCTGAAGCGCGGCATCTTCCGTCGGAAACCCGGTCCGCGGTGCAAACAACCGGCGCCAGCCATGTCCGTCTTCAGGATCGCGGCGGCATTCGACCCAGGCGAACCCGTCGTCCGCCCGCAGAATATCCACACAGCGCTGCGCGCTCATATCGTTGATGGAGCGGGCCACAATCGGTTTCATCCGCCCCACTCCTGCAGCCGGGCGACATAACGGGCCAGCGTGTCGATTTCCAGGTTGATCCGGTCCCCGACGGCCACATCACCCCAGGTCGTGACCTCTTTGGTGTGGGGGATCACGTTGATGCCGAACTCCACACCTTCCACCTCATTCACGGTCAGCGAGGTGCCGTTCAATGCCACCGACCCTTTCGGCGCGACGAACCTCGCCAAAGCCTCCGGCGCGCGGAACCGCATCCGGGTCGACTCGCCTTCGTCCGTCAATGCAACCACCTCGGCGACCCCATCGACATGGCCGGACACGATATGGCCGCCCAATTCATCGCCGACCTTCAAGGCCCGCTCCAGATTGATCCGCCGCCCTTGGACCCAATCGCCGATATTGGTCTTTGAGACCGTCTCGGCAGAGATATCGGCGTCGAACCACCCCTCACCCAGAGCAACCACCGTCAGACAGACCCCATCGCAGGCGATGGAGGCGCCGATCTCGATCCGCCCCGTGTCATAGGCCGTCCCGATCCGGGCGCGCAGATCGCCCCGGGGCTCCAGCGCCTCGACCGTGCCGATATCGGTGATTATCCCTGTGAACATGGGGGGTATCCGCGTCCTTTCCCGCCTTCACCTAACGGGCCGATCCCGGCTGAGCAAGGCGGCGCGCGCCACAATCCCGGCCCAAACCGGCCCTTAATCAGCCAAGAGCCTATGAAAGACTGGCCCAAAGCGCTATGGCCAATCGGCGCCTCGTCATAAGGAAAACACCACACGTGGACCGCGTCTTCCTGTTCCTCCAAGGGCCTCACGGACCTTTCTTTCACCGGCTTGGGGCGATGCTCCGCGCCGCGGGGGGAACCGTTTGGCGTGTCGGCTTCAACCAGGGTGACAGCGCCTTTTGGCATCATCGGCAGAGTTACATCGCCTATACTGGCACGGTGGAGGATTGGCCGGCCAAATTCCAGCTTCTCGTCGCCGAAAAGGGCGTCACCGATCTGGTGCTTTATGGGGACACGCGGCCTGTCCATTCCGAAGCGGTCGCCATTGCAGAAAGCCTGAACCTGACGATCCACGTTTTCGAAGAAGGCTATCTCAGGCCTTATTGGGTCACCTATGAGCGTGGCGGCGCCAATGGCCATTCGCGGCTGATGCAAACCTCGGTTGCTGATATGCGCAAGGCACTCAAAGGGCTGGATCTTGATCTGCCGGACACGCCGTCGAAATGGGGCGACATGCGCCAGCACATCTTCTATGGCGCGCTTTACCATTGGTTCGTGATGTTCCTGAACATGCGTTATCGGCATTTCAAACCGCATCGGAACATCACCGTGGGCCGTGAGTTGTGGCTTTATCTGCGCCGTATCGCGTTCATGCCGTTTCTCTGGCTCGACCGGGTGCAAGCCACGTGGCGGATCAAGACCGGCGGGTTTCCCTATCACTTGGCGCTGTTGCAGTTGGAACATGACGCGAGCTTCCGCGATCATGGGCCGTTCGAGACGATGAGCGATTTCCTCGCCCTTCTGATCGCCGGTTTCGCACAAGGGGCGCCCGCACATCATCACCTAGTTTTCAAGGCGCACCCGCTTGAGGATGGCCGCGTGCCGATCCGCCGGGATATCCGCAGGCTGGCGGCGAAACATGGGGTCAGCAACCGGGTCCACTATGTGCGGGGCGGCAAGCTCGCGCGGCTTTTGAACGATGCGCGGAGTGCTGTCACCGTGAACTCCACCGCCGCGCAACAGGCGCTCTGGCGCGGCCTTCCGCTGAAGGCCTTCGGAACGGCGGTCTATCTCAAGCCGGAATTTGTCTCCTCCCAACCGATGGATGCGTTTTTCACCAACCCAACCCGCCCCGACAGCCGCGCTTATCGTGATTACCGCCATTTCCTTCTGGAAACCTCGCAGATCACCGGCAGCTTCTATTCCGCGCGCGGTCGGCGGCAGCTTTTGCGCCAGGTGGTCGATATGATGCTGTCCGAGGAAGACCCTTATGACGCGCTGAAAGCGGGCCGGCCTGCACCACGGCAACACCTTCAAGTCGTGAAATAATCGAAAGACTAGCGCGCTTTGGCGAGATTCGCTAAAGTGCCAAAAAAATAAACTGAGGCAGTTTCAGGCAATAAGGAGCCGATCCCCGTGACATCGCTGGCTTCCCCCCGCGCGCGCTTGGTCGCGCTTTCGCTGGTTTTGGCCATTGTGGCCTCCTGCGGCCTGCCCCGTGGCGGACCAAACCGCAACGAGATTTTTGCCGGATCCGTGCAGCGCCAAGGCGACGCGTTTGTCGTTGAGGTGAATCCACGGGTGGTGGCCGCGACCGCGGTTGTGCCCGCGCTTGGCTTTTCCGACGGCTTCGTCAATGCCGCTCTGACGTCACCCGAAGTGATCCGCCCCGGCGATATCCTTGGGCTGACGATTTATGAAAACGTCGAAGACGGGCTTTTGGCCTTCGGCGGCCCGGGCGAGATTCAAGAAATCACGGTCGACGGGTCTGGCCATATCTTCATCCCCTATGCGGGCCGCCTTCGAGCGGCGGGCAATACGCCCAGCCAGCTGCAAGAAATCATTACCCGCAATCTTGATGAACAAACCCCGGATCCGCAGGTCATCGTCCGCCGCGTGGCAGGCGACGGGTCAACCGTTTCGGTGACCGGGGCCGTGGGTGGCCAGGGCATTTTCCCGATTGAGCGGCCCACGCGGACGCTTACGGGCATGTTGGCCGCGGCCGGTGGCGTCACCGTTCAGCCCGAGATTGCGCAGGTGACGGTTGTCCGTGGCGCCCATTCCGACACGATCTGGTTCCAGGACCTCTATGCCAACCCGCAATTCGATATCGCGCTCAGGGGCGGTGACCGGATCCTGGTCGAGGAAGACACCCGCAGCTTCACCTCGCTTGGGGCCACCGGGGCCCAGGCGCGGGTGCCGTTTGATACGCAAACCATCTCAGCCATCGAAGCCATCGCTACCGTGGGCGGCCTCAATGCGAACCTGGCCGATCCCACGGGCGTCTTTGTGCTGCGAAATGAGTCCGAGGCGATTTCTCAATCGGTCCTCGGGCGCAGCGATCTTATCGGCACGCAGCGTTTGATCTACGTGCTGGACCTGACCGCGCCCACCGGCATGTTCGAGGCGCGTGACTTCATCATCCGCGATGGCGACACGGTTTATGTGACCGAAGCGCCCTTCGCCCAGTGGAGCCGCGTGATCAACGCCTTGACCGGGACGCTCAGCACAGCAGGGTCACTCCGCGGCCTCGCCGAATAGGCGATGACGGGCCGGACCGCGCCCGAAAAGACACCCGCCGAGGCCACCCCTCGGCGGGGTTTTCATTTTAATGCAGGCTTTCTGACCAACACCCGAGTCCGTCGGATCCTGACGCTTGCGGGCTATGACCTGAAGATCGGCAAGCCTGGGTCCGATGATGACGTATTGGTCTGGGGCCACTCACCTTATGCACCAAGAGGCGAAAAAGCGGCGGCGACCACCGGCGCGCATCTGGTGCGGGTGGAGGATGCCTTTCTGCGCTCCCTCCACCCTGGCCGGTCGGGTGATCCGCCCCTGGGCCTCACCATTGACCGGCGTGGTGCCTGGTTTGACAGCCGTCAGCCATCCGATCTGGAGCATCTGCTGGCCACCCATGCCCTCGATGACACCGCACTTCTCGACCGCGCGCGGGAGGCGGTGCGGCGGATGCAGGACGCCCATCTGACAAAATACAGCGCCGTCGATCCGGACATCGAACCGCCCGCGCCGGGCTATGTCCTGGTGATCGACCAGACCGAGGGCGACGCCTCGATCCGGTTCGGCGGCGCCAATGCCGACACGTTCCGTGAGATGCTCTATTGGGCGCAAGAGGACCACCTGGGCTCCCGCATCGTCATCAAGACCCATCCCGAGAGCCAATCGGGCCACCGCCCGGGCTATTTCGGACCGGAAGACGTCAGCGAGACCATCACGCTTGAAGACCGCCCGCTTTCCCCCTGGCGGCTGATGGAAGGCGCGATGGCGGTTTATACGGTGTCGAGCCAGTTGGGCTTTGAGGCGATCCTGGCGGGCCACAAGCCGGTGGTGTTCGGCCAACCCTTCTATGCCGGATGGGGCCTGTCCGATGACCGACAGCCAATCCCAAGGCGCCAGCGCAAACTGACCCGGGCGCAGCTCGTCGCCGGTGCAATGATCCTTTACCCGCATTGGTATGATCCCTATCGCGATGAGCTTTGTGAGCTGGAGGATGTGCTGGCAACGCTGGAGGCGGAGACGCGGGCCTGGCGGGCGGACCGTCGGGGTTATGTGGCCGTTGGGATGCGGGCCTGGAAGCGGAGACATCTTCAGGCGTTCTATGGCAGCCAAGGTCAGCGGCTACGGTTCTCGGAGGCGCCCGAGGCTGCGGCCCAGCCCGGCAAGCCAGTCATGGTCTGGGCAGGTCGGGAGACCGAGGCGCTGCGCCATGCCTGCCTCTCCGCCGCCGTACCGCTCTCCCGCGTCGAAGACGGGTTCCTGCGCTCCCGCGGGCTGGGGGCGGATTTAGTTCCGCCCTTGAGCCTCGTCCGCGACGATCTGGGCATTTACTACGACCCGACCCGGGAAAGCCGGCTGGAACGGCTGATTGCGGACGCCGCGGGCTGGCCTGAGGCGCGGTTGGCGCGGGCCGAGGCGCTGATCGCGCGGCTGACGGCATTGGGCCTCAGCAAATACAATCTGGGCGAGGTCCCTGCCCTGCCCGACACTGGCGGGCGGGAGGTTGTCCTGGTGCCTAGCCAGGTCGAAGACGATGCCTCGATCCGACTTGGTGCGGGAGATGTCAAAACCAATCTGGCGCTTTTGGAGGCCGCCCGCTCCCGCCACCCCAACGCCTTTCTGGTTTACAAGCCTCATCCGGACGTTGAGGCAGGCTTGCGCGACGGCGCGGTGCCGGAGGAGGCGCTCAGCCGCCTTGCCGATCATGTGGCGCGCGGCACCGATCCCGCCGCCCTCCTGTCCCAAGCCGATCGGTTGGTGACGATCACCTCCCTCATGGGGTTCGAGGCGCTTCTGCGGGGGGTGTCTGTGACAGTTCTTGGCACCCCGTTCTATGCGGGGTGGGGTCTGACGGAGGATCTCGGGCCCGTGCCCGCCCGCCGCCAAGCCCACCCGTCGCTGGCGGCGCTCGCCCATGCAACGCTCATTGCCTATCCCCGGTATCTGGACCCAGTGACCGGGCGTCCCTGCCCGGTGGAAGTGGCGGTGGAGCGGCTGGCCTCGGGCGAAGGGCTGGCCGGACGGCCAGGGCTGCGGGCGCTCGCGAAGCTGCAAGGCTGGTTTGCCGGGCAAAGCTGGCTTTGGCGGTGAGGGGATCATGGCGGACGGCATAGCCTCTTCGTCCTCGTTGCCATCTTGGTCGGGCAGACGGAGGCCTCCGGTGGCCATATTTACGAGATAGAGAAGGGGGTTGGCGTAGGGCGGGACTTGTCCCGCCGCCCCGATTAATCGCCGGACAATGGCGGGACAAGTCCCGCCCTACGGGAGGTCGATTGCGATCCGAGTAGACCGGGCCGTGCGCCCTCGGCGTGATCCCATCGCCTCAGGCGCGCCGCCTTTCCCAGTGATGCAGGATATCGCCGCCCACACGCCGAGTGCCGCGCAATTGGAACCGCGGCGCCTCCTCCAAAGCCGCCACACCCATCGCACCCACGCTTGGCTGGCCCTCGGCGCCTAAGGCAAGGCCAGCGGTGAAGCCCACCAACTCGTCCACCAGATCGGCAGAGAGAAGCGAGGCGGCCAGCGCGCCGCCGCCCTCTGAGAAAACCCGGGTCAGACCTTCCGCGCCAAGCGCCTGCATAACGGAGGGAAGATCAAGCTGCCCTCCAGGCGCCGTCTCACAGAGGAGGAGCTTTGCGCCAACAGCTTCCCAAGCCGCATGGGCCTCCGCGCCCGCATCCTTGCCATGGCAGAGCCAGAGCGGGATCTCCGCAGCACTCCGCGCCAATTGACCGTCCAAAGGCAGATCAAGCCGGCGTGAAAGAACGACACGGACCGGCTGATGTGCCATCCCAAGGCCCCGCACCGTGAGCGACGGGTCATCGGCCCGGGCGGTTCCCGCGCCCACCATCACCGCATCGTGGCGGGCGCGCATCCCGTGGACCCAGGCCCTTGCTTCGGGGCCGGTAATCCATTGGCTCTCACCGCTCGCGGTCGCGATGCGGCCATCGAAGGAGCTGGCAAGTTTCAGGGTCAGGGCCGGGCGCCCTTTTGTGATGCGGGAAAGGAACCCAGCATGGGCGCGGGTTGCCTCGGCCTCCAAGACGCCGGTTGTGACCGCAATCCCCGCGTCCCGCAGCCGCGCGATGCCGCCGCCATCGGTGCGCGGATCAGGATC
>JANQNZ010000304.1 GCA_028279315.1 Rhodophyticola sp. | reverse complement strand
GCCATTGCCAACTCCGGAGTCGCCGAGCGCGGCGACATCATCGACGCCAAGAGCGATGGTTGCGATCCCCGCCACCATCTCTTGGAATTCCGCGTTCTTAGCCACGAAATCGGTCTCTGAATTGACCTCAACCGCCACGCCGGTTGCGCCATCGACGGCCACGGCCACCAGCCCTTCGGCGGCGGTGCGGCCCGATTTCTTCGCGGCTTTCGCGAGGCCTTTGGTGCGCAGCCAATCAACGGCGGCGTCCATGTCGCCACCCGTTTCGGTCAGCGCTTTCTTTGCGTCCATCATGCCTGCGCCAGTGGAATCGCGCAGCTCTTTCACCATTGCAGCGGTAATCGCCATGGGAATGCTCTCCTGATCTTGTCCTCGGGTGACATCTGGGCCGGGCATACCCCACCCCAGATGTCATTTGCGTGACGGGCTCAGCCCTCGGCTTTCTCTTCCGCGGGGGCGTCCTCTGCGGGCGCGCCCTCTGCGGCGTCCTCAGCCGTTTCCTCGGTGGGCTCTTCTGCGGCAGGCGCCTCCTCTGCCGGGGCAGCAGCCTCCTCAGCCGGAGCTTCGGCGGTTTCCTCGGCGGCGGCCTCTTCAGCCAGCGCCTCCTCAACCGTGCCCTCTTCCAGGGCCCCCAGATCGACGCCGGCTGTCTCCAGCTGCGCGCTCATCCCGTCAAGGGCCGCGCGGCTCACCAGATCGCAGTAAAGCGCGATGGCCCGGGCCGCGTCGTCATTACCGGGGATGATGTAGTCGACCCCATCGGGCGAGCAGTTGGTGTCCACCACCGCCACAACCGGGATCCCCAGTTTCCGCGCTTCAGCAATTGCCAGGTCTTCTTTGTTCACATCGATCACAAAGATCAGATCCGGCAGACCGCCCATTTCGCGGATACCGCCGAGGGAGGCTTGCAGCTTGCCCTGATCGCGCTCCATGCCAAGGCGCTCCTTCTTGGTCAGCCCCTCAACCCCTTCGGCCATCTGCTCATCAATCGCTTTCAGACGGCTGATCGAGTTTGAGACGGTTTTCCAGTTCGTCAGTGTGCCGCCCAACCAACGGTGGTTCATATAGAACTGCGCGCAACGCTCGGCGGCATCAGCGATCGGCTTCTGCGCCTGGCGTTTCGTGCCGACAAAGAGGATGCGGCCACCCTTGGCCACGGTTTCGCGCACCGCGTTCAGCGCCGCGTCCAGCATGGGCACGGTCTGGGTCAGGTCGATGATGTGAATGCCATTCCGGTCGCCATAGATGAACTCCGCCATCCGCGGGTTCCAACGTTGGGTCTGGTGGCCAAAGTGAACGCCAGCTTCCAACAGCTGACGCAGAGAGAAATCAGGCAACGCCATGTCTCAAAGTCCTTTCCGGTTTCAACCTTGGCAGGGCATCAGGGCGGGTGCCCCAACCGGTGGACCAAACGGGGATGTCTCCCCCGCGCGGCCCGACCCTGCCTGTGAGATGCGCGCGATGTAGGGCAGCGGCAGAGAAGATGCAAGCCCCCTGCCCCGTTATCTGCACGTCGATGGATGGACCTCTGCGACACCCGCCGCTAGACCGGGGGCCATGACTGCGCGGCCTGACATCCTTTGCATCGGCTCCGTCCTTTGGGACGTGATCGGGCGCACCGGGCTTCCCATGACCAAAGGCAATGACAAACCGGGCCGGATCACAAGGCTGCCGGGCGGCGTGGCGCTCAATATCGCGATGACGTTGAAGCGGTTTGATCTGACGCCCGCGCTGATCTCGGTTGTGGGCGCAGATGCCGAAGGGGCGCGGCTGTTGGATGAGTGCCAGGCCATGGGGCTGATCACCGATTATGTGCTGATCGATCACGGGCTGCCCACGGATCAATACATGGCGATCGAGGCCCAAGGCGATCTGATCGCCGCCATCGCCGATGCCCATTCGCTTGAGGCCGCGGGCGCGGCGATCTTGGCGCCGTTGGAGGATGGTCGGTTGGGCGACCCGGATGCGCCTTGGGACGGGCCAATTGCCATTGACGGCAACCTGACTGAGGCGCTTCTCGCTGAGATCGCCGGACATCCGGCCTTTGCCAAGGCGGACCTGCGGATCGCCCCCGCCTCTCCCGGTAAGGCGGAACGGCTTCGCCCCCTCCTGCCCCACCCCCGCGCGACGATCTATGTGAATTGCGAAGAAGCGGGGCTGCTGACGGGCACATCTCCGACCCATGCGGAGGACGGGGTCGCGGCGCTTTTGGCAAAAGGCGCGACCCGGGTCTTGGTGACCAATGGCGCAGGAACGGCAGCTTTCGGAGAGGCCGGAGATATTCACGCCTGCGCCCCGCCCGATATGGTGGCCCGCCGCGTGACGGGCGCGGGTGACACCTTCATGGCGGCCCATATCGCGGCGGAATTGGGGGGTGCCGCGCCGGACGCTGCTCTCTCAAAAGCGGCCCATGCGGCTGCGCGTTACGTGGCGGGATAAATGAACAATATCATAAGAGTATCGGCAGAGGTTGAGGCGGCTTTGAGCGAGGGCCAACCCGTTGTTGCGCTGGAAAGCACCATCATTACCCATGGCATGCCGTATCCTCAGAACCTCGAAGCCGCCCGGGCCATCGAAGCGGACATTCGGGAGGCCGGGGCCACACCTGCGACCATCGCCGTGATGGGTGGCGCCATCCGCGTGGGGCTGGAGCCGGACGACCTGACCGCCCTCGCCCAATCCTCTGACGTGATGAAGCTCAGCCGCGCGGACCTGGCCGTGGCTCTGGCCACAGGCAAGACCGGCGCCACCACCGTGGCCGCCACCATGATCTGCGCCGCCCGCGCGGGCATTGAGGTCTTCGCAACCG
>JANQNZ010000226.1 GCA_028279315.1 Rhodophyticola sp. | reverse complement strand
CCCCCACCCGGAATCAAGCCGAAGGCGCCGGGCATCGCCAGGCCGCCCGGGCGGTCTGGCGATTTGGCTGAGTCTGGGTGCTGAGATCAGGGCGAGGAGGGGTTTGGCTGCCATAAAGCGCTACCATTCGAAGGTCGGATCGCCAGCCCTCGGCCTGTCGATGCCCGGCTTCCCGTTGCGCCGGAGGCGATGCCGGGGTGGTCGGAGGAGTCCTTTAATCCGATCTCACCCGCCGTCTGAACTCTGGCCCTTACTCGCACGGGTCAGCCGTTCGGCCGGGTCGCCGCCCCCTTCCAGCGCTCGGCGGGTCACTTCCAGATCCGCGGCGTTTAGCCGGTCGGCCTCGGACGGCGTGATGTCGAGGTCATCAGGCAGCGCGGCGCGGGTTTGTCCCGTCACCAGAAGGCTTTCGACAGCGATCCCCTCGGCATAGATGATCTCATGGCTGTCAAAGAGGATGTGGAAGGTCTCCATATGGCCCCCTTCCTCCCGCAGAACCGTATCGCCATTCACCAACAGGCCCGCCTTCACCATGACCTCGGAGCGGCCCGTGCCAACCTCATCGGTGCGCTGCCAGATGAAGAGCCGGTGATGGGGGCTAAGCCGCAGGTCGCGGGCCACGTTCAGCGTGCCTTCGGTGATCCGCACGGGCGCCAGCGACCCCGTCGCGCGCATCACCTGCTGGCCGATCCAGCGGATCTCTTGCGGGCCATTGTCGCGGGTCAGGATGCGGTCGCCGACCTGCAACTCTTCCACCAGGCGCTGGCTGCCATCGGCCAAGGTCAGATGGGTGCCGCCCAAGAAACTGACACAGGCGATATCGGCGAAGCGGCGGGGGGCGGAGTCGGTCTCGGACGCGAGCAGCTCATAATCCACTGCAACCTCAAGGGAACTCAGCGGTAAGATATGGCGTGAGGTCTTCGCATCGGACCAGACGGTCAACACAATCAGCTCCACAAAAGCGCCACCGGCGGCTGCCAGTGTGTGGCACACATCGAGCGCCACCTGATCGCCGGGATACCCGATCTCGGACCCATCGGCGATCTCTTGCCCTTTCGGACCGTCGCAGATGGCCAATTGCGCCGGGGCTGCCTGGCGCGAGAGGCGGTAATAATCGCCCGCCACCACGTCGCCCAAAAGCCCGATCGGATCACCCTCATTGGCGCCCGTCGAGACAGTGAGCGCATCAACCGGGTAGGTGGGGAACGTGAACTGTGGGCTACGCTTAGTCATGAACCGTCCTTTGACGCCCTTGCCTAGGCAGTGCGGCGGGCGGGGTCAAGCGATGCTGGCGGAGGCGCGCGGGCGTTGATAGGTCTTGGGGGAAGAGTGGCCGGGAAAGGGGGGACCCATGGATTTGAAGATTTCAGGCAAACGCGCCTTGGTCTGCGCGTCGTCAAAGGGCCTTGGGCGGGGCTGCGCCGAGGCCCTGGCCGAGGCGGGCTGCGAATTGGTGA
Organism: Rhodophyticola sp.; assembly: GCA_028279315.1. Classification (GTDB taxonomy): domain Bacteria; phylum Pseudomonadota; class Alphaproteobacteria; order Rhodobacterales; family Rhodobacteraceae; genus Rhodophyticola. Next base: position 25,995 of record JANQNZ010000226.1, on the reverse strand, counting down.
TGAACGCGCGGGGGGCCGAAGCACTGGAGGCCGCCGCCGCAGACATCCGGGCCGCCCATGGGGGTGAGGTCACCCCGGTTGCCGCGGATGTGACCAGTGAGGAGGGCCGCGCCACGCTGCTGGAGGCCGCTGGCGAGATCGACATTCTGGTCACCAATGCGGGCGGACCGCCGCCGGGGATGTGGCATGACTGGGACAGGTCCGATTTCATCGCGGCACTCGACGCCAATATGCTGACGCCGATTGCGCTGATGACCGCGCTTATGCCGAAGATGATGGCGCGGGGCTGGGGCCGGGTGGTCAACATCACCTCGCAATCGGTCAAGGCGCCGATCCCGCAGCTTGGCCTGTCGAACGCAGCGCGAACGGGGCTGACGGGCTATGTCGCGGGCACCGCGCGGCAGGTGGCGCCCCATGGGGTGATTGTGAACAATATCCTGCCCGGCATTCACGCAACCGACCGGGCTGATGCGCTGGATGGGACGGTGGCCAAGGCCGAGGGGATTTCCTTGGAAGAGGCCCGCGCCCAACGCGCCGCGACAATCCCCGCGCGCCGGTATGGCTCTGCCGCGGAGTTTGGCCAGATGTGCGCCTTCCTCTGCTCCGAACATGCGGGGTTCATCGTGGGGCAGAACATCCTGCTTGATGGCGGTGGGGTGAACACAACCTTATGAGTGAGGAGCGATTTTCCCTTAAAGATCATCTTTTTAACGCTGAAAGCCTGGGCGATCTGGCGGCGGAATATGCCGCCGGTATCCCAGGTTTCGACGCGGATGAGTTTCTGGCGGAGGTGCTGCCGGGCCTTCAGGGCCGGGAGCTCTTGGAACGGTTGGACTGGATCGCCGATTGCATCGAACACCGCCTGGCCGGTGATTTCCCGACCATGGCGGACCAACTGGTCTCGGCGATGCCGCCGCCCTTGGACCCGGCACTGAGCGATGATGATTTCGGCCGCTTCATCCATGCCGTCCCCGGCATTCTGGCGGTCCGCCACGGGTTGGAAGACCATCGCGACCGCGCGCTCGATCTTCTAGAAGAAGCAACGAAGCGCTTCTCGATGGAATTCTACATCCGCCCGTTCCTAAACCGCTGGCCGGGGGAAACGCTGGTCCGGCTTGAGACCTGGGCGGGACACGACAACTACCATGTCCGCCGCTTGGTCAGCGAAGGCACACGGCCCCGTCTACCCTGGGCCAAGAAGGTGGAGATCGACCCGCTGACCCCGCTCCCCCTCCTCAATCAACTCCATGCCGACCCCACGCGCTACGTCACCCGCTCGGTCGCTAACCATATGAATGATATTAGCAAATTGCATCCCGATCACGTCTTGGAGACCCTTGCGGCCTGGAAGAAGGCCGCCCGGCAGGATCCCAAGGAACTCGCCTGGATGACGCGCCACGCGCTTCGGACCCTAATCAAGGACGGGCATCCGGGGGCCATGGAGATGTTGGGCTATCGCGCGGACGCGGATATCACGCTGGAGGCCCTGACGCTAACCCCCGACCCAGTCTCCATTGGTGGGAAGGCGGTGTTGGAGATCACCCTTTCGGCCGCCGAACCCACGCCGGTTCTGGTGGATTACCTGCTTTGGTTTCACCGCCCAAATGGCGCCGAAGCGTCCAAGGTCTTCAAACTGAAACAGGCGGAGATCACGGCTGGGGCGCCGCTTCTCCTAAAGAAAACCCATGTTTTCAAGGGCAATGCCACGACCTTCACGCTGCATCCGGGGCCGCATAAGATCTCGGTCCAGGTGAATGGCCGTATCTTGGGCGATCTGGATTTCACCCTTGCCCCCGCGACATGAGCCCCGCTTGCCAGCACGAAACCGGCCTGTTACCTGCCTTTCCTGATGGAATTGATCGGGTTTAACCTGCCGTGCCACAGCCCCCGCGCTTAGAGATTTTCGGCATCTCCTGCCATTTCGACGGGCGCGCCGTGGTCCGCGACGTGTCGCTGAGCGTGGCCGAAGGGCAGGTGACCTGCCTTCTGGGCCCTTCAGGCTGCGGTAAATCCACGACGCTCCGTGTGATTGCGGGGGTGGAGCGGCAATCGGCGGGCAGCGTCGAGGTTGATGGCACAGTGATGTCCGACGACAGCGCGCATCTGCCGCCTGAGGCGCGCGGCATCGGGTTGATCTTCCAGGATTTTGCGCTTTTCCCGCATCTGACCGTCGCGCAGAATATCGGCTTTGGCGTAACCGGCGACCGGGCGGCAAAGGCGGCGCGGGTTGAGGAGCTTCTGACCAAGGTCCATCTGCCCGGATACGGCGATAAATCGCCCCATATGCTCTCAGGTGGGGAACAGCAGCGCGTGGCGCTGGCCCGCGCGATCGCGCCGCGGCCCAAGGTCATGCTGATGGATGAGCCCTTCTCCGGCCTCGACAACCGGCTCCGCGATGGCATCCGGGACGAGACGCTGCAAATCCTGAAAGACGAAGGCACCGCTGTCCTTCTGGTGACCCATGAACCGGAAGAGGCGATGCGCATGGCCGATCAGATCGCGTTGATGCGGGATGGGTCCATCGTGCAACAAGGCGCGCCGTACAACATCTACAACGCGCCGTGTGACAAAGCGGCGGCGGCGTTTTTCTCGGACATCAACGTGATCCGGGGCCGGGTGGAAGGGGCGCTGACGGACACCGCCTTTGGCCAATTCCTGGCGCCCGGCCATGCGGACGGGACCGAGGTCGAAATCATCTTCCGCCCGCAACACGTGAAAATCGATTTCGACCGGAGTGGGCGCGGACCCAATCCAACGCCAAGCGATGGCGTTCCGGCCCGCGGCGTGGTGGAGCGGGCGCGCTTCATGGGCCATGAAAGCCTGGTGGAGTTCCGCATGGACTTCAACAATGAGCTTCTGCGCGCCACGGTTCCGGCGGTGTTTCTGCCCAATCCTGGCAAAGCGCTGTGGCTGACCGTGCGGCGGGACCGCTGTTTTGTGTTTCCGGTGAAATCCGGCGGCTAGAGCATTTCCAGCTTTCTCTGAAACACGCATTATCGCCGATGTCCCGAGAGCGCGAAGCGCGGCAGGGCATCGGCGATTCAAGCTAGACTGGAAGTGCTTTAATCGGCCTGGCGGTGGATTTTTCGAAAAATCCACACCGGAAAACGCGCGTTTTCCGGTCCGTTTTCTTCGAAGAAAACGGCCTTTTGGTCCCATGATGATGTCTCGACACCCTCGGGTTTTTCCTTGTCCCGGGACGCGATTCGGCCCAAAACCGCACCGGATGCGGCTTTGGCCCTTTGATCCGAGGGCCAATGACCTTAGATTTATTGTCTAGATACCAAATGCGCCAAGCTTGCGGTCCGCCCTTATCCCGGGCCCGGCAGACGCGAGAGGAGAGGTAAATGCTCAACAATATCGGACCCGCCGGTCTGTTGCTTATCGCCGTGGTTGTGCTTGTGCTCTTTGGCCGTGGCAAGATCGCCAACCTGATGGGTGAGGTCGGCAAAGGCATCACCGCGTTCAAACGTGGTGTGAAGGACTCGACCGAAGAGATCGAGAATGCCTCGACCGCCGAAGATGGCGGGGCGACCGCCCGCGACGTGACGCCCGAGCGGGAACGCGACAACGCGTGAGCCCCGTGACGGCCAGCGCGAGGTAGGGCGAGGCGATGCCAGATATCGGCATGATGGAGCTATTGGTGATTGGGATCGTGGCGTTGATCGTCGTCGGTCCCAAAGACCTGCCCAAGATGTTTCGCACCTTCGGCCAGATCACCGGACGCATTCGCGGCATGGCTAAGGATTTCTCCCGCGCGATGGATGACGCGGCGGGGGAGAGCGGTCTGAAAGAGATCAGCAAAGATATGCGCAACCTGACCAACCCCAAGAAGATGGGGTTGGATGCGGTGAACAAAGCCTTCGATGACATCGACCCGACGAAATTCGAAGAGGGCTCGGCCACCCGCGAGATTGCTGAGAAACGCGCGGCGGACATGAAAGTGGCCCGCGAAAAGGCCGAAACGCTCCGCCGCGAGAAAGAAGACAGCATCCGCAGCGCCAAATTGGCCGCCGTGGAGACCGAGGCCGCGCCGGAGCCCGCTGAGGCCGCGCCTGAGCCCGAAGCGGCGGCCCGGACCGGAACCGACGACCGGTCATGAGCAGCGAGGAGCAAATCGACGACAGCGCCGCGCCGCTGATCGAACATCTGGCGGAGTTGCGTACGCGCCTGATCCGCTCCGTCCTGGCCTTTGTCGTGATGATGGTGGCCTGTTTCACTGTCGCCCAACCGCTCCTCAGCTTCATCCAGCAGCCTCTGATCGACGTGCTTCTGGCGCGTGGTCAAAGCCCGGAGCTGATCTTCACGGCCCCGCAAGAGCAATTCTTCGTGTTGGTCCGCATCTCCGTCATCGGCGGCTTCGCCCTAGCCTTCCCGATCATCGGCCATCAGATGTGGCGGTTTGTGGCGCCGGGTCTCTATAAATCCGAGCAGAATGCGTTTCTGCCCTTCCTCATCGCCTCTCCGGTCCTGTTCCTGTTGGGCGCGGCCTTTGCCCATTATGTGGTCACGCCGCTTGCGATGAATTTCTTCATCGGTTTTGCCGACGCGATCCCGCTTTTGACCGCCTATATCACCGGCGCGGAGCCGCCCACGGTCTCGGACAACACGGAAGAATTGCGGACGGTCTTCCTGGGGTCGATCCGGGAATCCACCGATCTGGCGCTGAAATTCATCTTCGCCTTTGGGCTGTGTTTTCAATTGCCCGTGCTTCTGACCCTGATGGGAAAGGCGGGGCTCGTCTCGTCCGAAGGCTTGGGCAATATGCGGAAATGGGCTGTGGTCGGGATCCTCACCCTGGCCGCCCTTGTCACCCCGCCTGATGTGATCACTCAACTGATCCTCTTCACCGTGGTCTATGGGCTATACGAGATCTCCATCCAGCTTGTGCGCATCGTTGAGAAGCGCCGGGATGCCCGGCTGCGGGCCGAGGGCCTGTTGGATGATGAGGACGAAGAAGACGCCAAAGCATGACCGAGCCGCTTCTGATGCGGATCGCCGAGGCGTTGGAGCGCCTGAGGCCGCCACCGGCGACAGCGCCACAGTGGGACTCCGCCGACGCTTTTGTCTGGCATGCGGCGCCGGACCGGCTGGACCCGGTGGCAAAGGTCAACCGGGTGGATCTGAGCCTACTTCTGGGCATCGACCGGGCGCGCGATACACTTCTTGCCAATAGCATCCAATTCGCCCGTGGCTTGCCCGCCAATAACGCGCTGCTTTGGGGCGCGCGGGGGATGGGGAAGTCTTCGCTTGTGAAGGCGGTCCATGCGGCGGTTCTGGCCGAGGGCTTGAGCGCCAAGCTGGTTGAGGTGCAGCGAGAGGATTTGCCGTCGATTGGCCGGCTTCTGACGCTTCTCCGCGGGGCGCCTGTGCGAGTGATCCTGTTCTGCGACGATCTTTCGTTCAGCCACGACGACACCCATTACAAATCCCTCAAAGCCGTTCTGGATGGGGGTGTGGAGGGGCGGCCCGAGAATGTGGTGTTCTACGCGACCTCCAACCGGCGCCATTTGATGCCTAGAGATATGATTGAGAATGAACGCTCCTCAGCCATCAGCCCGTCCGAGGCGGTGGAAGAGAAGGTCTCGCTTTCCGACCGGTTTGGGTTGTGGCTTGGTTTCCATCCCTGTTCCCAGGATGAGTATCTGGCGATGATCCGGGGCTATTGTGACGCGCACGGGGTGGAGATCGACGACGCCACTTTGCGCGCCGAGGCGATTGAGTGGCAGGCGACCCGCGGGGCGCGCTCGGGGCGCGTGGCGTGGCAGTATTTCACCGATTTAGCCGGGCGGCGGGGCGTGCGGGTTTAGCGGCAAATATGAGATTGGTCCCAAGAGGACGTCCCCGGGCCTGAGTCACCCAAAGCGCAACATGAAGCCGGGCATCGACAGGCCGGGGGATGGCGATCCGAGGTTCGAGCGGCAGTGCTTTATGGCAGCCAAGCCCCTCTTCGCTTCGATCTCCCCACCCAGGCTCAGCCAAATCGCCAGACCGCCCGGGCGGCCTGGCGATGCCCGGCGGCTTCGCCGCATTATTCGGGCGGGGAAACTGAACCTCGGTGGTTGGGTGCGGTTCCTCGAAGGCCAAAAGGGTGGGGCAAACCGGCAATCCCTGGGTAATCACTCTTTCCCAAGGTCAAGCCGCGCAATCATCGCCTCGACTTCATCCTCTTCGATCTCCGTCGGCGCCTCATCCCGAGGGGCGGGCCGCCTTGGCTTCGTCTCCGCAATTCGCCTTTGCGCGGCCTCCATCACCTTCACCGCGCGTCTATCCATCACCCGGTGCCAAATCGGCGGGATCGTGGCCAGCATCGCCATGATCGGCACCGAATAGGGCAGGGTGGGCACCTCTGCCGTTGGGTCCAGCTGATCGTAGTGGCGGGTGGGGTGCATGTGGTGCTCCGAATGGCTGGGCGCGGCCATCATCAGGTAATGGGTGAAGCCTTTGGGCGCGTTCCAACTGTGATGCGGGGCCACCGGCTCTAACCGGCCATTGGGCAGGTCCAGACGTTGCAGCCCGTAATGCTGCAGATAGTCGCTTAGGAGGATTTGCAGATGGGTCAGCGCGGCGAGCGCCAGAAGCACCAAGAGGCCCCCAAGCCCGGCGGCATAGACCGCCACGAACAGCATGGCGACACCGCCGCCAACCCAAAGGACGTACGGATTGCGCGGGCTTTTCAGCGGCAGGCCCCGGCGCTCCAGTTTCTCCAACTCCTGCACCAGCCCGGCCTCGAAACTGCCGCGCCAGGCGCGGGGCGCGTAATCCCAGAAGCCCTCACCGGGGAGGGGGGTGTTTGGATCCTCCTCAGTGCCGACAAATCGGTGGTGGACCAGCCGATGGGCCGAGACATGGTGGCCGAAAAGCACCGAGGTATAGACCAAGGCGCCAAGACCTTTCAGCAGGAAAGCGGAGCGGTGGATCAACTCATGGGCGTTAGGATGGCTGACCTGACCGAAAAACGAGGCGGTGGCGAAGAAAAGCGCGAGTTTCTGGCCGAGATCGAGGGTTGGTCCGGCAAGGGCGCTCAGGACCAGGGGCAGAAGGATCAGATGCCCGATGGCAAGCCCCACAGACAGCCTGTCGGACCACGGTGCATGGCTTTCGGGTGTGGCTTTCGGCGGCGACAGAACCGCATCAAAAAGCGCGGCCACCAGCGTCAGCCAGATCAGCGCGATCAGCCCAAATAGCCCGCCGAACAGGCTACCGAGGATCAACAGGATCAGCGGAACAAGGGTTGCCGCGGCATACCGTGCGATGACTGGCCAGCGATCTGGCATGGGCCCTCCGTGCCTGTGGCGCTAGACGATTCCGGTCCAAGGGCGGAATATGCCTGCGTTTTGGGGCAAAACGATGTCGGTTTTGGCGGGCCTTGGCAAGGCGCGCGCGCTAGAACGGGCGGGCTAAAGCGTTCTGCCAAAAACCTGATGCGCAGCTTTTGGCAGGGCGCCGTGCAAGATATGAGCGTTGTGCGCGCCGCGCCTTTAGCTGGTGTCTTGAGGTAAAGGCGGGACGCTTTAGATGGAGGAGACATGGCGCTGGATAACAAGACCGGATCAGGCGGCGGCGTTTGGAAATCGGGCCCTGGGAAGGGTCGGCGGACGCCAAAAGGCCGGCAGTTTGAGGATGCCGCGCTGGAGGAGGTCCGCGCGCTTTTGGAGGATCGGCCCCGGCGGCGGGATCTGCTGATTGAGCATCTGCATCTGATCCAGGACGCCCATGGCCATCTCTCGGCCCGGCATTTGCGGGCTTTGGGCGAAGAGATGCGCCTGCCCATGGCCGAGATTTGGGAGGTGGCGAGCTTCTACGCCCATTTCGACCTGGTCAAAGAAGACGAGACCCCGCCGCCGGCGCTGACGATCCGGGTCTGCGACTCGCTCTCTTGTGAATTGGCCGGCGCCGAGGCGCTGAAAGCGGCGTTGGAGGGCGGGCTTGATCCGTCCGAGGTGCGGGTGGTGACCGCGCCCTGCATGGGCCGCTGTGACACCGCGCCGGTTTTGGAACTGGGGCACAACCATATCGACCATGCCGATTTGGCGAAGGTGGAGGCCGCGATTGCCGCAGGTCACATCCACGCGCATGTGCCGGAGTATCAGGGCCTGGCCGCGTATCGAGCTGAGGGGGGCTATGAAACCCTGGCGCAATTGCGCGAGAGTGGCGATTGGGAGGCGGTGCAAGAGGCGGTTCTGGCCTCCGGCCTCCGCGGCTTGGGCGGCGCCGGGTTCCCGTCGGGGCGAAAATGGGGCTTTGTGCGCGCCCATCCGGGCCCGCGTTATCTGGCGGTGAATGGCGATGAGGGTGAACCCGGAACTTTCAAGGATCGCTACTATTTAGAACGCGTTCCTCATTTGTTCCTTGAAGGGATGCTGATTGCCGCTTGGGCTGTGGAAGCCGAAACCTGTTTTATCTACATGCGCGATGAGTATCCCGCCGTGTTGGAGATTTTGCGGCGGGAAATCAAAGCGCTGGAAGACGAAGGTCTTGTGGATAAAGGCTTCATCGATCTTCGGCGTGGGGCGGGTGCGTATATCTGCGGCGAAGAATCCGCGATGATCGAGTCGATTGAGGGCAAACGCGGCTTGCCGCGCCACCGCCCGCCTTTTGTGGCCGAGGTCGGTGTCTTTGGCCGCCCGACGCTGGTCCATAATGTCGAAACGCTGCATTGGGTCGCGCGCGTCTGCCGCGAGGGGCCGGAGGTTCTGAACGCAACCGAGAAAAATGGGCGTGTGGGGCTCCGCAGCTATTCGGTCTCGGGCCGGGTGGCGGCGCCGGGCGTTTATCTTTTGCCAGCGGGCTCGACGATCTTGGACATCATCGAGGCGGCGGGCGGCATGGCGCCAGGCCATGTCTTCAAAGCCTATCAGCCGGGCGGGCCGTCTTCGGGGTTGTTGCCGGCCTCCATCGATGATGTGCCGCTCGATTTCGACACGTTGCAGCCTTTGGGGTCCTTCATCGGCTCGGCGGCTGTCGTGGTGCTGAGCGATCAGGATTCGGCCAAAGCCGCCGCGCTCAACATGTTGCGGTTTTTCGAGGCGGAAAGTTGCGGGCAATGCACGCCTTGCCGGGTTGGTTGCGAGAAAGCCGTGAAACTGATGCAGGCGGAGACCTGGGATCAGGGGCTGTTGGAAGAACTGTGCCAGGCCATGGCCGACGCCTCGATCTGCGGGTTAGGTCAGGCGGCGCCGAACCCGATCCGGCTGACCATAAAACACTTCCCGGAGGAGGTGTGAGGCGAACCAAATTGCGCGCTCCCGCGCAAGGCTGTCTCAACCCTCTGGCTGGGGCGACGCGAAGCTGGCCTCCCGCGCGCGGTTTGGCGGGTGGAGGTTTCTTGCTGCTGAGAAGGCCCGCAGGGCGGGCCAAATCCAAGCATCTTGGTCTTTGGCCCCGCCTTAAGGACAAGCCGCCTGGCGGCGGTCGCGTGACCGCGATCCTTGACCCGGGGCCAAAGACCGGTTGGGGGCCATGCTGATTTGGGTGGCTGGTGCGGCGGCGCTCATCTATTGGGGCGGATTCTGCTGGCGGGGGGCCAATTGGGCGAAGACCTTTGTCAAAACCTTGTCTGTCGGGGCGCTGGCGCTTTTCGCGGCACTTTCGGGCGGGTCCGGCCTGTTGGTCTTGGCTTTGGGACTCGGCGCCGTTGGGGATCTTGCCTTGTCGCGCCCGAGGGAGCGGAGCTTTCTGATTGGCCTCTCCGCGTTCCTGCTAGCGCATTTGGTCTATATCGCGCTGGCGGTGACGTCTCCCGGGTGGGATCTGGCGCAAATCTCTGAACCGTGGCGGCTGGCCTTGGGCGTGAGCCTCCTGGGTTTGACGGCGGTCATGGCGCGGCGGCTTTGGCCCAAGGCGGGCGGGCTGAAAGGGCCGGTCCTGGCCTACATCGTGGTCAGCTTGGCCCTTGGCCTGGCTGTTCTGGGCTTGCCCTGGACCTGGCCTCTCATCGTGGCGATGCTGGCAGCACTTCTGTTCATCACCTCGGACGCAATCCTGGCCGCGGAGCTGTTTCTGCTGCCCGAAGGCACCCGCGCCCGGCGGATCGCGCCTTTTCTGGTCTGGCCGAGCTATTGGATGGCACAAGCGCTGTTCCTTTTGGCCTTTCTCTGACCCTTCCATCGCCGCCCGCTTCAGCATAAGTGGGGATCGGAAGGGGCGCGGAGATGTCGTTTTTCAAGAAGCTCAAGGATCGGATGTTTAAATCCTCATCGAAGCTCGATGAGGGGTTGGACGCGATCATCGAAGAGGGTGCTGTCGAGGAAGACGAATTGGCCGAGGCCACCGCAGACGCACGATCGGAACCGGTCGAGCCGGAGAGCCCCGAGCCTGAGCTTGCGCCCGAGCCGGAGCTCGCGCCCGAGCCGGAGAGTGCGCCGGAGGCGGAACATGAGGACGGGCCAGAGCCGGGTCCAGACCCGGGTCCAGACCCCGAGACCCAACGAGACCCCAAGCCGGAGACTGATCCCGACCCTGCTCCAGACCCGCTTCGTGTCGATCTCACGCCCGAGGCCGCGCCTCAGCCGGAGGCACAACCCGGCCTTATCGGTCGCCTCATGGGGCGCAGCACTGCCCCGCGCCGGGCGCTGGATGATGACATGCTGGAGCAGCTCGAGGAGCTTCTGATCTCTGCCGATATGGGGGTCGAGACCGCGCTTCGGGTCACCGCCAACATGGCAGAGGGGCGATACGGCAGGCTGATGACAGCCGCGGATATCAAAGGGCTTCTATCCGACGAAATTGCGCGGGTGATGGAACCCGTCGCCCGCCCCTTGCCGCTTTACCCCAAAACGCCGCAAGTGGTGTTGGTTGTGGGTGTGAATGGCTCTGGCAAGACCACGACAATCGGCAAGCTCGCCAGCCAGTTCAAAGCGGCGGGCAAATCCGTGGTGATTGCCGCAGGCGACACCTTCCGTGCCGCCGCCGTCGAACAGTTGCAGATCTGGGGGGAGCGGGCGGGTGTGCCCGTGCTGACGGCGCCTGAGGGCTCCGACCCCGCGGCGCTGGCCTTCGATGCCATGACAAAGGCGGAGGCTGATGGTGCCGATCTTCTGATGATCGACACCGCGGGCCGATTGCAGAACCGCGCCGATCTGATGGAGGAGCTGGCGAAGATCGTGCGCGTGATCCGCAAGAAAGACCCCGACGCGCCGCACAACACGCTTCTGGTGTTGGACGCGACCACGGGGCAAAACGCGATTTCTCAGGTGAAGACGTTCCAGCAGATGGCCGATGTCTCGGGGCTTGTCATGACCAAGCTTGACGGCACCGCGAAAGGTGGGGTGTTGGTGGCGCTGGCCGATCAGTTCGGGCTGCCGATCCACGCGATTGGGGTAGGGGAGCAGATCGACGATCTGGCGCCGTTTGACCCGGAGGAGTTTGCCCAAGCCCTGACCGGGGCCGAGGCCGGATGACAGGCGATAAGGCAGGTTCACCAGTGGTCGATTTGAACCCCTAAGAGGCGGCCAACCGTGGACCTAGGCGCGTGGATCGTCGGGCTGGAAGGAACCCGCGGAGGTGAGGCCCTGGCGCTTGGCTTGGCCCTGCTGGCCGCCTTCCTCCATGCCGTCTTCGGCGCCCTCCAGAAAGGCCGGCACGACCCGCTTTTATCCCGCGGGGCCATTGACGCGTCTTACGGGTTGATGGCTGCACCTTTTGCGTTTTTCGTCGTGCCCTGGCCCGAACCCCATATGTGGCCGATCTTCGCCGGCGTTTTTGTAATCCATGCGGTCTACAAATTCGTGGCTTTGGCGAGCTATCGGCGCGGCGCTTACACGGTTGTCTATCCGGTGATGCGCGGCACCGGGCCGCTGTTCACGGTGATCGGCGCCTGGCTGCTTTTTGGCGAAACCTTCACCGTCGTCCAATGGCTTGGCGTCGCCGTTTTGCTGACGGGTATCTACGGGCTCGCCATTTACAATATGCGCACGATCACCGTGGCGCGCGACACGCTGGTTCCGGCCCTTTGGTTGGCGGTTCTGACTGGGCTTTTTGTGGCGCTTTACACCACCTATGACGCTTATGGCATCCGCGCCGCAGCGGACCCCTTCACTTTCCTGGCTTGGTTCTTCTTCATCGACGGCCTCCTCTTCCCCGTCATCGCGGGCCGCGCCTATCTTCGCATGGAAAACCCGCCCGCCTTTGCCCCGCTCGCGCTCCGCGGGCTGATCGGTGGGCTGGTGGCGTTCGGGAGTTTCGGGTCCGTCATGCTCGCCACGCGGCTCGATCAAGTGGGGGAGGCCGCGGTGTTGCGCGAAACCTCCACCGTCTTCGCGGCGCTCATCGGTTGGCTCCTCCTCCGCGAACCGGTCGGCCCGCGCCGGGCGGCGCTCATGGGGTTGATTGCAGCGGGCGCGGTGATAGTTGAGGCGGGTGGATGAAGGAGCCGTTATGGCCGAACGCGAAATCAAACCCTGGCTGAAGACGGCGCTGGAGCTTGGGCCGCCGCTCCTCTTCTTCATCGCTTATATGCGGTTTCAGGATGTGAGCTGGACCATCGGCGGGCGGGACTATGACGGGTTCATCCTGGTGACCGCCGGTTTCGTGCCGCTACTTCTGGCCTCGATGGGTGTCCTTTGGTGGCTGACCGGGAAAGTCTCGCGCATTCAGGTGTTTACAGCGGTTCTTGTGGTGGTCTTCGGGGCCCTGACCGTCTGGTTCAACGACGAACGCTTCTTCAAGATGAAGACATCGCTGGTTTATGGGTTCTTTGCTCTGGTCCTCGGCATCGGCCTATTGCGCGGGCAATCCTGGCTGCAATTCGTGATGGGGGAGCTTTTGCCCATGCGCGAGGAAGGCTGGATGATCCTGACGAAACGCATCACCGGGGCCTTTGCGCTGATGGCGCTCGCCAATGAAATCGTATGGCGCACACAAACAACCGAGTTTTGGGTGACGTTTGAGACCTTCGGCCTGCCCGCCTTCCTCTTCGTGGTCTTCATGGCCCAAGCTCGGCTGATCGAGCGCTTCAGCCTTGCCGAGGAGGACGGGGACGGCGAGGCGCGTTAGCTCGTTTGGGGCGCGGTTTGCCTTTGAGCTTCGGTTTCGCTTTGGCATGGCCCTCGGTCGCATCTCGCAGCCCTAACTGATCGGCCAGAACGCGCGGCTTCACCTCTTCCACCTCGCCCGGCTTCAGCTGGTTCAAGCGGAACGGCCCGTAAGAAATGCGGATCAGCCGGTTCACCTCCAACCCGACCTCGCCCATGGCGCGGCGGATTTCCCGGTTCTTGCCTTCGCGCAGGCCCACGGTCAGCCACGCATTGGCGCCTTGCTGGCGATCCAACGTGACGTCCATGGGCTGAAAGCGCTCCCCTTCAATCGTCACGCCTTGGCGCAGGGGGTCTAACTCCGCCTCCACCGGCGCACCTTTCACCCGGACCCTGTATTTGCGGAGCCAACCGGTTGAGGGCAGCTCCAGCCGCCGCTTGAGCCCGCCGTCATTGGTGAGCAGCAGGAGGCCCTCGGAATTGAGGTCGAGCCGCCCGATGCTCATGACCCGAGGCAGCGTTTCGGGAAGCTTGTCAAACACCGTTGGACGGCCCTTTTCATCGGCGGTGGTTGTCACCAGGCCAATGGGTTTGTGATAAAGCCAAAGCCGCGCCCGGTCCGCCTCAGGTAGGGCTTTGCCGTCGACCGTCACTTGATCGGTCTCAGTGACATTCCGCGCGGGGCTTTTTAGCACCGCGCCGTTCACCGCCACCCGCCCGGCCTCGATCATCCGCTCCGCCTCACGCCGGGACGCGACACCAGCGCGGGCTAGAACCTTAGCGATCCGGTCGCCTTTGGGGGGCTCACTGGTCATGGGCTGAGGCCCTAGCGGTTTGACAGCGGATTGGAAAGCGGCAAGAGGGGAGGGGATGACGGGATTTCGCAGTCATATGGAGGCGGCGTTGGCCGAGGCGCGGGACGCAGCCGCGCGCGGAGAGGTGCCCGTAGGCGCGGTGATCGTGCGGGGCGGTGAGGTCATTGCAAGCGCGGGCAACCGGATGCGGGAACTGACCGACCCAACCGCCCATGCGGAGATGCTGGCGATCCGCGCCGCCGCCGCGGCCCTTGGATCGGAACGCCTAACCGGCTGCGATCTCTACGTGACGCTCGAACCCTGCCCGGCTTGTGCTGGCGCCATCGCAGCCGCACGGATCGCCCGGCTCTACTACGGCGCGGCGGACCCAAAATCCGGCGGTGTTGCCCATGGCCCCCGCGTGTTCGACCACCCCCAAGCTCATCATACGCCAGAGGTCTATGGCGGGATTGGCGAGGCCGAGGCCGCGGCGATCCTGAAAGACTTCTTCAAGGCGCGGCGCTGAGCGATGTCCGACGCAGCCCTTGCTTACCACCCGGGGCTCTGCCCCGGACCCCGGAGGTATTTTTGAAGCAAAGAGGGCCTTTAAGAGCCCCTTAACCATGTTTAGCCATGGTGGTCTTGCGGAACAGGCTGGAGAGCCGATGGCCGTAAGCGAAGACGGCGCGCCCTTCATCCCATTGCAAAGCGTGGCGGGGTGAAGGGCGGGTTGCCCCATCTTTGCTTCCCAAATACCTCCCGCCGGAGGCTCCGGTCCTCTCCCTCCTTTCAATCGGCGAAAACCCTGGCCAGACGGTGTCACCTGGCACCTGCCTGAGCCGTCCCCGGAGGGGAAAGGCGAGGCAAGAGTCTTGCGCCGTCAGGCGCGCAATTGGATCAAATCAGAAATGCGCGGAGGGCCTGTAAGCCGGATTCTGTCCAGGCGTTTCCGCCTTGGATGACCATTCCTCTCGGCCAGGGATTGCCCCCTGGCTCTAGCTGCCAACCCGGATCTCTGAGGCTGAAGCGGCCTTGGGCGCGAACGCCCGCGAGATCCCTATTTGGCATTGCTCCCGGTGGGGCTTGCCGTGCCGGGGCTGTTGCCAGCCCCGCGGTGGGCTCTTACCCCACCGTTTCACCCTTACTCCCTTGCGGAAGCGGTTTGATTTCTGTGGCGCTTTCCGTCGGATTGCTCCGCCCGGGCGTTACCCGGCACCGTTGCTTCAGGGAGTCCGGACTTTCCTCTAGGGCATTTTCCCGCGAAAGCGGGAAAATGCCCGGACCCCGACAGTTGGGTTCTGACGGCAGCGCCGTCAGGTTCCAACGAAAGGGTCTGCGGCCAATCCCGCACTCCCGCAAACGCGCCCTAGCAGCCATCCAGCCCTCCGCGCGGGGCTGATCTAGGCGCTGGTGACGCGTCCGTCAACGCCGAAGCGGGCTGCGAGATCGCGTATCAGCCTCATATCGCGCGCGTCGAACGGGCCTTTGGACCAAGGCTGGAACCGGGCGCGGACCACCTCCAGCAGCAGATCATCTTCCATCTCCGGATAGCCGAAGGCTGATGCGGCGCGGCGGAATGCGCCCCAATCAGGCGCGGTCTCACCTGCCTCCGGCCAGATCGACAACCCGCTTCGCGCCAGGCGCCTCCAATCGAAGCGCCGCCCGGGGTCGATCTTGCGCCCCGGGGCCATGTCGGAGTGGCCGATGACGCCTTGGGGTGGGATCGACCAGCGGGAGAGGATGCCGGACAGCAGTGCCTCCAACGCGTCCATCTGGCGCGCTGCAAAAGGCGCGAACCCGGTGTTGGAGAGCTCAATCCCAATCGAGCGGGAATTCACATCGCCCCGGCCTGCCCATTCCCCGGCCCCTGCATGCCAGGCCCGCATCTCTTCGTCCACCAGCGCATGTACCTCTCCCATCTCGGAGATCAGATAATGGGCCGAGACTTCGCGCGCGGGGTCGCAGAGCGCTGTCAACGCCGCCTGGCAACTCTCCATCGCAGTATAGTGGATCACCACCAATTCCGGGGTCAGCCCGTCGCGCCGCTCCCCGAAATTGGGCGAGCGCATCAGCCCCCGCGCGCCGATTGAGCGGCGTTGCGGAAGACCTCCGGGTTCCACCCGCAGGCATAGCCGTCGCCGTCGGGGTCGAGCGCCTGGCGGTCGCGTTGTGGGCCACCATTCGCCAAAAACGCCTCTTGCGCCAGATCGTCGGAGCGATAGGCGAGGCAGTTGCGGTCATGCCGGCCTTGGCCGAAGGGCGAGCGGCGGTAAATCTGCTGGCCCACCGGATGGGTTGTCGACAGGGCGTATTCCACGATATTGGGCCCGGTGGCCCCTGGGCGGTCAGGGATCGCGGTGGGTTGCACCTCGACCCGTTGCGCCTGCATGGCGACGCGGCGTTCGGCGTCACTTTCAATGCTTTCCCGCGCGCTCACCGCGCCGAAATCTTGCTCATCGGAAATGGCCGGGTTGCTGGAGCGAACCGGCGCCGTGGTCGTCGCGGTTTGCACCGGGGCCGATCCGGTTTCCGCCTCGGCGATGGCGGCGGCAGCGCGGGCGGTGACGGTTGTGGTCGGCTGCGCGGGCGACGCGGTCACAATTGGCGTGCTGATCACGGTGGAACTTGCCTGAGGCTGCGCGACTTGCTCGGGCGGACGCACGGTTTGGGGTGGCGGATCACCCCGCAATTGCGCCTGGCGCGCTGTGCGATATTCATCGTAATCGCCAAACCCCACACCTTCGGCCACGTCATTCGGCACTGTGGTGCAGGCCGCCAGCGCCATGAGACCCAAAACCGCAAACCGTGCGATGGACATTGCTCACCCTCAATCTTGTTTTGCGGGCGCTTTTACCACCATTTCGCCGGTTTCGCCACAAACCCGGCCGCTTGCTCCAACGCATAGGCGGTGTTGAGCAGATCGCCCTCTTCCCATGGCCGCCCGATCAGTTGCAGGCCAAGGGGCAGCCCTTGCTTGTCGAGGCCGGTTGGTACGGCGATGCCGGGAAGGCCGGCGAGGTTCACCGTGACCGTGAAGACGTCGTTGAGATACATCTCCACCGGGTCGGTCATTTCCTTACCCAACTCGAAGGCAGCCGACGGCGTGGCGGGCGTCAGGATCGCGTCGATGCCGTCCGCAAACACGGTCTCGAAATCCTGTTTGATCAGCGCGCGGACCTTGCGAGCGCGGTTATAATAGGCGTCGTAGAACCCGGCAGAGAGCACATAAGTGCCAATCATCACCCGGCGTTTCACCTCGGCCCCGAACCCCTCGGCGCGGGTCTTTTCATACATCTCCGTCACGCCATCGCCTTGGGAGAGTTTCGCGCGATGGCCAAAGCGGACCCCGTCATACCGCGCGAGGTTCGAAGACGCCTCCGCCGGGGCCACCACGTAATAGGCGGGCAGCGCGTATTTGGTGTGGGGGAGCGAGATGTCGCGGATCACCGCGCCTGCATCGGCCAGCATCTCGCGGCCTTGGGTCCAGAGGGTTTCGATCTCATCCGGCATCCCGTCCATCCGGTATTCTTTTGGAATACCAATCACTTTGCCTTTGATGTCGCCGGTCAGCATCGCCTCGAAATCGGGCACGGGGATGTCGGCGGAGGTCGAGTCTTTCGGATCATGGCCCATCATCGCTGTGCCCATGATCGCCGCATCGCGGACCGTTTTGGTCATCGGCCCCGCTTGGTCGAGGGAGGACGCGAAGGCCACAATGCCCCAACGAGAGCAGCGCCCATAGGTGGGTTTCAGCCCCACGATCCCGGTGAAGGCCGCGGGCTGGCGGATCGAGCCGCCGGTATCTGTGCCGGTGGCGGCCAGGCAAAGATCGGCGGCAACCGCAGAGGCCGAGCCGCCGGAGGAGCCGCCGGGCGTCAGCCCCGCATCCGAGTTGCCCGCGCGCCAGGGGTTGACCGCATTGCCGTAGCAGGAGGTTTCGTTGGAACTCCCCATGGCGAATTCGTCCATGTTGAGCTTGCCCAACATCACCGCGCCTGCGTCTTTCAACTGGCCCGAGACAGTGGATTCGTATTCCGGCAGGAAGCCTTCCAGGATTTTGGAGCCTGCTTGGGACGGCACGCCTTCGGTGCAGAACAGGTCTTTGATGCCCACGGGGATGCCGCACATGGCGGGTGCATCGCCCGCTTTGATCCGGTCGTCGGCGGCTTTGGCGCGGTCGCGCGCGATGTCGGGTGTTTTATGCACGAAGGCCCCAAACGCGTCGGCCTGGTCGATGGCGCTGAGACAGGCTTCCGTTAGCTCGACAGAGGTCACCTCCCCTTGACGCAGCGCATCACGGGCCTCGGCAATCGTCAGTTTGGTCAGATCGGACATCACTCAACCACCTTCGGCACCGCAAAGAACCCTTCCCGCGCGTCGGGCGCATTGGACAACACCTTCTCCTGCTGGTTGCCATCGGTGACGACATCCGCGCGGCGTTTCAGGCGCATGGGCGTGACCGAGGTCATCGGCGCCACATCCTCGACATCCAGCTCATTCAGTTGCTCGATGAAACCCAGGATCGCGTTGAACTCAACCGCAAGCGCGTCCAACTCCTCCGGCTCGACTTTGATCCGGGCGAGCTTCGCCACCTTCGCGGCGGTGTCTTTGTCGATGGACATGTGGGCCACTCCCGTCTGCCATGTGCGGGCCTGGGTTTAGCCCCGGCCTGCCCGGGTCGCAAGCATGTGGCGGCGGTAAATCTCGATCATCCAGGCCAGCATCGTGGCATTCAGGATGTGCCACAGGAAATGGGTGCCGAAGGGGACCGCCTCACAGGCAGGCAGATCGACGCTGCGGGCGGTGAGCGAGAGGGTCAAAATCCCCGCCCCAATCACCATACCCCGTGCCAATTCGGGCAGGCGGCGCCAAAGGAGCGCGGCGTAGATCACAATCGCAAGCGGCACCGGCCAATAGCCTGCGGAAATCTCGAAGAAGGGGAGGGCGGCGAAGACTGACCCGGTGGCCGCTGCGTAAGGCAGGAACGCCGCTGTCCCCAAAAGCGACAGCCAGAGCGGCCAGCCCCAGGCATCCCGATTGATCGCGAAGAGATAGGTCAGGATGAACAGCACGATCGGGATCACATCAACAAGGGCCGCCCAACCCGTGGCAAAGGTGTGAAACAGGAAAGACCCGACGCCGATGCAGAAGAGGATAACCGTCAGCGCATTGGCCAGCGGCAGGTTTGCGCCGCGTAGCCGGATGGCCATCACCAAAGCGGCCAAGATGAAGGCCAGATTGGTCAGTGCATTCACCGGCTCGGCCCAGAACGCCGCACTCATCCTCTCACAGTAGATGTCGAGCGTCTGGCTCAACTCCATTTGCACCCCCGCCGATCCCGGTTAGATTTGCCTCAAGGATCAAGATAGGGAGGGATCGGCGATGCGCTACACCTGGCTTGGGCATTCCGCCGTGCGGTTGGAGATCGAGGATCAGGTTCTGCTGATCGACCCCTGGGAAGAGGGCAACCCGCTCTTCCCCATGGACCGGCGGGAGGAGGCGAATGCCGGCGCCACCGCGATCCTGATCACCCATGGGCATTTCGACCACACGGGCCATGTGCCCGCGCTCGCCAAAGAATTGGGCGTGCCGGTCTATGGCATCTACGATTTGATGGCCTGGTGGGAGGAGGCCGATGGCCTGGAGGTGGTCGGCTTCAACAAAGGCGGCACGGTCCAGATCGGCAATGTGGCGGTGACGATGGTGAACGCGGCCCATTCCTCCTCCATGCCGGGCGACGGCGGTCCGGTTTACGCGGGCGGCGAGGCCGGGTACATGATCGCGGGCGAAGGGCGGGCGGTCTATGTCTCAGGCGATACCGATGTGATGGCCGATATGGGCGTGTTGCAGGCGCTGCATCAGCCCGAGATCGGTATCCTGTCGGCGGGTGGGCATTTCACCATGGATATGTGCCGCGCGGCTTATGCGGCCTCAGCGCTTTTCAAATTCCAGACGGTCATTCCGTACCATTACAAGACCTTCCCGCTTCTGGCGCAGACCGCCGATGAGCTGAAAGCGGCCTTGCCCGGTGTGACAGTGCATGACCCCGAGGTGATGGAACCGATTGATCTCTGACCGCCGGATCCTTGCAAGGATCCGATACGGAATTTTGCAAAATTCCGGGCCCCACGCCTGGGCGTCACAAAACCTTCACGGGCGTCCCACCCCGGCTCCGCTTTAGAAGGCCCTGATCCTCCCTGGGGAGAGCCCGCTTGACCATCGACGCCAACCCTGCGCCCGCCCATCCGCCTTTGGCCGAGATCACCCGCGTTTTCGGCCGTATCGGCGTGATGAGCTTCGGTGGCCCTGCCGCCCAGATCGCGCTGATGCACAAAGAGCTGGTTGAGGACCGGCCCTGGTTGACGGAGCGGCAATTCCTGAACGCGCTCTCCTTCTGCATGCTGCTGCCGGGGCCGGAGGCGATGCAATTGGCGACCTATGCCGGATGGCGGTTGGCGGGCGTCCCGGGTGGGTTGATCGCGGGCGCGCTCTTTGTGCTGCCAGGCGCGGCGGTGATCCTGGCACTGGCGATGCTTTATGCGGGTTTTGGCCAGGTTCCAGCGGTCGAGGCGATGTTTCTCGGCATCAAGGCCACGGTCATCATTATCGTGATTCAGGCGCTTCTGAAGGTGAGCCAAAAGGCCCTGACCTTGCGCCTGGCCTATGGGCTGGCCGGGGCGGCCTTTCTGGGCCTCTTTGTCTTCCAAGTCCCGTTCCCACTGATCATCCTGGCCGCCGCGCTGATCGGCGCCGTGGCGATGGCGGGGGAGGCGCAAGCTGCGCCGCCGCCACCCGTCTCCCATAGCGGCACCGCCAAAACCGTCGCGATCTGGGCGGCGCTTTGGCTGTTACCGCTGGTCGCGCTTTATCTCGCCGCGCCGGAGGGGCTCTTGACCCAACTTGGCCTCTTCTTCTCAAAGCTTGCCGTGGTGACCTTCGGCGGCGCTTATGCAGTCTTGGCCTATATGGTGCAGGAGGTGGTGGGCGATTTTGGCTGGCTGACCACGGGGCAGATGATGGATGCGTTGGGCCTGGCCGAGACGACACCCGGGCCGTTGATCCTGGTGACGGAGTTTGTGGGCTTTCTGGCGGGCGCGCAGGCGGGTGGGTTTGCGCTTGGCGTCGCGGCGGCGTTGGTCACGCTCTGGGTCACTTTCATCCCCTGCTTCCTTTGGATCTTCGCAGGCGCCCCGTACATCGAATGGATCAGCGCGCAGCCGCGCCTGACGGGGGCCTTGAACGCCATCACCGCCGCCGTGGTGGGGGTGATCCTAAACCTCTCGCTCTGGTTCGCGCTGCATGTATTCTTCGCTGGGGTCAGCCAGGTCTCCCTTGGCCCGCTCCTCATCTGGACCCCCGAGTGGGGGACGCTTCTGCCCGGCGCACTTGTCCTTGCCGCGCTCGCCGCGGCGCTGCTTCTTTGGCGGAAGCTCGACCTTCTGATCGTCTTGCCGATCATGGCCTTGGCGGGGCTGGCCTGGTCGCTCACCCTCCAGCCGCTTTTCGGTTGACACCGCAAGCCGCGCGAGTAAAACGCCCCTTCATCTGAATTACCCCCGGATATGGCCGAACCCGGCCCCGGCCCGACACCCGCGTAAGGAGCCCGCATCATGGCGAAGCCCACCACGATCAAAATCCGCCTGAACTCGTCCGCCGGGACGGGCCATTTCTATGTGACCAAGAAAAACGCGCGCACGATGACCGAGAAGATGGTGGTGCGTAAATACGACCCCGTCGCGCGGAAACATGTCGAATACAAGGAAGGCAAGATCAAGTAATCTGACGCCAACTTGAGAGAACCGACAAGGGCCGCGCATCTTGCGCGGCCCTTTTTTCATGCCCAGATCGACCTGACGGAGGGGGTCATGACCCAACAAATCACCATCCGCCCAACTACCGGCGCCGATACGCCCGCCATCGACGCGCTTCTGGCGGTGGCTTACCCGGCGCTTCTGAAGGCGGATTACCCGCCCTCGGTCCTGGTGACCGCTTTGCCGCTGATCTCCCGCGCGCAGCCGGGGCTGCTGCGCTCCGGCACCTATTACATGGCGGAGAATGAGGCGGGCCACGCGCTTTCTGCCGGGGGCTGGACTCTGTCCGGGCCGCAAGGGGGTGTGGGCCCGCGCGATTTGGGGCATGTCCGCCATGTGGTGACCCATCCCGAGGCGGTGCGGAAAGGGCTAGCGGGGGCGATTTTGAGCCATGTGTTTGACCAAGCCCGCGCCAACGGTGTGCGGCGGCTCTCCTGCCAGAGCACACGCACGGCGGTGCCGTTTTATCAGGCGATGGGGTTTGAGGTTTTGGGGGAGATCGAGGTGATGCTGAGACCCGGGATTGGGTTCCCGGCGGTGCAGATGGGGCGGCGGATTTAGAGCTTTCGCACCCCGGCCCCCGATGCCGCAATTCGGAACGGGAGCGGAATCAAGGGCCGCAGGCCCGCCGCGACAGCGCCTGCCCGTCCCGGCGGGCTGGCGCTTTGGCCGTCTCCGCGCATCCTTCTTTGGAAGCAATGACTGGGTTGCGATAAAGTGCATCGAATGATCGTCGGACGCGCCACCCCACGGGCAGGCGCTGTCGCGGCTCCCGTTGCAATTGCTGTTGGGCCGCACCACGGACACAGAACAGAAAAAGGGCCAGCCCGGATGGCTGGCCCTTTGGTCGTTCTATGATGTCTAGCCTATTCCTGTTGGCCCAGGAACATCAGTAGGAACTGGAACATGTTCAGGAAGCTGATGTAGAGGCTAAGCGCGCCGTCTATGGCGGCTTTGTCCAGCCACTCCTGATCGCCATGGACCGCGTGGGCCACATAGTCGTTCTTGATCTGCTGCGTGTAGAACGCGGTCAGCGCGGCGAAGATCAGAACCCCAATCGCGGAGATCGCGAACATCATTGCGGGCGATTGCAGGAAAATATTGACGATCATCGCAACCAGAAGGCCGATGACCCCCATGATCAGGAAGCTGCCCCATCCGCTGATATCGCGTTTGGTGGTGTAGCCCCATAGACTGAGCCCTGCGAAGGCGATGGCCGTCACCAGGAAGGTCTGCACGATGGAGAAGGGTGTGAACACCAGGAAGATGGCGCTCATCGAGATGCCCATCACGGCAGCAAAGATGAAGAAGCCAAGGGAGACGGCCGCGGCCGAGCCCCGGCGCATCAGCGCGCCCCAGCCAAAGAGCAGGAAGGCAAGCGGGGCGAACATCACCACCCAACGGAGCGGCGTTGCAAAGAGCGTCTCGCCCAAACCGGTCAGATAGACGCCCTCGCGCAGCGCGATGGTTGCGCCAATCGGGTCATTTGTGACCGAGAGGTTGGCAATGGCCCAAGCGCCTGCCGCTGTGATCGCCAGACCACCGGACATGGTGGCATAGACTTTGTTCATATGGGCGCGAAGGCCCTCATCGATCTGGGCCTGATCGACGCCAATGGCGCGGGACCGGATCGTGTCAAACTCTGCCATGTGTTCCTCCAACTAGAAGCATTCAGCAGGGCGCACGGAAAACGCCCATCCTTGCCAGGGAATATTGGGCAGGATGGGCGTTATTTCAAGCGATACCGGAGGTCTGGGTGCTCCGAAACCGATAGTTTTTGGCTATTAGAGCCGCCAGTTTTGCGGCACATCCCAAATCGGACGCGCAGATTCGATATGGATGTCGCTTTCGCTGAGGCCCAGGTCCCGGCGCGCATGAGCGTCCAGGCCTTCCAGGGCCCGGCGTTGGCGCCAGGCGGCAAAAGCGGTGGAGATCAGGCGAACCAGGCCAGCCCGGCGGGCCGGCATGGCGCGGCGATGGGTGAGCGTATTGGCCATGTTCTGTCCTTTCCAGTTTGTGATCCGACGGGAGGGAAATATCGGAATGCTTGATATATGGAGCATCATCGGTCATATTGAAAACGAATGTTTCTGAAGTGATCCATCAAGAGGTGTGATATGCCGCGTAATCTCGATCTGACCGCGCTCAGGGCGTTTGTGACCGTTGCCGATTCAGGCGGCGTGACCAAGGCCAGCGGCTTCCTGAACCTCACGCAATCGGCGGTTTCGATGCAGTTGAAGCGGCTGGAAGAGGCGGTGGGCGTGGACCTTCTGAACCGCAGCGCGCGGAAGCTTTCGCTGACCGGTGCCGGCGAACAGATGTTGGGCTATGCCCGGCGGATGTTGGAGTTGAATGACGAGGTTTTAGGCAAGCTCACCTCAACCGAATATGAGGGGGAGCTGTTCCTCGGCGTCCCCCATGACATCGTTTATCCTGCGATCCCGCAGGTGTTGCACCGGTTCAACGCGGCCTATCCCCGGATGAAGGTGCAGCTTGTCTCGTCTTACACGCGGCGCTTGAAGACCCTCTTTGACCGGGGCGAGGTTGATATGATCCTGACCACCGAGGATCATGTGGACCCGGGCGGCGAGACGCTGCTGGAACGCCCGCTGGTTTGGGTCGGGGCACAGAACGGTCAGGTCTGGAAGCAACGCCCGCTGCGGCTTGCGTTTGAACATGCCTGTATCTTCCGCAAAGCGGTGCATAACGCGCTGGATCACGCCGGGATTGGCTGGGAAATGGCGGTTGAAAGCGACTCGATCCGCACGGTTGAGGCCTCGGTCAGCGCCGATCTGGCCGTCCATGCCTGTATCGAAGGGACCGAGCCGCCTTATGTGGAGCGGATTTCCCATAACGGCGCGCTGCCTGATTTGCCGGCTGTGAAGGTCAATCTGTACCGCGCGGAGGTGCAAGGGGATGAGCCCCATGAGGCGCTGGCTGATCTGGTGCGCCAGGCGTTTCATGCGGTGTGAGCTCAAAGGTTGCGCAATGACGGGGTGATCTGAGGCCGCCGATCAATCCGTGGCTGCCTCAAGCGCAACAGAAGCCGGGCATCGACAGGCCGAGGGCTGGCGATCCAACGGTTGAGCGATAGCGCTTTATCCCAGCCAAGTCCGGCCTCGCTCTGATCTCAACACCAAGCCTTCCCCAATCGCCAGACCGCCCGGGCGGCCTGTCGATGCCCGGCGGCTTCGCCGCGTTATTCGGGCAGGGGAGGTGGAAGAGCGGGTCTTCTGTTCGGTCCAGCTCATCCGTGGTCAGGCCGTAGGGCGGGACTTGTCCCGCCATAGCCGCGCGATAGTGGTTCTGCGCGGCGGGACAAGTCCCGCCCTACGAAAGGCCAATCCGAACTCAGCCAGGCGGCGTAAACCGAAGCGAGAGGCAAGACATGCCACCATCCAGCTTCGCCGCTTCAGTATTCCCGACCGTGACCACGTCATACCCCGCCTTCATCAATGCCTCCGCGGTCTTCGGAAACCCCGCCGGACAGATCACCAAATCATTGAACCGAATGGCGTTGGCCGCGGCCTCTTCACCGTCCGCAACATGGATCACTCGATAGCCGGTGAAACAGCCTGAATCCGCGAGGCGTTTCGTCGATAGGATCGTCTCCCCGTCCAAAAGCGCGCAATCGGTCTTGAAATGCAGGATGTCCGGCGGCGTTTCGACGACGCGCACGTCATATCCCCAACCCGCCACGGCGTCGGTCAGCGCCGCGACCCCCGCAGCATCCGTCCGCGCCGAAAGCCCGACCAGGATTTCGCGCTCCGTGGTCAGGATATCGCCGCCCTCGATATGCCCCGGTGCCGCAATTTCCCGCAGATCGGGGTAAAGCGCGCGCAAGCTCGGGGCCATTTCGGCAACCTCACCCAACCGGCTTGGGGCGCCGGGGCGCATCAAGACCGCCCCTTCAGGCAGGCAGAGCGCGGTGTCCTCCACAAAAACCGCATCGGGAAAGGCGTCGAGTGGCGGCAATTCGATCACCACCGCGCCGGTCGAGCGCAGCGCGGTGACGTAATCGGCGTGATCTTGCAAGAACCGATCCAGATTTGGGGCGCCGGTATCCACCGCCCTCAGCCCCTGCGTGATTGAGGCAGATGGCCGCCGGGTAATGGCATGGGTGAAACGGAGGACTGATCGGACATGGGGCCTGATAGGGATTTGCAGATTTGGGTCTCGCCCCATCCCTACGTCCGGCTGACACCTCTGTCGAGGGTGCCTGTTTTAGGCCAGGATCAGCTTGGCCTCATGGGCTTTGGCGCAGCAGCGCGCGGTTGGGCCATAGATGTTCGGGTCGGCCCGCAGATGCGGGAATTGGCGGAACAAATCCTCTCGACCGGCATCGCTCAAGGCCTCAAGCCCTTGATCGCCGAGGTGAAAACTCTCCGTCGCGGCGCCCTCGGCATAGACGATCTG
>JANQNZ010000167.1 GCA_028279315.1 Rhodophyticola sp. | reverse complement strand
GCAATTGCATGTCGAGGGCGATGAGATTGTCGAAGTCGACGGTATGATCGGCCTGATCGCCCTGAAAGAGCTGGTGATCGATGACCGCCCCGATCTGTTGTGGCCGACCTTCGTGCCGCGGGTGCCGGAACGGGTTCTGGATCATGACGGCGACATGTTCGCCGCGATCCGGCAGAAGGACATGCTGCTGCATCACCCTTACGAGACCTTCGATATGGTGATCCGCTTCCTGGCCCAAGCGGCGCGGGACCCTGACGTGGTGGCGATCAAACAGACGCTTTATCGGACATCGAATGAAAGCCCGATTGTGGATGCGCTCTGTGAGGCGGCGGAGAATGGTAAATCGGTCACCGCGCTGGTGGAGTTGAAGGCCCGCTTCGATGAGGCCGCGAATATCCGCCAGTCGCGCAAACTGGAACGCTCCGGCGCCCATGTGGTCTATGGGTTCATCAACTATAAGACCCACGCAAAAATCTCGACCGTGGTCCGGCGTGAGCATGACAAGCTGGTCACCTATACCCATTACGGCACCGGCAATTATCACCCGATCACGGCGCGGATCTACACCGACCTCAGCCTCTTCACCTGTGACGACGCGCTTGGACGCGATGCGACGAAGGTGTTCAATTATGTCGGCGGATATGCGGAGCCGGAGGGGTTGGAGAACCTGCGGATTTCCCCGATCTCGCTGAAATCCACGATCATCGAGAACCTCAAAGCCGAGGCAGAGTTCGCCAAGGCGGGCAAACCCGCGATGGTTTGGGCGAAGATGAACAGCTTGATCGAATCCGACGTGATCGACGCGCTGTATGAGGCAAGCCAGGCGGGGGTGAAGATTGACCTGGTGATCCGGGGGATTTGCGGCCTCCGGCCCGGGGTGAAGGGCCTCTCTGAGAATATCCGGGTGAAATCGGTGGTCGGCCGGTTCTTGGAGCATTCGCGGATTGTCTGTTTCGGCAACGGGTTCGGCCTGCCCGCGAAGAAGGCCAAGGTCTATATCAGCTCTGCCGATTGGATGGGGCGGAACCTGAACCGCCGGGTCGAAACCTTGGTGGAATGCAAAAACGCCACCGTGAAAGCCCAGATCGTCAGCCAGATCATGGCCGCCAATCTGGCCGATGTGGCGCAAAGCTGGGTGTTGCAGCCTGATGGAAGCTTCAAACGCCCCGATCTCGACGCGATCGAGAACCCGTTCTCCTGCCACCGGTTCTTTATGGAGAACCCCTCACTGTCTGGCCGGGGGTCTGCGGGCGCCAAGGACGTGCCCGCGCTAACCCATTCCAACGATTGACGGCTGCGGGGCGCCCATGTCATGGCTTGATCCATGATGGGAGAGGCTGCCGTTTCCATTGAGACGCACCCCGATTGGGGGCCGTTCGGCGCGCCGCTATTCGACGGGCCAGAGGCGCGGGCGCTCAGCCGGGTTGGGGTGATCGATATCGGCTCGAACTCGGTGCGCCTGGTGGTGTTCGACGGGGCTGCGCGCTCGCCTGCCTATTTCTTCAATGAGAAAATCCTTTGTGGCTTGGGCGCCGGGTTCGCTGAAACCGGACGGCTCAGCCCGGATGGCCGGGCGCGGGCCTTGGTGGCGCTCCGCCGATTTGCGGCCTTGGCCAAGGGCATGGATGTCTCACCGCTCCTGACGGTCGCGACCGCGGCGGTGCGGGAGGCCGAAGATGGCCCGGAGTTCCGCGCTGAGGTCGAGGCGGAAACCGGTCTGAAGATCGTTGTGGTCGATGGTGCCGAGGAGGCGCGGTTGGCGGCGCAGGGGGTCCTTCTCGGGTGGCCCGGGGCGCAAGGGTTGATCTGCGACATCGGTGGCTCGTCGATGGAACTGGCCGAACTGATGGGCGGGGGTGAGATTGGGCGCTGTGAAACCTCCGATCTTGGACCTTTGAAGCTGATGGGGCTGAAAGGCGGCAAGAAGGCCATGCGCGCCCATATCAAGACGCGCATGCAGGAGCTACACGCCCGCTTCCCCGACCCGCCTGAGCGGTTGTTCCTGGTCGGCGGGTCTTGGCGGGCCATTGCGCGGATCGATATGGAGCGGCGCGGCTATCCGCTCAAAGTGCTGCACGAATACCGGATGACGCCGAAGGCCATTCACGAAACCATCGCCTATATCGCCAAGACCGATATCGACACGCTGCGTGCCCAAACCGGCACCAGTGAGGCGCGGATGCGGTTGGTGCCCTGGGCGTCTGAGGTACTGAAACGTCTGGTCAGGGAGTTCCGCCCGCGTGAGGTGGCGATCTCAAGCTACGGTATCCGTGAAGGGCTGCTTTATGAGCAAATGCCCGATGCGCTCCGCCATCGCGACCCGCTGATCGAGGCCACGCGACACGCGGAATCGGTCAATGCGCGAATGCCAGGCTTTGGCCGGGCGCTCTATCGCTTTGTGGAGCCGCTTTTCACCAACGCCAAACCGGCGCGGAAACGCCTGGTGCGCGCGGCCTGCCATCTGCACGATGTCAGTTGGCGGGCGCATCCCGATTACCGCGCCGAAGTGTGTTTCGACAACGCGACGCGGGCCAATCTGGGTGGCATGACCCACGCCGAACGGGTGTTTCTGGGCTTGGCACTTCTGCATCGCTACAAATCCAGCCGCTCGGGCACCAATTTCGACGACCGGCTGCTGGACCTGGTGCCAGAGCGCGATGTCATCCAGGCCGAAATCTTAGGCCGCGCGGTCAGGTTCGGGGCGATGTTTGCGCTCGACCGGCCCACGGATCACGGGGCGCTCAGGCTCTACCCGAAAAAGAAGGTGCTGGAACTGACGCTCAAGACCGATGCAGGCCGCGATCTTTTTGGCGAAGTGGCCGAGGCCCGGTTTCAGGCCTTGGCCGGTGCGCTTGGGGCCGAAGCGATGGTCCGCGACGGCCCGTAACGCGCGTTAGTGGCAGGCAGGGCGGTCGCCCGGCAGCAGCACCTTATCGATCACATGGATCACGCCGTTTTCGGCTTCGATATCCGCGATGACCACATTGGCGGCGCTGCCGGAACCATCGGCGATGGAGACACCGCTGGAGCCTGCCGTGACGCAGAGCCGCGCGGAGGCGAGCGCCGGACGGATCGTGATCGAGCCGGTCGGCAGCATGTCGGAGGTCAGCTCCCGATCATCCACATGGTAGAGCAGGATATCGGTCAGCTGACCTTGGTTTTCGGGCTGAAGCAGGGTTTCAACCGTGCCTTCGGGCAAGGCTGCGAAGGCGTCATTCACGGGTGCGAAGACGGTGAAGGGGCCGGGGCCTGAGAGCGTTTCGGCAAGGCCCGCGGCGGTGACGGCGGCGACCAGGGTTGAGAACCGCTCATCGCCTGCAGCGATATCAACGATGGTTTGGGCATTGGCGGCCGAGGCGGCAAGTGTTGCGGCGGTCAGCGCGCTGGCAAGCAGAGATTTGGACATTTGAATTTCCTTCCCATTCAGTGTGTGTATTTTTCACACACTAGCGAAATAGACCTCGACCCGAACCCGTCAAGGTGATCACGCATCTGTGATCTCTTGCCCGGGCCGGGGCTTTGGCCTAAGCCGGGCGGAATGTCCCCGATGAGGTTAGAGACGATGCGCCTAAGCCGCTATTTCCTGCCGGTTCTGAAAGAAACGCCTGCCGAGGCGCAGATCGTCAGCCACCGGCTGATGCTGCGTGCGGGCATGATCCGGCAGGCCAGCGCGGGCATCTATTCCTGGCTGCCTTTGGGCTTCAAAGTGCTGCGCCGGATTGAGCAGATCGTACATGAGGAGCAGATCCGCGCAGGCCATGTCCCGATGCTGATGCCGACCCTGCAATCAGCGGATTTGTGGCGCGTGAGCGGGCGCTACGACGCCTACGGCCCGGAAATGCTGCGCCTGAAAGACCGCCATGACCGGGAGATGCTCTACGGTCCGACCAATGAAGAGATGATCACCGAGATCGTCGCGAATTACGTGACCTCCTACAAAGCACTGCCGCTGACGCTTTACCATGTGCAGTGGAAGTTCCGGGATGAAGTGCGGCCGCGCTTTGGTGTGATGCGGGGCCGGGAGTTCCTGATGAAGGACGGCTATAACTTTGATCTATCAAAGGACATGGCGCTTCATGCCTATAACCGGCATTTGGTCAGCTACCTTCGGACCTATGAGCGGATGGGCCTGCAGGCGATCCCGATGCGGGCAGATAGCGGGCCGATTGGCGGTGATTACACCCATGAATTCCTGGTTCTGGCCGACACCGGCGAAAGTGAGGTGTTCTATGATGCGGAGATCACCGATCTGACATTTGGCGAGCGTGAGATTGACTATGATTCCGTTCCGCAATGCCAGGCTGTCCTCGAAGAGTTTACGTCCCGCTATGCCCGAACCGATGAGACCCACGACGCGGGCCTTTTCAACCAAATCCCTGAGGCGCGGCGGCGCCAGGCCCGCGGGATTGAGGTCGGGCAAATCTTCTATTTCGGGACGGAGTATTCCGAGAAACTGGGCGCCTTCGTCCAGAATGAAGGCGGGGAGCGGGTGCCGCTCCATATGGGGTCTCACGGGATTGGGGTGAGCCGTCTGGTGGGCGCGATCATCGAGGCGAGCCATGATGAGAAAGGGATCATCTGGCCTGAAGGTGTCACGCCCTTCCATGTCGGGATTGTCAATCTGCGCCAAGGAGATAGCGGGACCGACGCGGCCTGTGAGGCGCTTTACAAAGCGCTGAAGGCCAAAGGGCTGGAGCCGCTTTATGATGACCGGGACGAACGCGCGGGCGCGAAATTCGCGTCGATGGACCTGATCGGGCTGCCTTGGCGGATCACGGTGGGGCCGCGGGGCTTGGAGAAAGGCGTGGTTGAGCTGACCAGCCGCCGGACTGGCGACAGCGAGGAAATGAGCGCTGAGGACGCCGCAGCACGCGTAGCGGAGATTTACGCGCCGCATCATGCCCATGTGGCCGCGATGGTTGAGCCGATGGCGGATCGGAGTTTTCACACCTGGTTGTGATGCGTTTCGTCGCCTGCGGCGCCGATCCGGGCGAGGGGCCAGCCCCTCGCGCTCCCC
Source organism: Rhodophyticola sp. (assembly GCA_028279315.1). Classification (GTDB taxonomy): domain Bacteria; phylum Pseudomonadota; class Alphaproteobacteria; order Rhodobacterales; family Rhodobacteraceae; genus Rhodophyticola. The sequence continues at coordinate 3,581 of JANQNZ010000167.1, read as the reverse complement.
GGAGTATTTACGAAGCAAAGACAGTGAGGCGGAGCCCAGGAAAGGGGCGGCCGCCTTCGGTTTGATCAGCCCTGAGAGTTGTCGCGCCAGCGGTTCACGATGGGATAGCGGCGGTCGAGCCAGAAGGCGCGTTCGGTAAGGCGCGCGCCGGGGGCAGACTGGAAGCGCTTGTATTCGCTGATATAAATCAGGTGTTCGACCTTTTTGACGGTCTCCCGGTCGAAGCCCGCAGCGACCACATCGGCGACGGAGGCTTCCTTATCGATCAGCATGTCTAGGATCGCGTCCAGCACATCGTAAGGCGGTAGGCTGTCTTCGTCTTTCTGGTTTGCGCGCAGCTCTGCCGTGGGGGGCTTGTCGATGACGCGGGGTGGGATCACCTCTCCCGCGGGCGCTTTCATCCAAGGGCGGTGGTTGGCGTTCCGCCAGCGGCAGGTCTCAAACACCCGGGTTTTGTAAAGGTCTTTGATCGGGTTATAGCCACCCGCCATATCGCCATAGATCGTGGCATAGCCCACGGCGACCTCGGATTTATTGCCAGTGGTGAGCAGCATCTCGTTGAATTTGTTGGATAGCGCCATGAGCGCCACGCCGCGCAGGCGAGACTGGATGTTTTCCTCGGCCACGCCCGGTTCGGTGCCGTTGAAAAGCGGTGCCAGCGCCTCGGTTACGGCGGCGCGGGGGCCGGAGATGGGCACGGTGTCGAGGCGGGTGCCAAGGCGGCGGGCCACATCGGCGGCGTCTTCGAGGGAGGTGTCGGAGGTGTATTCCGAGGGCAGCATCACGCAGCGCACGTTTTCCGGCCCAAGCGCATCGGCGGCGATGGTTGCCACAAGGGCCGAGTCGATCCCGCCCGAGAGTCCTAAAACCACTTTCGAGAAGCCCGCCTTCGCGAGGTAGTCCCGCGTCGCGTCCACCATGACGCGGTAATCGGCCTCCCACTCATCGGGGAGTTTGGCCTTCTCGCCCGGGATCGCGCGCCAACCCTCCGCCGTCTCTTCGAAATCGACATGGAAGAGTCCCTCTTCGAAAGCGGGCATCTGATGGGTGAGCTGGCCGCCGGGGTTCAGCACGAAGCTGGCACCGTCGAAAATCTGATCGTCCTGGCCGCCGAGGAGGTTCAGATAAGCGAGCGGTAGGCCGGTTTCGACGACGCGGGAGACCATGATCATATGGCGAAGGCCGAACTTGCCCCGGTGATAAGGGGAGCCGTTGGGCACAAAGAGAATCTGCGCGCCGCTTTCGGCCAGAGTCTCACAGACATCCTCAAACCAGGCATCTTCGCAGATCGGGATGCCCACCCGCACCGGGCCGATGCGGACGGGCCCCGCAGGATCGCCCGCGTTGTAATAGCGCTTCTCGTCAAAAACGCTGTAATTCGGCAGGTGATGTTTCAGGATTTGCGCGCTGATCTTGCCGTCTTGCAGGACGAAATAGGCGTTGAAGGGCTTGTTGCCGCCCGGAAGCGGGCCGCCGACGCCAATGGCCGGGCCATCGGCGCAATCCGTGGCGAGCTGTTCCAAAACCCGCTGCACATCCGCGGCAAAAGCGGGTTTCTTCACCAGGTCCTGCAGCTGATAGCCGGTGATGAACATCTCCGGGAAGGCGATCATATGGGCGCCCGCCGACTTCGCTTCGGCCCAGGCTGCGCGGGCTTTGGCGGCATTGCCGTCAAGGTCCCCCACGGTTGGGTTCAACTGAGCAAGGGTAAGGCGGAAGGTCTCAGACATGGGTCAAGCCCGGTTTCACGTGATCCCGCGCTTTCTTAGCAGATCGGTCGGCGGGGCCAAGCCGTTCGCGGGCTCTTTCACCGGGAAATGCGTTGCGGGGGCTTTTCTCCTCACCTAGGTTTGGGTCGGGAACGGGGATGGCGGCAATCGGATTGGCGAGGGAGACAAAGGTGCAGAAACGCGCGCGCGGAACATTGGCCGGGGTTGCAGTGGCCGGGGTGATCGGCCTGGCCTGGGCCAGCCCGGGTGCCGCGCAATCGGGTGGCCAGGTCGATATTCAGCAATATGACAATGGCGGGATTTACGAAGGAGAGTTCCGCAACGGCGTGCAGCATGGGCAAGGCACCTATCGGCTGCCCAATGGGTATGAATACACAGGTGAATGGGTCGATGGCGAAATCCGCGGCCAGGGGCGCGCGGTCTTTCCCGATGGTTCGATCTATGAAGGCGCCTTTGCCGCCGGGCGGCCGGAAGGGTTCGGGAATATCACCTTTGCCGATGGTTCCACCTATGAAGGTGAGTGGTCCGATGGGCGGATCAATGGCCAAGGCGTGGCGCTTTACGCCAATGGGGTGCGGTATGAGGGCGGGTTTCAAAACGCGCTCCACCATGGCACCGGCGTGATGGAAAGTCCCAATGGCTATCGCTATGAGGGCCAATGGGACAATGGGCTGAAACAGGGGCGGGGCACGATCCGTTACCCCGATGGCGCGGTCTATGATGGCGAGTTCGAAGGTGGTCAGCGCGCCGGGACAGGGCGGTTGGAGATGGCTGATGGCGTGGTCTATGAGGGCGATTGGGCCGGTGGCCAGATCAATGGCGAGGGCGTCCTGACGCAGCCCAATGGCGATGTCTATGAAGGCACGCTGGTCAACGGGCAGCGCGCGGGCCAAGGCGTTGTGCGCTATGCCAATGGCGATGTCTATGAAGGCGATTTCGCCGATGATTTGCGCCATGGGCAGGGGACCTTTACGGGCGCTGACGGGTATCTTTATGTCGGGCAATGGACCGGTGGCCGGATCGAGGGGGAGGGGCGTGTCACCTATCCCGATGGCTCGATCTATGAGGGCAGTTTCCGCAACGATCTGGCCCATGGCCGGGGGGTGATCACCTATGGTGATGGCTCCACCTATGACGGGGATTGGGTTGATGGGGTGATCCAAGGCTTCGGCGTGGCGCGGTATGCCAATGGGCTGGTCTATGAGGGCCAGTTCCTGAATGCACGCCAGCATGGGCAAGGGGTGATGATCCAACCAAACCCTGACTACGACGCGGCGGCGGCGGAAGAGCAGGGCGAGGCCTATACTGAGGCCCAGTTCCTCTATCGCTATGAAGGCGCGTGGGAAAACGGCTTGCGCCATGGCGAGGGGATTGCGACCTATGCCGATGGCACCACCTATGACGGCGGTTTTGCCGAAGGTCAGCGCGCGGGGCAAGGGCGGCTGAGTATGGCCGATGGATTCCAGTATGAGGGGGCTTGGGCCGACGGGGAGATCAACGGCGCGGGCACTGCGACTTATGCCACGGGCGATGTCTATGAAGGGCTTTTCGTGAATGGTCGCCGACAGGGGCAAGGGGTGATGCGCTATGCGTCAGGCCAAGTGGCCGAAGGCGAGTGGGAGGATGGGCGGCTGACCGCGGCCACCACCAATGCGACAGGAGAGGCGGCGCCGGCGGATCCCGATACAAGCGAGGAGACGCCGGCGGCGAGTGAGTAGGGCTGGCAGAGCAACACGGACTTGGTGGGTGCCTCGACTTTCCCAACAAGACTTCACCTCTCTGAAGAGGCGCGGAACAAGGCGAAGCCGCCGCGCCCGCGCATGGCCGTCCGGGCGGCCAGGCGCTTTGTCA